>JAOAPF010000552.1 GCA_025462755.1 Edaphobacter sp.
GGTACGTGGTGGACGATATTTCAAGATCCGCAGCTTGATGCGCTGGAACTCCAACTGAATGTATCGAATCAGAACCTGAAGGCGGCGGAGGCGCAGTACCGTCAGGCGCGAGCGGTTCTACGCTACTCTCGGGCTGACTATTATCCGACCGTGACGGCGGGGCCATCGGCGACTCGGACGAGGGTGTCCTCCAACCGCCCACCCCCGAGCTCGACCTTCGATGGCATCACCTACAACGACTTCGTGCTGCCATTCGACTTTTCCTACCAGGCCGATGTTTGGGGACGAGTTCGACGCACCGTGGAGGCTAATCGAGAACAGGCGCAGGCGAGTGCAGCGGACCTGGCTACGGTCAATCTGAGCATGCACGCGGATCTAGCCCTTGATTACTTTCAGGCCCGCAGCCTCGATGCTGAGGAAGAACTCCTGAACTCTACGGTTAAGCAATATGAGGAGGCTCTGCACTTGACCCAAAGCCAGTACAGAGGAGGGATTGCTTCAGAAGTGGAAGTGGAGCAGGCGACGACTCAATTGCAAACTGTCCGGGCAGCGGCGATCGACGTGGGAGTGCTGCGGGCGCAGTACGAACACGCGGTTGCAATTCTAATTGGGAAACCTCCGGCGGAGTTCAGCCTTTCCCCACTGCCTCTCACTGCACCACCTCCACTTGTTCCTGTCGGCCTGCCCTCGGAACTGCTCGAAAGACGCCCGGATATTGCGGCCGCAGAGAGACGGGTGGCCGCCGCCAATGCCCAGATCGGAGTAGCGAAATCGGCCTACTATCCGCTGATCAATTTGGGCGCAGCGGGAGGGTTTGAAAGTTCCAGCATCACGACTCTGCTCACTGGACCGAGCGGTCTATGGTCTGTTGGGGGGGCGGCTGGATGACCGTCTTCGACGCGGGAAGACGTCGTGCCCTCACAGACCAGGCCCTTGCGGCTCATGACTATCAAGTCGCTGCCTACCGAGAGAACGTGCTGACTATGAACTCACGGCCGTCAATATTCTGGGACGCCGGATGGCGAATACGGTCTTACTGGTCCAGGCTCTTGGTGGCGGATGGGACCGTTCCAGTTTGCCGGAACGGCCGGAATGTTGCGGCAAGCTCGTCAGCAACAATTCAAATTGACTGGCCGAGTTTTTACACAACGTCGTCCATAGCCGTCCAATTCTTTTCACTTCCAGCTCTAGCATGGATGACTCCGGTAAAATTAAGGTAGCTCCCCGTCGCTAATTCCGGATGTCGATGGAGTCGTGGCTACTCCGGCGTAATCACCACCTCCTTCTTCTGAATCTTCGCTAGAAAATCCTCGCCAACCTGGATATGCTCGTCCACCAGCCGCGCAGGCGTATGCGCCAGCCACTCCGCTAGCGAAATATCCTCGTAAAATGGCGTCGGGAAAACCTCGATAAACACCAGGTCCTCATCCCCCGTATTCTCGATGTAGTGCGGCATCGAGATGTCGATGTACCCCACATCGCCGCCTTCGAAGTCCATCGTGCGCGCCAGACCACCTGCCGCGAAGACCGTCATCCGGCCCTTGCCCTTCACGTAGTACTGCCATTCGTCCGCGTTCGGATGCCAGTGCAGTTCCCGCAGGCCGCCTGGCTTCAGCGTCACGATCGCCGACGCGATATCGGTCGCAGGGAAGTTTTTGCGGTCGACAATCTTCACCTCGCCGCCCTTGGACACCTTGCTTGGCCGCATCTGGCTCGGAAAGAACGCAAACGTATTCGGCACTCCTCCCGTCACCGACTCAACCTGACGCTTCTCTTCCGCCAGCGGACGCGGCAACTCTCGTTGAAAGATGAACAACTCCTTCTTCGGCACTTTGTCGAACGTAGACTCAGGCACATCAAAGTTCTTCGCCAGCACTTCTTTCGGCGTATGGTGCATCCATTCGGTCAACAGAAAAGTTCCGAACTCATTGAAGTTGCCATCTTTGAACACCAGCAGAAACTTGCATCCATCCTCCCCCAGGCCCTGGATCGAATGCGGAACGCCGCCGGGAAACAACCACAGATCGCCGGCGTTCACGTCCTCCACAAACGCCCGTCCCCGCTGGTCGACTGCCGTGATCCGCGCCGAACCGTACAACATCAGCGCCCACTCCGACGCAACGTGCCAGTGCAGTTCGCGGATGCCGCCGGAGATCAGCCGCATCTCTACCCCAGCCATCGTTTTGGAGATCGGCAGATCGCGCACCGTCACCTGCCGTGTCCAGCCCCCGGCTTCAATCCGCTTATGCGCCAGCGAAAACGAGTACTTGAACGGAGGCTGTCCACCCGCGTCCGTCTCTGGCGGCCACGCCGAATCCGGGTTCTCGCCATCCAGCTCCGTGTTATTTTTAGGTCCCGGCTGGCTCTCGTTGATCCCGGTATGGGTATCCGTGGGATAAATCTTGCTCTGCTGACCTTGGGCCGTCTGCATCCCCGCTGCTGCTACCAACACCGCAGATCCAGCTTCCAAAAACTTCCGCCGGCTCACCTTTGTTTGATCTCTATCTTCTGACACGTTGAACGTCCTTTCTTCTCCCCTACCCCATCGCGACTTTAATATTTCACTCAAAGCTGCGTTCTGTAAATCTTGTTCTTACGGTGCCGGAGACGCGCTTTTACGACTCAGTTTGAAGCGGTAGGTTAAGGACATGTAACCCACCGTCAGCGGCGCCCCGTGGCCGTTTTCCCGCATAGCGGCTCCCGGCGAAAAGTGGCCGACTCCAACGTTCATCACCAGGTAGTCGTTGATCGCCCACTTGCCTGAAGCGTCGAACTCCCTACCAATGTCGTCGCTCAACAACCCCGTCGTGGGCGCCTTCACCACTGTTGCAGCGCTGCCGCTGTAGATATTGTCGAACCTTGAAGCGACCTGCAGCCATTCCTGCTGCAGAAGCACGGTCACGTGCTTGGCCGGTAACAAATCCACATTGATGCGCTCCTCCTTGATATTTTGAAAGCCGAACAGGTCCGTCAGGCCGAACGCGTTGTGATTGCTGGGATACTGCTGGTCGAACGTATTGATCTTGGTAAGGTCCTTGCGCGTATTGCCTGAAGAATAGTCGTATTCCCCCAGCAGACGCGGCTTCAGGAAAATAGCCTGCGAGCTATAGCCCGCCTTGATGTACCCTCCGCTCGCCACCACCGAATCGTTCGCATAGCTGCCTCGCTGCAGCGCGATCAAACCGTCGAAGTCAAACCCTCCCGGAATATTTCCTGCTGCCTCCACTCCCGGCGTTGCAATCGTCTCGGTACCGAAGATCCCCTGTTGGCTCTGTACCCGCGGGAATGCCTTGACATACACAAACGGCTGAATCACCGCATGCGGAACCCACGTCCCTATAGTGCCGACAGCACCGAAAAAGGTCAGTCCGGCTCCGTGCGTATCCAGAGAAGTCGGATGGACCACGACGACGGATGTTGCGAAAAGGTCTAAGCGGTTCTTATCTCCAACCCGCCCCAGAAAGCCGTCCCAGCTACGGCTGTTGTTAGTCCAGTCGCTGATACCGACCAGACGCTCGCCGCCGTACCTCAACTCCTGCCGTCCCGCGATGATCTTGTACCGCTTGATGTGGAAGTCGAGATATGCCTGCCGGTCATCGAACGTGTCCCGCATATTGGCCGCGATGTACTGGAAGGGTAGACCAAGCGCATGCGTATCGATGAACTGGATGTGAGCGGTCAGATACTTCGACGGGCGGACTTCCATACCGCCATAAACACGCGTCAACTCATAGAGTTGTTCGTTGCCCGGGATGTAATTGACAGAGGTCTGGCTCTCCGTCCGTCCACGTAGTTCTCCGTCAAACGTCGCCCACTTCGGAACACCGCTCAAGTGCAGGGGCTGCACCTTCCCCAAAATCTGAGGATACTCAATGTATTGCACTACCGATTGCTGCGCCGAGACGTGCGACACCAAAATTAGCCACACCGACAACCTAAGAAATAGATCCCTTTGCAGGGTTACGTGGCCTATTAGCTTCTTCAGCTGTGAACTCACGTTCACCCCCAAAACATAGATATTGCCAAGTCCCTGATGTCAAGGCTTGCAAATATTACTCTGAATAGAGCGCATTCGGAGCAACGGGATGGGGAAGCGTAAGGGCCGGCCTTTGGCGATGCGTTTAGACCGGCGCGA
>JAOAPF010000498.1 GCA_025462755.1 Edaphobacter sp.
GGTTGCAGCCGCGCCGCCTCCCTCTTTGCGGTTCGAAGCGTCCGATGCAGATCGTTGAGCGCATCGACTGTGTCCGAGCCGGACGCATCGCGGTTAATGCCAAGCCATGGAAAGCGGTCTTCGAGTAAAACAAGCACCATCTCGACGAAGGTCTGCGGTTGGGATTCCGTGTTTGCCATAGGAGTCTCCTGGACGAGTCAAACCTCAAGCTAAAGGCCACGAGTAAGAGGTTGTGACGAAACTTTTCTTCAAACCGCAGCAGCGTCCGCAGGTTTGCAATTATCTTCAGGACTGAGCAATTGCGGGTTTCGCAAGCGCGAAGGCTCTTCTTGCTAGGGCATTGAAGGATTGAGAACCTGGTTTCGGAGCCCACTCGCCGTTTGTAGCGTTGTAGGCACCGATCGCAGCCTGCACGAAAACATGCGCGACCAAGCTGCTCCGCTTTGAATTGCCCAGTCTTGCCTTGACCGGTGCTAGCAGCATCTGCGCGACAAAGACATAGAAGTCATATTTCTTGGCGAGGAGCGCCGGCTCCAAATGGATCATTCGCCGCAGTTCGATGACTCGACGATCGTCCTTGCCATAAAAATCGTGCATTTGGATGAAAGCAGCAAGTAAGGAACTCCAAATCGGCTCACTCGCCGGACGTGCGATGAATGCAGTAGAAAGATATTCACCTTGCTGCCGAAACCAATCGACAATCACGTCCTGTTTAGCAGGAAAGTAGTGGAAGAAGGTTCGACGGGAGATGCCAGCAGCATCAGCGATATCGTCAACCAAGGTGCCATGGAAACCTCGTTCAAGGAAGAGATCCATGGCAGCATCGACGAGATGACCCCGTAACGCTGCCTTCTTGCGTTCTCTGAGACCTGATCTCCTCACAAGCGCCATAGTGCATTTTTGCACTTTTTGACGTGAATTTGTGGGCCGCCCATGATTGAAGAGGGAGAAGAATGCTATGTCAGACACAAAGATACCCGCGACTCAGGTATGGCTAATCACTGGAAGTACGCGAGGATTGGGGCGCGCACTTGCTGAGGCGGTGCTTCACGCCGGCCACAAGCTGGTTGCGACAGCTCGCAACCCGGAGCACCTCAGCGATTTCGCCGCGCGGTATGGAGATCAAGTCCGCACTGTAGCTCTTGATGTGACGAACGAGCAGGCGGCACTCGATGCTATTGCGGTAGCGAGAGAGACCTTCGGAAGGCTTGATGTCCTCGCCAACAACGCAGGCTATGGCGATGTATGCCCAATTGAGGACACGAGTCTTGCCGAGTTCCGGGCTCAAATTGAGACCAACCTGTTCGGGGTCATCAATGTCACGAAGGCGGCCATTCCCTTAATGCGCGAACAAGGGTCCGGTCATATTCTTCAGCTTTCATCGGTCGGCGGTCGTATTGGGCCAATCGGTCGCGGACCATATGCTGCCGCGAAATGGGGCGTTGAAGGGTTCTCGGAAGTCCTGGCGAAAGAAGTTGGGCCGCTAGGTGTGCAAGTGACGATTATTGAACCCGGTGGTTTCCGCACAGATTTCGCTGGCTCATCGACCGTGATCCAGGAGGGCCGTCCCGAGTACGATGCTACCGTTGGCAAAACCGCGAGATTTCAACGTGATTTCAATGGAAAACAACCGGGCGATCCCGTTAGAGCTGCGGCGGCCATTCTTCATGTTGCGAGTCTTGCCGAGCCGCCGCTTCGATTGATCCTGGGTAGCGATGCTCTTCGAGCGATAGAGAGCAATGACCTTGCGAAGTTGGAATCAGACCAAAAATGGCGCGACCTGAGCTCCTCAACTGACTTCTCCTAAAAGCAGCGAGACTCATAGAAGTCCACTACAGGGCCTAAGCAGTTAAGTTCTTTCAGAATCCGTAAACAAACGGCGACCGCTCGTTTTTGAGCGGTCGCCATTGAGCACCATTGAGCAGTTATCAATATCAGTTTTCGTAACGGTCTCTGTAAGCTGGCCTTTCGCTTGGACCGAAGGAAATGAAAATCAAATGGTGCGCTTCATGCACCTAACGTGAGAGCTTCTTTCATGTCGAATGTTGGCCACGTCACCGGCCCATTCTTCTCCGGGAATCGAAGATCGCCTGCTGCGCAAGCACGGCCGATTCTCTCAAGCATCTCCTCTCGCGTTGCCTGAATCACGGCTGGCGCACAACCAATCCCTTCGATAGAGACGAGCTTGTTGTCTCGCCGCAATTCCTCAAGAAGATGCGCGCCCCAACGGGGATCGGCGGGAAGTCCGAGCAGGCTAACCAGCGTGGCCCAGACAAGGTCCTGTTTTTGGGGCTCGTCATGGAGAATGAATGTACGGCCTGCGCTTCCGTTGGCATGAAGCCAAGATGAGACTGCGATGACATGGCGCAGAGACTTCTTGTATTGAGGAAGGTTCAGGTTTCCCTTGTAGCAGGAGGCATCGGCTCCGAAGCCAATCCGCTGCTTCGACCCGTCCGGAAACCTCAGATGGAACTGATGGTTTTCCTGGATCGCAGCCGTCACCGCTGCCACCTCTGCATCGTTGCCGAAGTAGCTCAGGAGGTGCGCCTGTTCTCTCTCGCCAATGTAGTGAGAGACATGAACGGCAACATGAGTGTCGGTTTTTACCGAACTGCGCTGGTACTCAAGCTGCCCGAGCCGCAGATGGGAGTTCTGCATCGGTCTTCTCCTTCTTCTTTTCGTCGGTCAACACCAGCGTTCGGCCATCCGCATAGACAAGTGCCAACTCATTCGAGAAACGCTCTCGCTTGTGGATCTCGGTGTAGCCCTCGATCTTCTCCTCGAACGTGGTCACGTACTTGATGGTTCTCCAGCGCGCGATGTGGCGGTCCTGTCCATCCCCAAAGGTGCCGTTGAGGAGACCGGCCGTGCAGAGGAGTCCGACGTGGCCGCCATGGAGAGGTGTGATGGGTCTGCCAACCGCGGACTCCTCCTTAGGCAGGAGAAATGAACGTGTCTTATTCCACGCAGCGGAGGAGATCGCAAGGTCCTCGAGTTCGTCGAGGGGCAGACCCCGATGCACCATCTGCGTCGGAGGCGAGGGCGGGACATCATAGGGCTCCTCGCAACCCGAGAGGACCGGGAGCGGATACTTCCAGATCGCTTCAATCAGCCTCTGACGATTTGCCTCATAGGCAGCGCCACTGACGCGTGAACGAACGGCAAGCAAGGCCACCTGGTCGAACCTTTCGGACTCTGGATCGCTCAGACGGAAGACCCTGAATTCCGTGAGAGCCTCGGACAGTAGAGGCACGCATTCCTGAAGCTGCGAATGGGGCACGACCATGACCAAGACCCCGCCATTCACCAGCCAGCGAAGGGTTCGCCGTAGGAACAACAACTCCATGCGCTGGTTGCCGAAGGAACTCACCTCCGAATCATAGGGAGGATTAAGATACAGCAGAGAAAAGCTCTCGACCTTTGCGGATACGTCGAATATATTGGCGTGGATCGTGTCGATACCCGCATTCTTCGCCTGGCGCGCCCGCCCGGCATCGAGCTCCACCGCGTAGCGGCTCGCGTTGGCATTCTCGGTGAGTTGGAGAAGCGCAGCTCCAGTTCCGGCGCATGGGTCCAGTACTGACGCCGGGTCCGGAGGGAAGTTGAGAAGCTGTCTGAGGCGAGATCCCTCGTCACGGGGAAGAGGGTAGTAGCCAAGTTTAATACGAGCAACATTGCGCATAGGATCTCCGGACTCGAGGAATGGTTTTGAGTGTGATTTAAGGCATATTTTTGCCGTTTGGCAGGGTTATGGTTCAAATGACCTCTGTTTGTATGAGTGCAGGAGCCCACTCGGGGCAAGATTATGCCCGAAGCTCCAAGAGCAACGAAGTCTGCTCCTTGATGCGAAGTGATCATTTGCGAGGTGCCGGGGCGGCAATTGCGTGCTATAGAGTTACGATTTAGCAGGGTCCTGCTACTCAGAGCGTGAGTAGCCACCACATGATTTAGACGGTGGCTGTCAATCTTCCCCAAGGTGTGTCAGGTACTCCGACGGCGAAAGCACGGTGACCCCATTCCTAACGGTCTCTGGAAAATGCTTGAGATTCCCTGTCACGAGCCAAGCTCCTGCCATGTGGGCCAGGGCGAGAAAGGGCATATCCTTTGGATCCGGTCCTCGCTTGGCCCAAGTTGCAGGGTCTGGAAGGCGCAGGCTCTCCTCAATGAGGAATTCCAACCAATGGGGAGGAAATCCGTAGCGGCGGAATTTTGTACGCCGGACTACCTCCCTATACTCGCTAACAACCCATGGACTGGTGACCACTTGTATCTGCCCCTCCAGCACCCAATCCATAACGAGCTTCGCAGGAGTATTTCCCGGCTTGATTCCAGCGGATACGATGATGTTGGTGTCGAGGACGACCAGTCTCATTTGGTCTTCCGGCGTCGGCGGACGACACGGACCTGATTAATCTCGCGGTCAATCTCCTCGTCACTCAGGTCCCCCCCAGCCGCTTCCGCAAGGCGCCAGTTCTTACGCAGGCTTGCCTTCGCCATAGCCCGCCGCAGTTCCCGGT
This sequence comes from Edaphobacter sp., assembly GCA_025462755.1. Classification (GTDB taxonomy): domain Bacteria; phylum Acidobacteriota; class Terriglobia; order Terriglobales; family Acidobacteriaceae; genus Edaphobacter. Next base: position 4,518 of record JAOAPF010000498.1, read on the forward strand.
CTTCCAAGATGACATCTCCGAGTACGGGGATCAGAAAATATGCCGGCCCCTTCTGGCCCGCCAGCAACACTGTCTCCCCATTCGGCACAGTTTCCAACGCCTTGGAACCTCGAGTCCGGAACTCCCGTAGCGAAACTTGACGCATATGTCACCCCCTGCATTTAGTGTAGCCATTCCGGCTACACTCGACAATACGACCTGCAAAGCGGGCCACGATTCATTACGTGCCGCTGCACTGCCACCCTGTTTAACTTCGGCCGACTCATGCTCGAATCGACAGTACCTACCGGCGATCCCCCGCACTTGCGGCACGATTATGCTTTAAGCCTCCGGAAAATCTTAACGCAAAATCAACCAGTTGCAGGGCGCTAGGCCGGCCAGATTATGCTTTCAGCCGGCAAAGATATGCTTTAAAGCACAGGTTGTGATTTGAACCATAAAATGGCAGTACCTGCCACGTTATGGCTCCTTTCGCGCTGAAAATTTAACCATGATTTGGCCGATTGGCCTGAATCGTTGACGGGATGGGGAGTTCTCGTCCGGGCTCTCCATCCGCATTTCAGTACCGGGAAACGGGCATGGCGACGGACATTTCCTGGCCGCGGCATCACGACATCACGGTCGCGATGCCGACTTCAGGGAACCAATCGTTCGACCTAGAGACTACGAAGCGCTGATATAAAGTTTTCAATCTTACGGGTTGACGAGGCTTTGCCGGCTTTGAGGTTGCGCTCAATGCATAATCCGGAGAAGAAGGACAGCACCATCTCCGCAATTGCGGAAGGTGCCATCTTGGGTTTTTCGGCCTCAATGTTCATGGCGAGAAGGTGCTGCACTAGCGCTCGATTCTCCGTCACGACCTCATACGCCTCATCCGGAAGGATAGCGAACTCCCGCATAGAGTTGACGGAAAAACATCCCTGCTGTTCCCCCTTGTTGAGAGGACCATTCGTGAGAAAATTTTCGACATTGTTCCACCCAAGAGGCTCCTTCGTGAGAAGTCCCCTCTTCTCCTGGCTCTCAAGATAGTGCCGAAGGCACGCTACAAAGAGATCTTCCTTGTCTCGGAACTCCGTATACAGCCCTGACTTGTTCACGCCTGTGGCTCGTTCCAGGTCCTGAAGACTCGTGTCCGAAAATCCGTGCTTCCAGAAGAAAGGCATCGCCTTCTCCAGCACTTCCTCACGACTAAAGTTCTTCGGGCGCCCCATCCACACATTATCCGATAAAGAACTAAATAGTTCAATATCTCTGCATCCCCGCTGCCCCGCCGTCATCATATAGAACTAAACGGTTCATAACCGTCTAGCAGGCCCGAGTAAGGTCGCAGTCAGTGGAATCAGCTGGGTAGTGAGTTGTTCGCAGAAAGTCAAAGGAGATCCATGTCTAAGTTATCGACAAAAGTGGCACTCGTAACCGGCGGCTCCCGGGGCATTGGCGCAGCCATTGCGAAGCGTCTGGCCGCCGATGGAGCAAGCGTAGCCATCACGTATGCGAAGGACGCGAGCGCAACCTCGGCCGTAGTCAAAGCGATTGAACTCGGCGGCGGAAAGGCCATCGCAATCCAGGCAGACGCTGCCAACATCGAAGCAGTCAAGGGTGCGGTCGAAAAGGCCGTCTCGACCTTCGGCCGACTTGATGTGCTGGTGAACAATGCCGGCACGGCAATTCCGAAACCGTTCGAGGAGTCGACGCTGG
>JAOAPF010000504.1 GCA_025462755.1 Edaphobacter sp.
GATTGTGGGCGGCGGCGCCGGTGAAGATGAGATGAGGAGCGATCCCGGCCTTGAACTCGCGAATGCCTTCGAGGGCGCGTTCGCGCTGCTCGGGCGACGGTGTTCCGTCGGGGCTGGCAGGAGTGCCAAGGACAATGATGGTATCGAAGTGGGTGAGGCTGGTATTGGTAGCGGGGATGCTCCGATAAACGATGGCGACGCCAGCAATCACCAGCACTAGGAGAGCGGCGAAGAAGATCAGGAGTTTGCGCAGAGGATGCATGGGCAGACTAGAGGCTGCGTGCCAGACTCGTGGCGAGTACTGTGTACAAGTCGACGGCTTGCAGCAGCTCTTTCTTCGCGATTTTTTCGTTGGGGGTGTGAGCAACGTGGATGGAACCGGGGCCCAGGAGGAAGGGCTCTCCCCAGGCGGTGAGCGCGGGAATATCTGTTGCGAAGCTGGCAATCATGGTCGGGAGACTGTCGATCTTGCGCATGCGGACGAAGGGCAGGTCCAGGCTGAAGTCGACGTCGGCGCGGTCGCCCACGGTTGCGAGAATCGCTTTCTTCGTCCCCTCTGACGGACCGACCAGCCGAATCAGGATGTGCGCCTCCGCTGTGTCTGCAATGACGTTGGGTGCGCGGCCGCCTTCGATCAAACCGATGTTGAGAGTCGATGGACCGATCTCCGGTTCGACTGGCAGCGGCATCGCGAGCACGTCGTGGAGCGCCTCAACCAGTTTGTTGATGGCGGAGTCGCCAAGCTCGGGATAAGCGGAGTGCGCCATACGGCCTTTGGCGCGGAGTTCCACTCGCAATGCGCCCTTCGAGGCAAGCGCAAGGCGGTTGTCGGTGGGTTCGCCGTTGATGAGAAACTTCGATCCCTTGGGAGACTTGTTGGCTACGACAGCTCCCGCTGAATCGCGCTCTTCACCGACGAGAAAGAGCAGACCGAACTTGACGCCTGCCTCCCGCAGCTGGTCGGCCGCCGCTATCTGCGCGGCGATGATGCCTTTCGCATCGCAGGCGCCGCGGCCGTAGAGGAATTCGTCGTCTTCGGTGGCACCGAAAAACGGAGGAACCGTGTCCATGTGGGTCGAGAGCACAACATCCGGGGTAATGCCGGGCAGCGCGGCGTAGACATTGAACCGTTCGCCGCTTCCCGCCCCCGGGGTGCAGGCGCGATCCGGTTGTTCTACCGGCATGCGCTCGACGGCATAGCGCTGAGATGTCAAATACTCGTGCAGAAAAACGCCGGCGTGCCCCTCGCAGTAAGTAGTGGACTCGATATTTACAAGCTGCTTTGTCAGTTGGATGGGGTCGATCGCCATGTATTCCAGCATACGTGATGGCGTGTGAACGTCGAATGATCCCAGCTCCCGATAAACTGAAAGGGATGACGCAAATCCTCTCTTCGCAAATTAAATCGATTGACGATCTTCGCGGTCCTGCGGGCCGGCTTGAGGCTCTTCTAAATACCGGCCGGCCCGACGCACCATTCGCCGGGCTTGTCTGTCATCCGCATCCACACGGAGGCGGCACGATGCACAACAAGGTGGTCTACCACACGATGAAGGCATTCTCCTCCTTTGGTCTTCCGGTGCTTCGGTTCAACTTTCGCAGCGTCGGCTTGAGCGAAGGCATCCACGATGAGGGGTACGGCGAGCAGGAGGATGTTCAAGCCGCACTGAATTGGATGGAAGAGAATTTCAATCTGCCGATTATTTTCGCCGGCTTTTCTTTTGGGTCGAACGTCGGCTTACGCGCTTGCTGCGGCGATCCTCGGGTGAAAGGGTTGATTGGCCTGGGAGTGCCGGTTCGCGCGGAGGGCCGCGACTACACCTACGGATTTCTGCCGAAGTGCACCGCGCCGAAGCTCTTCATCAGCGGAGATCACGATCAGTACGGTCCGCGCGTGGTGATGGAAGAGGTCTTTGAGCGCGCGCCGGACCCGAAGCGGCTGGTCTGGATTGCGGGAGCCGATCACTTCTTTCAGGGCACAACCGACTCACCCGGCCCGAAGTTGAACCTGATGCAGGAGGAGATTCGTTCGTGGTTGCGGAGTGAGATTGGACTGAGCTGAATCAGGCGGCGCCGCGCACTTCAGGTGTAACGCGCCCGACGGATTGGCTGCGGATGGGAGCGCCCGGGGCATGGCTCTCCGACGGAGCAGGCTGGATGAGCCAGTCGCGCATTGCCTCATTGCAGATATCGGGCATCTCTTCGAACGGGATGTGGCCGACGCCGGGCAAAACCATCAGGCGCGACTGCGGGAGAGTACGCTGCAACTCGCGCGCGGAATTCAGGCCGACCGCGCGATCCCGGTCCCCCCAGATCAACAGGATCGGCTTCGCCGACACCCCGGCAAGTGCCGAACGGAGGAGGCCCATGTCCTCAAACCACCGTTGAATGATCTGCAGCACGTGGTCCACGGTGCCGGGGATGTGCAGCCCCTGGGTGTACCCGTCGAGCGCGTCCGGCGATACGCGCGTTGGATCGCCGTACATATGGCTGAGCGCGGTCGCCTTCAGCATCCGCGGCAGGACGGGAATGCAGCGCGCGAACCAGATCCCGAAGCGCGTCTGGTAGAACCGAATCAGATGCTTTCCCAGGTCGCAGAATGGATTCGCCGGAGCGAAAAGAATGAGGCGGCGGACGCGTTCGGGATGTCGAGCGGCAAACATCATCGCCACCGCGCCACCATGCGAATGGCCGGAGATATCCGCCTCGTCCAGGCCGAGAGCGTCCATGACCGCAGCCAAACGGTCGGCTGTCGCCTCAAGCCCGGCGTTCAGGCCGGGAACACGCTCCGACTGCCCCATGTTGAAGTGATCGATGGCGTACACGCTTGAATCGCGCGAAAGGAAGTTGATGTTGCGGCGCCAGTTTTTCGCTGAGCCAACCAGACCGTGCAGCAGAAGCAGAGGACGCCCGGTGCCCGCGCGTTGATAATGGATCTTGGCTCCATGGACCAGGACAAAAGCCTCTTCGATATTGGTAGGTCCTTCCGTCACAGTTACTGCCGCCTCAAATGTTTATCTGGAGAGAGCGTCACGTTGGCCATCCCGGCTACTCGTCCAGCGCAGATTATTACAGGAATGTTAATAGTTCCCAAGCGGTTTATCGGAAAATTGTGTAAATTCCTGACGATTTTTACTGGCATGACAAAACTTTGACATAAGCATTGGGCGCGACGAACTCTTTTTCGCCGGAACAATACGGCTGTCTGAGGCGTAAGATACCACCAGCCTCTATAATGTGAATTACGGAATAGGGCTATGATTTTTTGTAGAAATAGGCGCGACGCGACTATTAGTTAGCGCATTAACGTGCTTATGGGTTTGGTCACTGATGTGCTTATATATTGCCAGGTTTCATGAAGAACGCCGCCCAAACCCGAGTCCTGGCCATCGCGCTCGCTCTGGCGACCGTTGCAGTATGCGTGTTGGCGGCAATGAACTTCGAGCACGAAAATGGGCTGGACGTTCCGACCGATGGCGTCTGGTGGGTTGAGGCGAACGGTGGCCTGAGTGCGGAGAGGGTGCCGCCGAGCTCACCTGGGCATCGCGCCGGAATACGGACCGGCGATGTTCTGCTCAGCGTCAATGACCAGCCGACACCGCGGGTCGCTTCTCTGGGCCGCGAGATGTATCGCAGCGGCATCTGGGCACATTCGACTTACTCTATCCGCAGACCGGTTCCGCAATCGATTGATCTGAACGGCGCGACGCGACTTGATATCCAGGTCATTCTGGAGCCCAAGGACAGATCGTTTAATCAGTATCTGCGGTTTATCGCTCTGGTCTACCTCTGCATCGGGATTTATGTGTTGTTCCGGCGCTGGACTGCACCGAAATCGATCCACTTCTATGTCTTTTGTCTGGCTTCCTTTGTGCTTTACAGCTTCCGGTCAACCGGCGAATTGGGCATCTTCGACTGGGGCTTCATGGTGGCGCAGGCGTTACAGCCAGCCCTCTTCCTGCACTTTGCCGTCAGCTTCTCGGACAACTACGCCTCCGATCAGCGCAATCGGTTCAAACGGAGGCTGATCTGCGCGTTGCTGTATGTGCCGGGAATCTTTCTCCTCGGCCTGCAATACACGGCGATTCACTTCTGGTCGGCGACAGAGGTCCTGCTGCATCGTCTGGATCAGATCTCGCTCGGCTATCTCGCGCTGTACTACGTGGTCGCTGCCATCGTCTTCCGGTTCCGGTACCGCCATGCCGAGTCGGGGCTGGAGCGTCAGCAGCTGAAGTGGCTTACTCGCGGGACCTTGCTTGCGGTCGTTCCCTTCACTGTGCTCAACGTAATTCCCTACCTCGCCGATTGGGCAATGCCTGGTTCTCTGACCAAACTCGCAGGCTTGTCGCTGGTCATTCTTCCACTGACCTTTAGCTGGGCCATCGTCCGCTACCGGCTGATGGACGTCGACCTCATCTTCAAGCGCGGCGTCACCTACACGCTCGCAACCGCCCTGCTCGTCGGCGTCTACTTTGCCGTCGTCGCGGTTACCGGCGAGATTGTGCACAGCCGCCTATCGCCGCAGTTCGGTTTCTGGGGTCTGTTGGCGGCAATCATCATTGCCGGAATCGCCTTCGAGCCGCTGAAGCGGACGATTCAGGCATGGGTCGATCGCGCGTTCGATCAGAAGCGCTTTGATTACCGCGAGACGCTGGTGGAGTTCGGCCGCGGCATCAACTCGCAGACCGATCTGCGCGCTCTGCTCGACTCCATCGTGGAGCGTCTGCCCCAGGCATTGCTTGTAACCCGCGTCGCTGTCTTCCTCGCATCGGAGGGCGACGGCCGGCCAGGCAGCGCTCGACACTTCGATCTGGCTGCCTCGCATGGTCTCACGAATCTGCACTCAGCCGATCTGCGAACACTGGATGTTCGCTTCCTCGACTTCGACAGGCCGGGTGCGAATAACCACATCTTCCTGGAGAATCCGCAACACGTCCTTCGTCTGCCGGAGGCCCAGCGGCACAGCGCCGGAAGACTCGACCTGAATTATTATCTTCCCTGTCGCGTCGCCAATCGCGAAGGCAGCGGCACCCGGACCGTAGCCGTAATTGGCCTGGGCCGCACCGATGACGGCGACTTTCTCTCCAGCGAAGATATGGAACTGCTGGAATCCCTGGCCGGATACATCGGCATCGCCATCCAGAATGCGCAACTCTACCGCCGGCTGGAACAGAAGATTACGGAGTTCGAGAGCCTGAAGGAGTTCCACGAGAATATCGTCGAGTCCATCAACATCGGGGTCTTCGCGGTGGACCTCGACGACCGCATCGAGAGCTGGAACACCCAGATGGAGAGCATGTACGAGAGGCCGCGCACCGAAGTTCTGCATCAGCCGATCTCCGCAGTGCTGCCGCCGGAGTTTGTCGCCAGATTCAACAGCGTGCGCGAGGAACATGGCACTCACACGCTGTACAAGTTCCGCCTGATGCTGCCCAACGGAAGCGAGCGGATCGCCAATATCGCCATTGCACCACTCGTCACCCGTAACTTCGTCGCTGTGGGCCGCATCATTCTGGTCGATGACATTACCGACCGCATTCAGCTGGAGGCTCAACTGACCCAGTCGGAGAAGCTCTCCTCCATCGGCTTGCTGGCCGCCGGCGTAGCGCATGAGGTGAATACCCCTCTGGCCGTAATCTCCAGCTACACACAGATGCTGACCAAGCATATGCGCGACGACGAGCGGCTCGCGCCGGTGCTCGAAAAAATCACGCAGCAGACCTTCCGCGCCTCAGAGATCGTCAACGGCCTGCTCAACTTCTCTCGAACCAGCGGCACGGAATTCACCAGCCTGAACCTGAACGATCTTCTCGGCGACACCGTGACCCTGCTCGAGCATCAGTTCAAGACATCGCAGATTCGCGTGGAGACGAACTTCGACCCGCATCTCGCGCGTATCCACGGAAATCAGGGCAAGCTCCAACAGGTGATACTCAATCTGATGTTAAACGCGAAGGATGCGATGTTCGGAACCACAAACGCAACGCTCAAGATTGCGACTTTCAATGGAGCGGGGCGTGTGCTGGTGCGCATCCAGGACTCCGGCGGCGGCATCGAGAGTGAACATCTTCACCGCATCTACGACCCCTTTTTTACGACGAAAACCAAGCCGCAGGATGGAGCGCATAAGGGCACCGGCCTTGGCCTTGCTGTCAGCTATGGGATCATGCAGGAACATGCCGGCAAGATCCATGTTGAGAGCGAGCTCGGCGTCGGCACAGCCTTCCAGCTGGAGTTCCCATCCTCCGGCACACGTCCCGCAATCGCTGCCGATGGGCCTAAGAGCAGCGTACAGGACATCGAGAGGAAGACGATTCATGTCTGAAATAACTGAGCTCGCCTCCGAGGCTCTTCATCTGCAACGCACGGCGCGCGTGGCGGGAGATCCACGCCTCCTCATCATCGACGACGAGGAGGCGATTCGCGAATCGCTCGACACCCTTCTGACCCTAGAGGGATTCTCTGTCAGCACTGCCGTCGATGGCCCATCGGGCATGGAGCTGTTGTCGCGCAACGAGTACGATCTGCTGCTTCTGGACCTTGCTCTTCCCGGCCAGAGCGGTATCGATCTGCTGCCTCGCATCGTCGAGATGCAGCCCAATCTTCCTGTCATCATGATTACCGCGTACGGCACGGTCGGCAACGTCGTAGACGCGATTCGCGCAGGCGCGGAGAACTTCGTCCAGAAGCCGTGGGACAACGAAAAACTGCTCGCCGATATTCGCGCCGCCGTCGCCCGGCATCGCGCCGAGGAAGAGGTCGTCCAACTCAAGCGCACTTTGAAGCAGCGCTACAACTTCGAAAATATCGTCGGCAAAAGCGAACCGATGCTGCGCCTGTTCGACCTTATCGCCCAGGTTGCCCCGAGCCGCTCCACCGTTCTCATCCAGGGCGAGAGCGGTACAGGCAAGGAACTCATCGCGAAGGCGATTCATGCCAACTCGCCCCGCCGCGACCGTCCATTCGTTCCGGTCAACACCGGCGCGGTGCCATCGGAGCTGCTGGAATCGACACTCTTCGGCCATGTAAAAGGCGCCTTCACGTCAGCGGTCACGGCCAAGAAGGGCCTCTTCGAAGTGGCTAATGGCGGCACGCTCTTTCTCGACGAGATCGGCACCATGGGCATGGATATGCAGGCGAAGATTCTGCGCGTTCTGCAGGACCGGCGCTTCATGCATCTTGGAGGAGTCCAGGAGATCCAGGTCGACGTTCGCATCATCGCCGCGACCAACGTCAATCTGCAGGAGGCGGTGCGCGAAGGCCGTTTCCGTGAAGATCTCTTCTACCGCTTGAATGTCATTTCGCTGGAACTGCCTCCGCTCCGCTCCCGCCGCGAAGATATTCCCCTACTCGCCGCTCACTTCCTGAAGTTTTACGCGGAAGAGAACGGCACGGAGATCCGTTCGCTCTCGCCGGAGGCTATGCGTATCATCATGGACTACGAGTGGCCAGGCAATGTACGCGAACTCGAAAACGCCATGGAGCGCGGTGTTGTTCTCTCCACATCCCGGACGATCAGCCCCGATCTTCTGCCGACCCAATTGACCGGGAGCACCTACTCCGCAAGTCTGCTGGACCACCAGCCGAATGCCTCCCTCTTCGACCTGATGGAGGAGATCGAGCGGCGCATTATCTCGGACCGGCTGGAGCGCTGCCACTGGAATCAGACCGACGCAGCGGAGTACTTCAAGATCCCGCTCTCTACGCTCAACCAGAAGATCAAACGCCTGAATGTTGAAGTCAAAAAGCGCATCCGCGATTAGCTTCCCGGCTGAATGACGATCTTCATGGAATCGGCCTGCGGATTCGACGCCAACTCGATTGCAGCAACTGCGTCCTCCAATGAAAAACGGTGCGAGATGAGGTTCGTCAGGTCGAATCCGGTGCTGTAGCCATCGAAGACCAGCCGGTTGACATCCTCATTGAACGAAACCGACGAGCTATAGGAGCCCATCAACGTCTTCTCGTCCATGCAAACCGCGGCGGGATCGAAGGGCGCCTCACCATGCTGCGTTTGAGCGAACAGAACGACGCGTCCACCCGGCCGGATGGCGTCCATCGCAACCTTGATCAAGGCATTGCCGCCCACCGCAAGCAGAGCGACATCTGCCCCACGGCCTTCCGTGGCCGTGCGCGCGGCTGCAACGACATCTCCCCTGGCATCGAGTGGATGATCGAGACCAAACTTTGCCGCAATCGCGTGACGCTCCGGATACAGATCGCTGGTCAGCACAGCCGCTCCAGTCTTGCGTGCCAGAGCGGCGAGTAGGATGCCGATCGGGCCTTGACCAATCACCAACACCGTCTCATCCGGCTTGAGATTAAGCAGTTGAATTGCTTTGTAGCACGTGTTGACCGGCTCCAGAAACGCAGCCTGTTCGAACGGAACTTCATCGGGGATCTTCACCAGGCCGCCCCGCACAATCCAGTCCATCACCCGGATGTACTCGGCGAAGCCCCCGCCGGAAGGAGCGAAGCCCGCAGTGCATCCCACCTTTTTGTAAACTTCACACTGTGCGAAAGTCTTCTTGCGGCAGTAGTAGCACTCTCCGCACGGGATGTGGTGGTAAGCCATCACGCGATCGTCAACCGCAAATCCGCTGACGCCCTCGCCTACCCGCACAACCGTCCCCGACATCTCATGTCCAAAGACGCGCGGCGCATCATGCGAGCCGGTGTGAATCTTCTTCAGATCCGTCCCGCAGATCCCGCAGGTGTGAATCCTAACCAGCACCTCGCCTGCGCCGATCTCCGGCACCGGGATCGTCTCGACACGAACATCGTTCACGCCGCGATACACCGCGGCACGCATGGTCGCCGGCACCGCATGAACGTTGCTAGATACTTCCGGTTCGAATGAGCTTTTCGACATTTTTGTCTTTCATGAACTTCAGGATTAAGTCTCGCATGGCTTCTGCAGCGCGTGCACTGTTCTTCCCGAGATGCAGCAGAGATGGCCAATACCTAGGTCGAACAGCAATATAGGCGAGAAAGCGCGCCATTCGCATCTGCCCTCCTCGATCGATGAATGGATTCAAATCCGGCAGTGTCGCACCGGCTGCATCGGACACACCTTTGATACAGAGCATCGGGATTCCGTGCATTTCCGCCAGCCGTGCGACTGTTGCTGCCTCCATGTCAACCAGAACGGCTCCCCCGTAAGTTCCTGCCAGACGCGTTTTTTCGCCCTCATCAGCGACACGCACGGTTGTTACCAATCGCCAGTTTCTTTTTCCTTCGGTCAAGCTGAACTGCTCCCCGGTCTGCGCATCGATCACAATCGTTGGAACCTGAACTGTTCCCGGGGGCACTTCTGCACGCAGCGAGCCTGCCCAGCCAACCGAGAGCAGCATATCTACCGGGCCATTTGCGACAGCGTTTGCATACGCTCTTCGCGCGGCGTCAGCGCCCATCCCAGCGCAGACGGCGATCCAGGTATCTGCGTCGCGAGAGAGCATCCATTTTTTTATTCCTCTCTCGTTTGTGGTCACGCGTTGCCAGTCTTTGACGAGAGGTTTCAACTCACCCGGGAGCGCCGCAATGATTGCGATCCTCATGGCGCAGGCGCATACTCATGCGCGACAAACCAATCGATGGCCGCCCGCAGTGCGGGATAGACCGGCACAACCTGAAACCCAAGCCCGCGTTCGGCCCTTGCCGATGAGGCAAACATCATCTTCTTTCCCATCCGAACAGCCTCAACCGTGGCACGCGGTTCTTTCCCTCGCAGCTTACCGGTGATCGTCTCATCGAAGAACGCGAAGCCCATCGCGACGGAATGCGGTACCTTCCTCTTCGGCGAAGGCAGCCCGGTGATCGCTGACATGCGATCAAGAATCTGTTTCAACGTAAGGTTTTCTCCACCCAAGATGTATCGTTTGCCGGGCGTTCCACGTTCGAGCGCCACCATGTGCATACGGGCCACTTCAGCCACGTCGACGAGGTTCAGCCCCGTATCCACATAAGCAGGAAACTTCTTGTTGAGAAAGTCGACGATGATCCGGCCAGTCGGTGTGGGTTTAGCATCGCCCGGGCCAATTGGCGTCGTGGGATTCAGGATTATGACATGCTGTCCCGCCTTCGCAGCCTGTATGGCCTCGAGTTCGGCCAGAAACTTCGATCGTTTGTAGTGCCCAATCATGTCCGTCAACGAAACGGGAGTCTCCTCGTTCACGATTGTTCCGTCGGTCTTGAACCCCATCGTCGCAACGCTCGACGTGTAAACGACACGCTGGATGCCAACTTCACGCGCCAGCTTCAGCAGCTCTCTCGTCCCATCGACGTTGGCGGCGTACATCTGCTTCGGGTCGCGCACCCAGAGCCGATAGTCTGCCGCGACATGAACGAGAGCATCGCAGCCACTTAGCGCGGATCGCAGCTTTTCCGGCTCGCGCAGATCGCCCTTCACCATCTCAGCGTCAATGCCTGCAAGTGAATCAAGCCGGCTTGTCTGCCTGGTCAACAACCGAAGACAGGCGCCCTCCGCAGCATATTGCCGAGCCACATGGCCGCCGACGAAGCCCGTCGCTCCGGTAATGAATACGCGCACGTCTCGCTCTTTCCCCATCCATCCAGCAATGGCAGCGGCGCCGAGCGCTGGTCTATAACGCAGGTTCTCAGTCCAGCTTCTCAGGCTCGATCTGGATATTCCGCTCGCCCGCGGCCTTCTTCTCCCAGTACTTCTTCACCCAGGCCTCGAAGGTCTTGCCCGCCGCCGTATCCCGCCCCGTAAACGCGAGAGCAGCGATATCGGAGTAGGCGATGTTCACCTTGGCCGGCGCGTTGGCTGGGATGATGCGAACGAAAGAATCGGCAAGAGAGGAACCCGAGCGTCGGTCGAAGAGATAGCCCACGATCTGCGGACCGTCCTTGCGTGTGATCGTGACGTCGCCGCGATAGTCAAAGGCTTTTTCTAGCGCCTCCCGGACCTCAGCGTCGGTGGCCAGCGCCGGAATCCAGCCTTCAAGCTGTTCTCTCTCGCGGCCGGCGGCTACTTCAATCTCATCGGGATTCTCATGGGCCAGCTGTGCCAATTTTGCGGATTCCTGCGTCTGGGTCGCCATGGTCAGTCTCCTGAGACTTCCTGAAGTTCGGCGCTCTTTGATGTCGCGCCCGGTGTGGCAATCTGCACGAGCGGCCCCGCGTGCGCTGGCTTCCACTCATTCAGCAGCTTCATGGCGCCCTGGTCTTCATACTTACTGAAAAAGATCGCCTTCGCGGTCTGCAGCAGACCCTTGAGGGAGCCAAAGGTGTAGTTCACGCCGCTTGCTTCATAGCCGGAGTGCACCATGCAGTTCGCGCACTGCGGGTTGCCGCTCTCGGTCCCATAGTCCGACCACTGCACCGTCTCCATCAGCTCCTTGAAGCTGTCGGCATAGCCGTCCTGCAACAAATAGCAGGGCTTCTGCCAGCCAAAAATGCTGAACGTGGGCATGCCCCACGGCGTGCAGGTGAGATCCTTCTTTCCCATCAAAAATTCCATAAAGATGGGCGAAGCGTTGAATCGCCACGTTGACTTGCGGTTCGACAGGATGGCGCGGAACATCTTCTTCGATCGCGCTCGGCCAAGAAAATGCTTTTGATCGGGAGCCTTGTCATAGGTATATCCGGGCGACACCATCATGCTCTCAACGCCAGCTACCATCAGCTCATCAAAGTGTGCGCGCACGCTGTTGGGATCGGCGCCGTCAAATAACGTCGTGTTTGTCGTAACGCGGAAGCCGGCCTCGACCGCAACCCGTACACCCTCCATTGCGATGTCGTATCCACCCTCGCGGCAGACGGAGAAGTCATGATGCTCGCGCTGCCCGTCCACGTGAACCGAGAAGGAGAGATACTTGCTCGGTTTGAACAAATGCAGCTTCTCCTTCAGCAGAAGAGCGTTGGTGCACATGTAGACGTACTTCTTCCGCGCTACCAATCCGGCAACGATCTCCGGCATCTGCGGGTGCAGCAGCGGTTCGCCGCCCGGGATGGCAACCATCGGTGTTCCGCACTCCTCCGCCGCTTTGAAGCACTCTTCGGGAGAAAGCTCCGCCTTCAGGATGTGCGCGGGATACTGAATCTTGCCGCAGCCGGCGCACGCAAGGTTGCAGCGGAAGAGCGGCTCCAGCATCAGCACAAGCGGATACTTCTTCCTGCCCATCAGCTTCTGCTTCAAAACATAAGTTGCAACCGTCCAGGCTTGCGAGACTGGAACTGCCATCCGGTGTCTCCTCCATCAAAAATTGTTCGCAACGCGTTTCTTGTTGCTGAAAGTAACTCTCAGGCTGCTGCCGCTTCTTTTTCCATCGCCCGCTTGTAAGTCGTCAATGCGAGCAGCGGAAAATAATCCCGGTACAGGTGATAGGCAAGATAAAACACCCGCGGAAACCCTGTTCCGGTGTAGACCGCCTCGTTGTTGCGTCCTGCCGCCGCCTCATCCCAGCTTCCGTTATCCATCTGCTTGGTCACCAGCCAGCGAATGCCCTTCGCCACAGAGTCGCTCCTGGTATCGCCGGCCGCAAGAAGCCCAAGAACAGCCCACGCCGTCTGTGACGGGGTGCTTGGTCCAATCCCGCGAAGCGCCGGATCGTCATAACTGGCGCAGGTCTCGCCCCAGCCGCCGTCCGCGTTCTGCACCATGCGAATCCACTCGGCAGCCTGCTGGATCGCGGGCTCATGGTTCCATATGCCCATGGCTTCAAGTCCTCGGAGCACGAGGAACGTCCCGTATAGATAGTTGACGCCCCAGCGTCCAAACCAGCTTCCGTCAGGCTCCTGCTCTTTGAGAACGAACTGGATCGCCTTCTCCACGCGCTTGTCGCGGCGGGTGTAGCCATAGTTCGCCAACATCTCCAGAATGCGACCGGTGATATCAACTGTCGGGGGATCGAGCATCGCGTTATGGTCGGCGAACGGGATGTACTCGAAAATCATCTTCGTATTGTCTTTATCGAAGCTGGCCCACCCGCCGTTCTTGCACTGCATGGCGAAGATCCAGTCCAGCGCCCGCTGCGAGACGTCGATCTGATTGCGTTCCCGGGGATGGCTGACGCAATTCAGAGCAAGGAGAACCTGCGCCGAGTCATCGACATCGGGATAAAATTCATTGTTAAACTCGAAGTACCATCCACCGGGCTGCACATTGGGCAGTGTCTTCGACCAGTCGCCCTTGGTGCGGACCTCTTTCGACATCAGCCAATCCGCGGCTTTAACCATACGCGGGTCGTCTTTCGCGAGACCAGCCTCGCCCAGCGCGTAGACTGCCTGCGCGGTGTCCCACACCGGCGAACTGCACGGCTGCATCCGAAAGGTCGGCGTCGGGTAGTCCGGCTCGCCTTCAGGATTGTCGATGCCGAGCTTCTCAAACTCATCCATTGCGCGAATGAACTGAGGATCGTCCGGGGTATATCCCAGGCACGCCAGCGCGATCAGCGCATTCAACATGGCAGGATAGATTGCGCCGAGGCCGTCTGATTTTTCAAAGCGCTCGAGCATCCACCGCTCCGCCTTTTTCAGAGCCATCTTGCGGAGTGGACGAATATGGACGCGTTCGGCCCAGTGCGCAATCCGGTCCGCCGCGAGAAAGATATTTCGCCAGCCAATGATTTTTTTCTTATCCCACTTCAAATGCAGATGGGCATTCTCGCGGCCGCCAACGAACAGTTCGTCGATTCCCTGCTCCTTCGTGAGCTTCTTGAACGGCTTCTTCGCGTACGCAATCGACAGAGGTACGACGATAGCTCTCGACCAGGCCGAGATCTCATAGATATTGAAGTACCACCACTTGGGAAACAGAACGAGCTCAGGCGGAACTGCTGGAACGGCGTCGTACTCGTATTGCCCCATGAAACACAGATAGATCTTCGTAAAGGTGTTGACCTCGGTCACGCCGCCATTGGCGAGGATCCACTCACGCGCCTTCACCAGAACCGGGTGATCCGCCGACCAACCCATCAGCTTCAATCCCAGATACGCCTTGACTCCAAGCGAAATATTCGACGGCCCGTTCGGATGAATGCTCCAGCCGCCGTCTTGATTCTGGTGGCGGAGAATCTCGTTGACCGCCCGCTCCATCCGCCCGCGATCCCCCGTACCTAGCAAGGTATGTACGAAGATGTAGTCGGACTCCAGCATGCTGTCCGCTTCGAGTTCACCGCACCAGTAACCGTCGGGATGCTGCAGGCTGAGCAACCGGTCCTTGGCGCGCTCCATGCCTTCAACGACATGCTCGAGACCAAGGTCAATTCGTCCAAAGCGCGGTTGCGTTGGCATGTTTACGATCTTCGGATTACTTGAAAAAGTCCCCATGAAAAACAAACTCTCAGTCTACGAAACTAGTTACCGGCCAACCGGCGGCGCGGACGCGATGGCCTGAACGATCTCTGGCGGCAGGCCGAAGCGAACATTTTCCGGCATGACTTCGACTTCATCGACCGAACCATAGCCCATCGTTTGTAGATATTCGACAACATCCTTCACCAGCACTTCAGGTGCGGACGCTCCAGCCGTTACAGCCACCGTGTTGACACCTTCGAGCCACTCAGGCTGGATGGCATCCGCGGTGTCAATCAGGTAAGAATTTGTATCCAGGTTTTTCGAGACCTCCACCAGACGGTTCGAGTTCGAGCTGTTTCGCGACCCGACAACCAGCACAAGATCCGCGCCATGCGCGACATTCTTGACCGCGGTCTGCCGGTTCTCGGTGGCATAGCAGATGTCCTGCGCATGCGGTCCAACGATGTTGGGGAACTTCTGCTTCAGCGCCCCGATCATGTAACGCGCCTCGTCAAGCGAAAGCGTCGTCTGCGTCAGATAGGCCACCTTGTTCGGGTCGGGAACCACAAGAGCCGCGACCTCCTCGACTGTGGAGACCACCTGCGTCACATCCGGAGCCTCGCCCTGAGTGCCCTCGACCTCTTCGTGGTCGCGATGTCCTACCAGCACGAGCGAGTAGCCCTGCTTCGCAAACTTAATCGCCTCGACGTGAACCTTGGTCACCAGCGGACAGGTTGCGTCAATTACCTTCAGCCCGCGCTCCTTCGCCCGCTCTCGAACCGCCGGCGAAACCCCATGCGCAGAATAAATAACCCGTGCCCCTTCGGGCACCTCGTCCAGCTCGCTGACGAAGATGGCGCCCTTCTTTGCCAGGTCGGTCACGACGTAGCTGTTATGTACGATCTCCTTGCGCACATAGATCGGCGCGCCAAAAGTATCGAGCGCGATCTGCACAATGTCGATGGCCCGTACGACGCCGGCACAGAAGCCCCGAGGCTTGAGGAGAAGGACCCGCTTGGTTTTGGTTTCGTTACCGCTCTGGTCTACAGAGAGGCGCTCAACTGTGGTTGTAGTCACGTCTATCAGTATACCGCGTTCAACACATGACTTGGAACTTGTTCTGAACCAACTTTGGTGCAGCTCTCAATTCTAAAAAAACACAAAAAACCTCTGGATGCCGCGAATTTGACGGAACTTTAAGCGGCTTTCCCGCATCGCTCGTACAAAAAAGCGTCTGCAGCGGTATTAGAGCTTGACGCAGGCAGGGTGGCCGCACTCGCACACCAGTGTTGTCAAACCCTCTGCCGCTTCACAATACGCGGAACAGTACTTCTGCCCATCAGACACGGTACAAAGACAACCGTCCATTGCACACTTCTTCGCATCTGCCATGGTGCCTCCCTCTTTTCTGCTTGTCGGATGCAGATGCGGCGCTGTGAGATGCAGGGTGACGGCGCTATCTGCTGCTTTCCAGCAGATGTGCCGCGTGCTTCAGGCTGGTCTCGGTCAGCTTGGCGCCACTCAACATGCGGGCAATCTCCTGTGTCCGCTCGGAGTCCTCCATGCGGCGAACCTCCGTCTGCGTGCGCCCCCGCTTCTCACTCTTCTCGATCAGGAAGTGCTGATCCCCGAACGCGGCGATCTGAGGTAAGTGAGTAATGCACAATACCTGCTGCCCCTTCGACAACGTTTTCAGCTTTCGCCCGACCGCCTCCGCCGCCCGACCGCCGATGCCGATATCGATCTCATCGAACACCAGGGTTCGCGGCAGAACCGATTTTTTCTTTCGCCCGACAGCACCAGAAGCCGCTTCTTCCACCGTCACCTTCAGCGCCAACATTACGCGGGACATCTCGCCGCCCGACGCAATCTCATGCAGCGGCTTCAACGGCTCCCCCATATTCGTTGCGATGAGGCACTCCACCTTGTCCCAACCATGCGCAGTCCAGTTCTCCGGAGCCTTGTCGGCCGCAACCTCAACATGAAATCGCGTGCTCATCGCCAAGTCATTGATCTGGGCCTCTGCCAGCTTCTCGAGACGCTTCGCCGCGTCCACCCGGCTCGTACTAAGCTGCGCTGCAACGACGCGATACGCCGCAGCATCCTGCTCCTCTTTTGCCTTCAACTCCACCAGCAGCGCGTCTCTGTTCTCCACCTCGGCCAACTGCCGCGCAGCCTCAGCGCCAAAGGCAATGACCTCCTTCAAAGTCTGCCCATACTTCCGCTTCAGCCGATCAAGCGCCGCCAGTCGATCTTCAATCTCTTCCAATCGCCCCGGAGCCGCATGAACATTGTCGGCAAAATCCCGCACCTCTGCATCGACATCCTCAACGATCGCCTTCGCCGCGGCCAGCTGCTGTGACGGTTCCTGAAATCGCGCATCATACCGCGCCAGCTCTTCGAGATGCTTTAGCGCCCCGCCCAGGGCACTCTCAGCAGAACTCTCCGATTCATACAGCAGCTCATGCGCGCTCATGGCCGCCGTGTAGAGCTTTTCAGCATTACCCAGCACGCGCTTCTCGCCCTCAAGCTGAACGTCTTCATCCTCCGCCACCAGCGCAGCCTGATCGATCTCCTTGCTCTGAAATCGCCACAGATCAGCCATACGCAGTCGATCCTGCTCCGCCGACTGCAACTCCTCCAGCTTGTCGGTCGTGGCTCGCCACGCGGCAAATGCTTCAGCGACAGCGTCCGTATTCAATCCGCCAAAACGATCCAGCAGGCTCCGCTGCTGCGCCTGATCGAAGGAACCCAGCGTCTCTCCCTGCGAATGCACCAGCGCAAGCTCAGGCGCAAGCTGCCGCAAAACCCCCACCGTCGCCGGCTGATTGTTGACGAACACCCGTCCTTTACCGTTCGCCACGATTTCGCGCCGCAGCAGGATATGGTCTGACTCCGAGTCAATCCCGTTCGCCTCGAGGATCGCAGCCGCTCCCGGCGTCAGTTCGAAGACGCATCCGACCACAGCCTTATCCGCTCCGTGACGAACGACATCCGGCGACGCCTTGCCACCCAGCAGCAGTGCCAGCGCGTCGATTAAAATAGACTTCCCTGCCCCGGTTTCACCCGTCAAAAGGTTCAGTCCGAGACCAAACGTGGCGACCGCACGGTCGATCACAGCATAGTTTTCCGCGCGCAACTCCAGCAGCATAGGGGCCTCAGACAACGACGTATCGCGAGGATAGCAAACCTCGTTGTGCTCCCGTCAGGAACCATCCTGTACACCGAAGGCCCGCACCACAGCAGATGCTCCCGTCTGATATTCCATAATCACGATTTACACTAAACACTGGTGGAAACAACTATGGTTTGGACCCTCGCTCTGTACCTCTTTCAGGAAGACCCCGCTGCCGCGGCTCCCGCAGCAGCCAACGGCAGCGCGCTCCTGGAGATGATCCACAACAGCGGCCCCGTCGCCTTCGCGGTCCTCGTGATTCTTCTCCTCGCCAGCATCTTTTCCTGGGCCATCATGATCTCCAAGTGGTCCCGCTTCGGCAGAGCCCACACGCAGAGCCTGCGCTTCGTTCGCGCCTTCCGCAAATCGACGCGGCTCAGCGAAATCGCCGCCGTTGCCGAGCAATTCAAACCCAGCCCACTGGTCGCCGTCTTCAGCGAGATTCACGACGAGTACCAGCGGCAGAATGGCGGACGCGGCATGCCACGCAATCCAGTCGCGCTCGAACGCGCCGCCCAGACAGCCGCCAGCGAAGCCCTCACCGCGATGGAGAGCCGCATGACCTGGCTCGCCACCATCGCCGCCATCGCGCCGTTCATCGGCCTCTTCGGCACCGTCATGGGAATCATCGACGCCTTCCACGGCCTGGGCACCGCGGGCGCAGCAACCCTTCGCGCCGTCGCACCAGGTATCTCAGAGGCCCTCATCACCACCGCCGCCGGCCTCGTAGTCGCTATCCCGGCCGTAGTCGGCTACAACCAGCTCACCGCCCGCCTGCGCGAGTTCGCAGCCCGCATGGACGACTTCGGCCGCGAGCTCCTCAACGCCATCGAAAACGCAGCTATGATCACACCACCTGCGCCGCCGCAGCACACGGAAGAGATGAGACGGAGGACCTTCTAACCATGGCCTTCTCTTCAAAAGGGCACACCCAGACCGCGCTCGCCGAGATCAACATCACGCCGCTGGTCGACGTGGTTCTCGTGCTTCTGCTCATCTTCATGCTCACCGCGCCCGTGCTTCAATCCGGCGTCGAGGTGGCGATCCCCAAGACGCGTTCCGTCAATCAGCTCACCGAAGAGCGCATGGTCGTCACCATCGACCGCGAGCAGAATGTGTTCCTGCAGGACAAGCCCGTCAACGTCAACCAACTTCCCGCACTGCTGAAAACCACCGGCAAGCCCGACGCCAAACGCATCATCTATCTCAGGGCTGACGAGCGCGTGCCCTTTGGCGCCTTCGCCTCGGTCATGGATGCAGTCAAACAGGCCGGCATCACCAACATCAGTATCGTCACCCAGCCGCTCCAAAAGTGAGACCTGCCATAGCCGCGAATCTCCAACTCGACCCCGAAGAATACCTCGGCAGCGACAGGCTCGGCGTCAACTTTGCCGGCTCCCTCGTGCTGCACGGGCTGGTCGCTGCTGCAATTGTCGGCGGGGCCGTTTTCTTCCATCATCGAGGCATCACCTGGGGTGAAAGCGCTTCGAATGCCGGAGCGATCCAGGCCACCATGGTCTCCTCGATCCCGCTGCCCCCCACGCAGCGCACCCTGGACACCGGTGTCCTCACATCAGAAGCTCCAAGCCCTGCCCCGATAGTCACAAAAGAAAAGACCGAGCCGCCGCCAAGCCCGAAAGAAGTAGCTATCCCGGAAAAGATCACGAAGCCCGTCAAAACAGCGGAGAAGCCGACCCCGGCGCCGCCCAAACATATTCAGCCCGTCAACCCTCCGCCCACCAAGGCCGTCACCGGAGAGACTGCAGGCATTCGCATCGCCCAGGCCACAACGGAGGTCAAGAATGGCACCGCCAGCGTCTCCGTCGAAGACCGCACCTTCGGAGCCCGCTTTGCCTATTACGTGGATATCGTGAATAAAAAAGTCGCGCAGAACTGGTACACGGCAGAGGCCGATCCCGGCGCCTCCCTCGGCAAGAGCACAACTATCATCTTCGACATCAACCGTGACGGCGTTCCCTCCAACGCCCGTGTGGAGACACGCAGCGGATCTTCCTCGCTCGATCTCTCCGCTCTTCGCGCCGTGCAGCGTGTCGACGGCTTCGGCCCCCTGCCCCAGGGCGATCACATCACCGTCGAGTACACCTTTCATCTCCACCCGCAATAAAACTAGTTCTTCACTTTATTTTTCGGAGTATTCCTTTGATTACCACCGCATCCTGCGTTCAAGCACCCGCTTGCGGCGTCTTTGCGTCTAACATAGGACAGAATGTTTAGTCAGCAACGAACTTCCCCCAATCGGCACGCGCAGTTTTGTTGGCTCGCGGCCTTGCTTATTCTTCTCGCCTGCATCCCTGTCATGCGAGCGCAGGACACGTTCAAGACCGAAACCTCCAGCGGCGTGACCAACATTCGCATCGCCGTCGCCGACTTCAAACCCGCCACATCCGATCCGCAGACCGACGGCTTCAAGCGCACCTTCGACTCAACTCTCTTTGCCGATCTCGCCAACGCAGGCATCTTCGACATCGTCTCCAAAAGTCTTCTTCCCCAATCGATCCCCGGCACGCCCGCCGAGATCAAGGTGCAGGATTGGGCGCAGGCGCCAACCTCCGCCGCGATGGTGGCCTTCGGCAACTTCGCCGTCCAGGGCAACAAGATCGTCTGCAACGGATTTCTCTTCGACGCTAAGAACCTGCAGTACCCGCAAGTGCTAGCCAAGCAATACAACGAAGACGCCAGCGATGACTCCGCCCGCCAGATCGCCCACCGCTTCGCCGACGAGATCATCTTCCGGCTCAGCGGCGGCAGCCAGGGCATCGCCGAATCGAAGATCTTCTACGTCAAAGTCACAGGCGCGGACAAAGAGATCTGGGAGATGGATTACGACGGCGCGAACCAGCGGCCTCTCACTCACCTCGGCACCGTCTCGCTCTCTCCCCGCATCTCCCCCGACAGCAGCCGTCTCGCTTTCGCCTCGCTCGGTCACGACGGCTTTCAGATTCGCATGTTCTCGCTCGTCCTCAACCGCATGGTCAACTTCACGGGTGTCGGCGGAACGAACATCACTCCAGCCTGGGCTCCGAACGGGAAGGACATCGCCTACTCGTCATCTCGCTCCGGCGATCCCGAGATCTGGGTCTCCGACGCCAACGGCGCACTCGCTCGCCGTATTACAAGCTTCCGCGGCCCCGATGTCTCGCCCGTCTACAATCCGCGCACCGGCTCGCAGATCGCCTGGATCAGCGGACGCACCGGCCTGCCCCAGCTTTACATCATGGATACCGATGGCTCGGCCGTGCAACGCATGACGGACGGCGGTTACGCCACATCAGTCTCCTGGTCTCCCAATGGTCAATTCCTCGCCTTCGCCTGGGATCGCAAGTACGGCCCCGGCGCACCCGGCGGGCAGGACATCTACATCATGGAGATCGCCACCAAGCGCTGGATTCAGCTTACCCACGACGGCGGCCGCTGCGACTTTCCCTCCTGGTCTCCCGATGGCCGGCACATCGTTTACGCCAACACGGCCGACGGCAAGGCCAGCCACATGAGGATCATGACCATGTTGGCCGACGGAACGCAGAAACGAGCATTGACCGGGCCCGGCGCTGACATGCCGAACTGGAGTTGGAAGTAAGCCGATTCCTCCCTGCGGGACCGCTTCGCAGGCAACTGATTTTTTGAAATACTACCGTTGGCAGGAGATATTCGATGAGCGCATTGCAAAGCAGAATCAACAAGACCCTGGCCTTGGCCACCACCCTCGCCGCACTTGCCATGGTCACGGGTTGCCACAAGAAGGCCAGTGGCGTCGACCCCAACGCGCTCGGTCCAACTTCAGCCGCTGCCGCCCCGGCTCCCACCGCCACCATCACCGCCGATCCCGCAGCGATCGATCTCGGTCAGTCCGTCGTCCTCAATTGGCGCAGCCAGAACGCTAGCAGCGTCTCGATCGACGGCATCGGCGAGGTGAACCTCAACGGAACCCAGACCGTCTCGCCCTCCAACTCCACCAACTTCCATCTTCTCGCGAAAGGAGATGGCGGCACCGCCGAATCCAATGTTCGTGTGACCGTTAGGGTTCCTGTCGCTCCCACCGCGCCGCCTGCCGTAGCCGCCGATATGGGCAGTGAAGCCGCCTTCCATCAAAACGTTCAGGACATCTTCTTCGACTACGACAGCTTTGACCTCCGTCCCGACGCCACAACCTCGGTGACCCAGGCCGCTTCCTATCTCGCGGCTCACCCGGCGATCAAAGTCATCATCGGCGGCTACTGCGACGACCGCGGTTCGGCCGAGTACAACCTTGCACTCGGCGAAAACCGCGCCAACTCCGCCCGTGCAGCACTGGTTGCGGCAGGCGTATCCTCGAATCGGCTGCGCGTCATCAGCTATGGCAAGGAGAAGCAGTTCTGCACCGACGAGACCGAGAGCTGCTGGCAGCAGAACCGGCGGGCCCAATTCTCACTCGACCGCTAACTCTCGAAGTCCCACTTCAGCTCAGCCCTCACGCATTCCATCGCGCGAGGGCTGACAGGAAGACAGAAAGCCGAGCGTACTCCGCCTATGATTCCTCATTCCAATTGTCCCAGCCGCTTTAGTCTCATCATTAAGCCAATTCGCCCCGCTTGCGCAGTCCTGCTCGCCGCCACTCTCTTCTACTGCTCTCCCGCCTTTGCCGCCAACAAAGACATGGTTCAGCTGCAGACTCAGGTCCAACAGCTTCAAGACGCCGTTGCGCGGCTCCAGCAATCCAACGACGAGCGCATGGGAGTGATGAAAGATCTCATCCAGCAGAGCGCCGACTCCATCAACAAAATGGCTGTCACCGTCGATGGTCTGCACCGACAGCTTCAGACCCAGCAGGAGGCGCAGGGCGGGAAGGTCGACCAGCTCTCCGGGCAAATCCAATCGCTGAACGACTCCGTCGACGAGATCAAAGCGCGCCTCGGTTCACTGCAGAAGGCTATGCAGGACATACAGAGCCAGCAGCAGTCGATGAACGCCAATATGCAGAACACACCGCAGCCGGGTGGCTCAGCCCCAACCCCAACCTCAACGTCACCCGTCCCGGTGAATCCCATCCCCGCTCCTTCGGGACCCACCACACCGGCTCCTGTCGTACGAAAGGGCAAGCCCTCCGCGGGCGTTCCTCAGGCAGATTCCACTCCCGCTGGACCGGCAGTTCCGCCTCCCGACGAGCTCTATAAGACCGCCCTCGGCGACTACATGTCCGCGAAATATGCCCTCGCCTCTGCCGAGTTCGGCGACGTTGTCAAGAACTACCCTGACAATCCCCTCTCAGGAAACTCCTACTACTATCAGGCCGAAATCGACTATCGCGGAGGCCAATACGCCGCGGCCATCAAGGCCTACGACAGCGTCCTCCAACAATATCCGGACAGCAACAAGGTCCCGGTCTCGCATCTTCACAAGGGCATGGCCCTGATAGCGCTCAATCAGAAAGACCCCGGCGTGCGCGAGTTCCGGACTCTCATCCAGCGGTTCCCGAACTCGCCTGAAGCCATGCAGGCGCGCAGCAAACTCAGCGGTATGGGCGTCACGGTTACGCCAAGACAGCAAAATTGATCTTCACGGGCGGCGCAAGCCCTAGTGACGCATCCCCTGCATCAACGCCTCGATCTTTACCTGCTCCTCACCCGTCAGTGGCAGCAGCGGCAGACGAGGCCTCCCCCCGAAGTAGCCATTCAAGTCGCAGCCAAACTTGATTCCCGCCACCCCAAGTTGTTCTTCTACTTTCTGCGCGACGCTTTGCAGTCGAGCCTGCTTCTCCTGCGCAAGCCCCTGATCGCCATCCCTCCACGCCGCCAGCACCTCGTAGCACGCCTGCGGAGCCGACGCAGCAAAAGCCGGCATTGCCCCCACCGCCCCACCCCGCAGAGCCTCCAGCATTCCCGTCGTATGTTCGCCCAGCACCTGAAACCCGACGACCTTCGTCCGTGTCCTCGCAACGGCCTTCGTCGGAGCGACCGCCAGCGCTGCACCTCCACCCGTCAGCGTATCTGCCGCAATCAGTCCCCCGGGGTCGCCGTTGTCTCGCACCCGCATCCTACCAGTCACTGCTGCAAACACCGCCGTGACAGCAACCTCGCGCTTCACCCTCGCTCTCACCTCTCGCAGTGCCTCGATTCTCTCCCGGCCACTGGCGCCCTCCACCAACCCGATGATCTGCGGGTGCCCCGCAAGCTCGATCACCACCTCAACCGGCAACATTCCACCCTGGATTGTTGCCGCACTATGGAGCACAACCGGCAGCGGAGAGCGATCAGCGACCACCTGAAAATACGTCAGCAGAGCTTTAGCATGCTCAGCAGCGGCATCTCCTCCAAAGATCGATGGCCGCTTCACCAGTACCGCATCATATTGAAACTCCGCCGCCCTCTCCGCCAGGTCAAGCGTCCCCACCACGCTATCGCGCGACACCCCAGCCATCAGGACCTTCTCTGGGGCAGCCGCCTCAGCCACGCTACGCAACGTCTGCCGGATCTCTTCTTCCGACAGCATCGTCGGCTCGCCGGAATCGCTCAACGCTACCAGGCCCGCGACTGGCGTCTTCGAGTAGCGTGCGGCATTGTGTTCGAGCTTGGGTAGATTGAGCCGTCCGTCGGGATAAAACGGCGTAGTCAGCGGAAGTTGGAGCCCTTCAAGCAGCATCTCCCTATTCTAAATAGCGTTCCAACAAGCCGCTTGCAACCGGGTTAATCACTCAACACATGCCACCAAAGACGTAATCGAAAGCCGCATCGTCGCCGTGCATCTGGAGTACCCTTTGCTAGACACCCATGGCGTTCGAACGTGACATTTCGCAGGACAAAACTCCGGGCGATCTCGCGCGCGAGGCTCTCTTGTTCCTCACCCATACCCTCATCGCCTTCGTACTGCTCGCCATTGTCATCGGAGTCATGTCGCTCAATCACCCCGACCCTGACTCCTCATCGCCCAAGCTGCTCGGAACTGTCCTTGCTTTTCTGGCCCCGATGATCGGCGGCTTTCTGCTTGCCCGCATCCACCACAACAACCTCGCGATCTACACCTGGATCTCCGGCCTGGTCATCTTCTCCATCGTCTGCGTGTCGGTGCTCGACCTGCCCACCGGCACTGGCCTCTGCGAAAACTGCGGCGCCATCGAAAAACTCTGGCGCACCTTCTTCACCTTTAGCCACGGCAGCGGCCTCATGGCCGGCGACGGCCTTCTGATAGGCGCCTGGATACCTCTCTCCATGATCGGCTACGCCCTCGGCGCAAAGTTTGCCCTCGAACTCTAAGCAGCTACTCCATCGTCCTCTCCCGCAAACCGGTCCAGATGCAGCGTCTGCAACGCCACCACGCTCAACGTACCCTTCTGCAACGCCGCGATTCCCTCAGCCGCCGCACGCGCCGCCGCCAATGTCGTGATGGTAGGAATCCGCGCCAGCACCGCCGCCCGTCGAATCGCCTTCTCGTCAAAGAACGTATCCTGCCCACGGGGCGTGTTGACGATCAGCTGAATCCGGTCGCCCTTGATCAGGTCGACGACGTTCGGGCGCCCTTCTTTCACCTTGTGCACGCGCTCCGGCTGCAAGCCCGCCTCCTCCAGCACAACCGCCGTTCCATGCGTCGCGACGAGATG
>JAOAPF010000028.1 GCA_025462755.1 Edaphobacter sp.
AGCATGATGCCATCGAAGCGTGCTTCGACGCCGAGGCCCAGTATTTCTACGAAGTCTCACATGAACCTATCTTCGCAGTTCCATTCAGCGTCGAGAGCCCTGAAGAGTGCGACGCGGCGATTCGTAGTGTTGCTGCCTTCTTGAGACTCAATACAGAACTCTTCGAGCTAGTCGAAGTGCTGAATAGATTATGCTGAGGCGCAAATTGTGTTTCGTAGAAGCTGCGAAGGGAGGTACTCATTGACGTTCATGATCACGAGCACAACATGACTAGCTGTTCCAGGCGAATCACGCCATCTACTCCAGAATCATGCTGCCACTCAATGCAGCGAAACCTGCGCCGGCAAGGTGCGAGGAGAACAAGTATCGCCTCGCCGAACCCCGGCGGAGATGTCGATCAACGGGCAACTGAAGAGTTGGCGGTCAACCGTTTCGGAACCCAGGATCCCCTCAGATGGCTCAACGAGTGACTCGGCGATTTGGCGTCTACTGAGCCGCTTGTCCGGAGCAACTTATAGGGCGGCGCAGTCTCAGGTGTGGAAGTTTTCCGATGGCGACGATATCCGAATTGGCGCACCGCACAGTTTTCCACCCGACATGGCCCCGAGCCACCCAGCGATCAAGTCAGCGACAACCTTACCTGCACTGTCATTTAAGTGGATTTGATCCGTATGCACGATAAGACGATTGCGGCCGGCAATAGTGTCCCAGGTTTGATGCGCAATGTACCGTCGGACAGCGGCGCCAAGCAGAAGTCCGATCCGCAGCTTGAAAGGACGCGACGAATGAGAACCCGAGTTCTCAATCAGTGTTCCCAGAGACTCGTTCAACGGTAAATAATCTGCGCCGCATTCCCGGGCGACCCGACGAATGACATCATTGCACCGATCCACACGCTGATTCGCTTCTTCAGCAAGGTCTTCCCCCAGCGGCGCCACCGAAAGAAGGGCAACTGGCGCATGAGCCTCGCTTCGCAGGCGTGTGACGATAATCCTCAAGTTCTGTTCAAAAGCTTGCTCCGCCGCCTGTGAGAAGCCGCCCCTCACATCGTTGGTTCCTATCATTACCGAGACGGCGTCAGGTTGGCATCGCACGATCTCGTCGAGACGATCTAAAAGATCTAGGGACGTGTTTCCGTTGAGGCCGGCGTTAATGAACTCATAGCCCCGAGTGTCAAGATGTTTCTGGAGAATAGCTACATAATCCGAGCTTAGTGAGGCGTGTGTGTGACTGTCGCCTGCGCACACAACCGTCCTTGAGCCATTGCGCCTTCCTCTTCGCATATAGGCACTGGGGGTGTTGCGCGGCTTCCGGCGAAATCCCATGTAGATCAGCGCAGCCATTCCGGCAAGCAGCATGCAGAAAACGCCTGCGCAGACGATCTCAATAACAGCCATGGTTAAAGGGTGATGCAATCGAACCTCCATAGCAATAACATAATCATTATAGTAACGTATATCAAATATCTCTTTATACTGTCAATATGAACGCATCGACCGGGCAGAAACGAGCGAAGAAGTCTAACAAGCGTGTCTACCAGTCATCGACACGGCAGCGGCACGCGGACCAGACCCGCAGTGCGATCGCAACGGCCGCACGACGGCTACTCACAAAGAGTGGCTACGCGGGAATGACCATGTCCGCTGTGGCGCTCGCAGCCGGGGTAGCCGTGCCCACGGTCTATGCAGTCTTCGGATCGAAGAAAGGCATTGTGGCTGAACTCCTCGACCAGGCGCGATTCGGCCAGGATTACCAGGCGTTGGTACGTCAGGCTATGCTGGTTTCTGACCCGGCCGAACGACTCTCATTCGCGGCGAGTATTGCACGACAGGTCTATGAATCGGAGATTCCCGTGCAGTCTCTCTTGCGCGGGGCGGGGATGCTGGCTCCGGAATTGGCGAGCGTAGAGAATGAGCGCGAGGGCGAGCGTTATGAGATTCAGGGTCACCTGATCGACCACTTGCTCCAGGCAAACCTGCTGCAAGCGGGGCTGGATCGCAGATCGGCATGCGACATTCTCTGGGCCCTGACGAGCCGGGACCTCTACCGCATGCTAGTGCAGGAGCGCGGATGGGATGCAGACAAATACGAGCGCTGGCTGAAGCAGATACTTCATAACGCCCTCGTGAATTCTTGATGCCGTGTTCCGTATGACAGCGACGGGCCTTGCGTCCGCATCGCCGGCAGTCCGGAACCCTTGCAGTCGCTTGACGACTTCAGGGCGAGGCACGCATTGAGCGAGATAGTTGACGGTCTTTCTGAGTTCCGGCCGGATTGTGTTTTTCTCTGCAATTACACACCGGAAAGAGGTTAACGTCGGCAAAGGTCTCATGCAGTGAACGACAAACGAGTTGTCGCGTTGGGAGCCCTCTACGCAACACTATTTTCAACGCAACATAAATATTCTTGTGTTGACCACTCCATAAGTCGAATGGGAGGAAAATCATGCAGGTGGACATCAGCATCGAGAGGAGTCAGCACTTCAAACTCACCCAGGCCCTCCTTGTGTACCGCTCGAACCAGCGGGCATTCGTCACCAAGCATGAGGTGCGCTATCGAGCAGGGGAGGCACCGGTTCTCTGTGAGGTCACACCTCTACGAACAGCATTTCTCCATTCCCTTGTGCGTGATCTCCAGGGGAGCATCGTTCCCGAGGTCTTCCCGGACAACATCCTCGCCCGTACCGAGCAAATGATCTGCTGGTGGACACCTGCACAGCGGCGCCAGATGTTCTTCGGCGGCACCCAGCAGGACATGAGCGAGGTCAATGGGGCCATCTTTCCCCATCCGGCGCTGGTATGGATCGCGATCAACCGGCAGCTCTATCTCCGGGCGCTTCAGGAGAATGCCCGCCCGGCGGCCTCAACCAAGATGTGCTTCGCGCCTTACTGGAACATCGATGAAGAAGGGTCGGTCTGCCTCGGGAGCATGGAAGCTCCGAAGGTCACAACCATCCGGTCTATTCCGCAATGGGAGAAGAGCTTCTACGAGAGCGAGTTCACGCATGGCAACGTCGGCCGTGTGACACGGCACAAGGGCGGCTTTGAAGGTCTTTGGAAGGCTCTACCCAACACGGCGGAGTTTCCGACGGACACACTCGTCGGACTTCCAGAGACGCTTGAGAAGTTCCTGAAACAATCTGCGAGGATCTATGGCTGAACATCTATTGCCCGAGTCCCTTCGTGAGCGACGACCAGTTCGCATCCTGGTGATCGGCGCCGGAGGGAGCGGCAGCCAGGTATTTTTGGGCTTGCCCTACCTCAACCAGGCGCTGCGTGCCTGGGGTCATCGGGATGGCCTTGATGTCACCCTGATGGACGGGGACAACGTCTCCGAGACTAACTGTGTCCGTCAGCCCTTTTCGGTATCCGACATCGGTCTGAACAAGGCCTTTGTTTTGGTCAACCGGGTCAATCTCTTCTGGGGACTGGAGTGGAAGTCCGTCCCGCACCCCTTCTCCCGGACGGGGAACGATTTCAACAACTATGCGTGCGACATCGTCTTCGGATGCGTCGACACGCGCGCAGCACGGCGTGAGATCCACAAGGCAGTCACCGATCCCTACTGCCGGGTGGGCTACTGGCTCGACCTGGGAAACAATGCGGCGAGTGGGCAATATGTCCTCGGACAGCCATCGAATGGCCGCAACCGGAGGAGCGCAACGCGACTCCGCACCATCAGCGAACTTTATCCCGAGATCATCGACGCGGCGGCAGGAGAAGACCCACTGCCGAGCTGTTCCGCCATCGAAGCTCTGGAACGGCAGGAACCCTACATCAATCAAGTGCTCGCGGCGGGTTCGCTCGCGATGCTGGCAAGGCTCCTCCACTATGGACGTTTGACCCATCACGGAGCCTTCTTCAATGCGGCCACAGCCCAGATGTCGGCAGTTCCGGTCGACCCAATGCTCTGGAGAAAGACGCGACGCCGTTCCCTGGCATCTCGACCGAAAGCAGCGTAAACCGCAGGCTTCAACGCACCGCAACGAATCCGGTCTATTGTGATGGTGACGGAGCGCCCCATGCCGACCATACTCGATCCCGCGTTAGCTCTCGAAGCAAAGGTGTTCACCGCCCTCGCATTCCGCAACGGACCTATCGAAGACCTGCACGCGGGCCAGATCTGCCCGATGTGCAGCGGCAAGCCCGAATACTCCCACATTACCGACCCAGAGATGAAGGCGATGATGATGGCGGCAGTTAATGCGATGTATCGCCTCTTGTGGCAAAGAGAGAACGATCCCGCAGCCTATCTGCGTTCGCTCGAATTGGGGCAGCGGTATGTCCAAAAATGGGCCGATCCCGATCCCGGCCCTATCGTTGTCCGATAAGCCGGCCGACGTCAGTAGCACTTAAACCAAGGAGAATCTCATGTTCAAAGAACTTGTGCCGCTGCTGCGCAATCGCATTGTGTTGCTGACGCTCACCCTCGTCGAAGACGACAACATACGTGTGAGCGTCGTCCCCAAGAAGATCAAAGAGGATGAGAACGACGCCCTTACAACCCCGGTCTCGTTCACGGGGACCGCAGAGGAGCTGGAGGCAGAACTCGGACCGACGTTAGTCAGTTATACCGGGTCTCACCTGCAATTGAAGAGCACACTCGAGAATGCCCAGTCGGAGATGGACGCCGCTGCCAAGGCTGCGAAGGCAAAAGCCGAACAGTCCTCGAAGACCCCAGCCAAGAAAGAGGTGAGTTCCTCGAGCACCGCTGCCGAACCGACACCGGCCACTACGCCCGCGGCGCCGGCGAAGCCAGCGGCGCCGAAGACGGCAAGCCTCTTCGACTTGCCGCCCACAGAAGAGCCAACCGCCGCACTGCCTCCCCCAGCTCCCATCGAGCAAGAGGATGGAGACGAGGACGATATCCTCGCTGAAATCAATGAGGGAGATACGCAGGAAGATGTGACCGAGGCTCTCGACGCAGCAGCGTAAGAGTCATGTCGAATGCGAATCGCAGAAGGCGGAACCCGCAAAGGAGGTGAGAGGGGCCTCTCACCTCCTTTGCGCTACTTCTCGGCTTCGGCTTTGGAAGCGGCCCGCGCCTTCGCTGCGTCAGACATCCTCTTCCGCGTCGCAGCGGAAATCACTCTCTTCTTCGCGGGAACTGCCGCCTTCACTGCTGCAGATTTCTTAGCGGCAGTCGACTTCTTCGCCGGTGTCTTGGCTGGCGGAGTGGAAGAACGTACGTACTTTCGCTTCTTGGGTGCAACTGGCTGACTTACGGCTGGCTGGCTCGTTCCCGCTGGCGCCCCCTGCAGAAGCGAGTCACGGATCTTCGTCAGACGCTCAATCTCCTTGTCCAGTTCAGTTACTGCTCCAACTATGCTCATCCATCTTCCGATAGACCAAGGCCACCATCTGTTGCGCAGCGGCGGAACGAATCATTCGCAGGCCGTTCGCTGTGTCCGCACATGAAGGCAAACAAAATCAGTCGAAAGCAACAACCCCGGCATGGCTACTGCTACCGTTGCTGTCTGGAAGCGAGACACCCTACCATGGTGGAGTCGATCTGGCCGACTGGCTATATGGTTGGAGAACAGATGCGATGAGGCGCGCCGCGCAGAACAAAGCGCGGCTCGCTTTTGTAGTTTACTGGCAGTGCGGATATACTTATAGCAATGTATATCCAGGAGGGCCTATGCAGGTGTCAAAATGGGGAAACAGTCTAGCAATCCGGCTTCCTGCGAGCGTTGTCGAAGCCTTGGAACTCAAGGACGGAGATCAGATCGAGATTCGAATTGCCGGAGAACGGGAGTTTGAAGTAAGTCGTGACCGCAGGAGAGAAGGCGCAATAGAACGGCTGCGACGACTGCGGCGCCCCTTGCCCACTGGCTTCACCTTTGATCGGAACGCAGCGAATGAGCGATAAGGTCTTTTTCGACACGACCATTCTCATCTATGCCATCTCTGAAGGTGATGCTCGTACCTCGACCGCAGAACGGCTTCTCACCTCCGGAGGGACTCTTAGTGTCCAGGTCCTGAACGAGTTTGCAGCGGTAGCGAAGAGAAAACTCAAGATGTCATGGACAGAGATCGCGGAGGCTCTCGATGCGGCTCGTGCCCTTTGTGAACCTCCCCTTCCTCTGACAGTCGAAGTACACGACGCTGCGCTGCGGATTGCGGAGCGTTATGGCTATCACATTTACGACTCACTGATACTCGCTGCAGCCCTCGATGCCGGCTGCGACCTCCTCTACTCGGAGGATATGCAGGATGGCCAGTAGATCGATTCGCTCACCATTCGCAACCCCTTTCTGACGAACTAAAGACGTGGCGCAACCTTGTCACAGTTAACGGCCATTTTGAACTCCCAAAACGCAAGAGGGACACCCGGTCTCCGCCGTCAGGTTATGTCGCCGGAGGCCGGTTGCGACTCTTCGGATGAGCGGCCAGGCAGAGCGCGACACAAAATCGGTAAATTAGGTGAGAGGAGAGGGCCTCATGAACGAAACTGTCGGTCCCACCGTTCCCAGTCGCTCTCCTAAGAGTGCGGCTTTTTCGGATCACCAGATTAGCCAAGTTGCGCATAGCAGCTGTCAAGCCATTGCCCGGTGGGCTGAAGCAACTGCGAAGGAGCGGCGCATCTCGGTGCGGCGCATGCCCAAACAACAAGTTCGTGAGTTCTCGATCTACCGGGTGACGCCGCAGCGGATTATGCGCAGATACGTGGCGCACTCAAACTCCAAGGAGCAATGATCGGCGCAAATGATCTTTTCATTGCTGCGCACGCTCGGTGCCTGGGCTTGACTCTCGTCACAAACAACACACGCGAATTCGGACGTGTTCGAGATCTCACTATCGAGAACTGGAGTGCTCCGGTCATCTGATCCTGGGCAGTAGACGTCCTCATTCACTCAATTCCGTGTAGCCTTCTCCTTGTCCAGTATTAGCGTATCGAGAGGGAGAATCGTTCCAATCGCTCCAGTGCCAGCTTTACCGCTGGGCGATGCTTCAAGGGAAAAGGAGAAAGGGTCAGCTTCGGCTGGCCCTTTTCCTCTTTGTAGTGAATTTACCTGCACCTGTTTGCACTTCGTGGTTAACACTCAGAGCTTGCCAGTCATAGAGGAGATAAGGATGAGCCAGCGCAGACCTTGGCAAGAGTGCGAACTCGT
This sequence comes from Edaphobacter sp., assembly GCA_025462755.1. GTDB lineage: Bacteria > Acidobacteriota > Terriglobia > Terriglobales > Acidobacteriaceae > Edaphobacter. The sequence continues at coordinate 7,115 of JAOAPF010000028.1, forward strand.
CATGCTTCTCGTAGAGTATGCCGATACTCCGATCCGCCAGGAGGCAATGAACCCGGAGTACCAGCAGAAGTACGTTGTGATGCCAATGAGGATCTAGTTTTTACCTTTACCTATTCTGTTGCGTTTACCTCAAAAGCCCTCTTGAATGAGGGCTTTTCCTTCTCCATCGGTGTCGCGTTTTGTTTGCTCGGCTGGGCATTATCACTACCGGGGTAGACTGTTGCGAATCTTCAGAATGGATAGAAGGCTAGCTACTTCAAACCCGATATTGTCTTGTGAAGTTCGACTGGCTCTATACTGAACGCCGAGAGTTTGAGTTCAGGAATTTCTTTCCAATCGTTCCCGGACTTTCTATTCGCAGTGAATTTGGTCCAGTGCTTGCCACATCCCTTACAACTCTTGACTTCCATCAGCGATAAAAAGATAGCGCCTTTGCTATCGATTGCTCCGCAAGTCCCATGAATCAAGACAGAGTGCTGAAGCCTTCTTGACTGCATCTCACCCTGAATGTTTGCAGTGGCCGCTTGCATCTCTTCTGCGGAACCAAAATATCTGGTCTGCGTGCCCTTAGTGTTTAGGTAGAGGCCACAATCATCACAGTATGTCATCGATGAGATGAAGCCATATACGGCGAGCCCTCCAACAACAAATCCAATGACCTGAACACCGGCAAACAGGTATCCTGCCGTTCCAATTTCGATCCCAGGTCCAGTGAAATGACTTCGCATTCCAAACCTGAGTGAGGTATGCGCCACCGTGTAGCCTAGAAAATCGCGAAAGGAGATGGAGTCTTGAATGGAGCGGCCATCGACTGCCATGAAAGAGTATTCCATCCACTGAATTAAGAAGAACATCGCTGCAGAGGTTGTCACGATGACGCTTAGCAGGCTGGTGCTTGGCCGATAGTTGGCCAATCTCGCGCCGATCAGATAGCCGACAGCGGCGACCATCCCTGCCCCCACCGCTCCGATTGGAATTACAAACCAAACGGTAAAGCTATACAGTGCATGTCCCCAACGGAGCTCGATGAAACTAAGCAACGCGGCCGTTAGGATGGTTGTGCCTATTCCGCAGACAGCTGTGATCGATGACTGTGCCGGGCGATTCATCTCCGATTGCCTCCTGCTATCGATTGCATTGCTTTCAAAGACCGCGTTGAGCGATGGTTTGATATTGCATCTCGCTCTCGGGCGGAATAGAAGCGACGATCCGCATCATGGCTCGTTGAAACGATTCGGCCGAAATTGGAGTTCGCCTCTGGAGAGCATCCCTAGCTGCCTCGTCTACCAAGAATTTCAGGTCGCTCGCGGAATAGCCCTGCAATTGGTTGGCAATCTGCTCGGCGTCGAATTCATCGCTTAAGGGGCGGTTCCAAAGATGTAGAAGCAGCATGTCTTTGCGAGCTTCAGCATCTGGGGGACCCACGTAGATCAGTTTGTCGAGCCGTCCAGTACGCCTTACGGCAGGATCGATCATATCGGGCTGATTCGTCGCGGCTATTATGAAGACCCGCTTATCCGCCGAAGCATTCAAGTGGGTAAGGATCTCATTTACTTCTTCAGCTTTGTGATGTTGAAAGCCACCCAATCCGGATCTCACCGGCACCAGGGCCTCGAACTCGTCAATGAAGACAACGGAAGGGGCGTGCTCAGCCGCCTCGTCGAAAAGTTCTCGGATTCGAATGACACTGCCATGAACATACGGACTTGCAAGTTCCGAAGGTACGATCTCTAGAAAATGGTGTCCCAGCTCTTCTGAAAGTGCCCGCGCTATATAGGTCTTCCCGCATCCCGGGGGACCATATAGCAGAATCCCGTTTGGGATCGAAAGGCCATACTTTTGATAGGGTTCCGGGTTCCTTACCGGCTCCACCACTTCTGTTCGGAGCAGATTCTTGAGTTCGTGCATCCCGGCAACTTTATCTAAGCCGGCGCGCCCAACAGAGGTGCTGGCATTCGACTTTCTGCTTAACAAGTCCTCTGTTAGGTCAGAAGTCTCCGGTCGTCCGAGGACCGTGCTGAGCTGCGCAAATGAATCAATGCCTCGCTTGCCTGATTCGTTGTTTAGAACCTTAGCAATGGCTTGAGAGAGGTTCCCCCCTGCACCCCGACACCATTGGGATAGCGGAGGAACTGTTGTCGCACGTGGTTCTAGCTTTACTCCGGACACCAGGGTGAAGAAAATCTTGCCTAAATAGCGAACAGCTTCAGCTTCAGAGCTAGGCGCCTCCGGTAATGGCAAAGCCGCATTGACGCTTCCATCCTCTCCACGCCAACACGCAAATGGGGCGAGGTCCGGGAACAGACCATCCGGAGCTCGCTGTGTCGCACAATCAATCAGAGCAAACAACAAAGTCTCGAGCTCACCAGGTTCGCTAGCGATATATGAGAGACCACCCATGTACTCGCCCAACACTGACAAACGAACACCTGCTGTAAACCCAGGGATTCTATGGACGTCGAGTATGTTCTCCACTTTCATCGTTCCGGCTGTCAGATGCCGCCACCATTCGAGGTTCGCTTCGGGTTTATCTCGCAGAAGCAGCAGTGTCTCTTGTCGGTGCGGGCCTGAAGAAAGACTGTAGAGCTCCAGTGAGTCATCCGTGTGAAGGACCCTCATGATAGGCGGTTCACCGGCCACTGAATACCCGATCGGGTAGGTAGGTCTTTTGGTGACCATCAGAACCTCCTCAAACCTGAGTCGATAGAGCGCTCTCGAAGCTCCTCGGAGGCACTCACCGGCTGCAGTTTCCAAAGTGAGCGGACGGCTTCCCGCAAAGTCTGTCCGTCACCCTGAGCGGCGGCGATTCGTCCTCGTTGGATAGCATCATTGGCAGCGGTGCGGTCGGAATACTGGGCCGTCGGATCGTCTAGACCATCGAGAATTTCCACCCAATACCAATCTTGCTCCAGAAGCACTCGCCACCGTAACTGTTCGACTTCCTCGGTTACGCGACCGATGGCTTTATCATCGCCGCGAGTACCGAGGCGTTCTAATTCACGCTTGTAAGCTGCTAATTGAGACTTGTCGAGCGCTGTCCCATAATTTGCGAGGATCTCTTCAGCAAGTTCTACCTGTTCGGTGAACCGTAGGGAGTTGACGGTAGTAGCTGAGGTCGAGGCCTTTCGCTCAACACGTCCGATTCGGCCTCGGATGTTCTTCGATTCTTCCACCAGACGCCGGGCATCGTCAGGATCAATCCGTGTGGCAGGGTCAGAGGGCCGTGGAACACGTGACTGCAATTCAACGAGCTCCTTGCGAAGCTCTGCAACTTCGCTCTGGATATGCACCCTCAAAGTCTTGGCAACACTGTCTGCAATCATGAAGGGATTCGCATCTGGCGCAGACCTTGCGCTGAGGCGCTCTGATGCGTTCAGCGGATCCAGAAACCGGCTTTGGAGTTCACGACCGCCGCGCGTCGCCAGTTCGTAGAGCACACCTGCCTGAGTCGCGCTGATATGATGCGCTGAAATTCCAAAATCATCGCGGCTCATTGACTCGATGTAAGAACTGACAAGAGGAAAAGGATTGACTATGGCTACGAGATGGCTTGCCTCGACCAGCGCTAAAGCAGCGTCGAATGATCCGGCTCCGGGACCCTCTTTGCTCGCCGAACCGAAGAGCGCCTTAAGAATCTCTAGGATATTCTCCGTCTTTGCGCGCGTGAGTTCTTCCAGGAAGAGTTCTCGCACGGCGTTGCTGCTTTCCACAGGTGTATCACCTGTGGCTCTTTCGTATCTGAAGACGGCTGCCAACAATTCAGCAGCTTCGGCAGGAGGTGCGCCCTTTTCATCCATCAAATAGCGGAGTATTGATACCGCATCGGCGAAGGCAGCCGATTTGTTGCGATCATCATCCTGACGAAGGGCATTATTCTCCCAAGCGTCGCGTCGGAGCTGCCATTGCCAGATAATAAGACACGCCCATGCGGAAGTCGCGGGCCGCAACAAGAGATCTGCGAGCAGGAGTGGGCGGCTGTGAAGAGACAGGTTGAAAATGAACATAAGTTCGGGCCGTTCTTCAACGATGGTCATCAAATTGTCGAACAACGGATGGGGAGCGGTAGACAAGTCCGCCCGCTCCACGTCCGCGACAAGATCGCTGATCAGCACGGCCAATGGTTCCAGTGTCCAGATAGCCGAATGAAAACCCCTTTCGTGACGGGTAGAGGTGAGCCACAGATAGCGCCCGCAGATCGTTTCTGGAACCGGAAGAAAGTAGCTTCTCGCTATGTCGGTTTCAACGTTTGAAAAATTGGCCATCTGCCGAGCGAGCTGGTTGATGATTCCGTTCCAACCGACCACGGCTGCAGACCGAAGGTACTCAAGAGCAAGGGAGTGAAAAGCCTCAATCGTTTTCTTGTCCCACACCTCCGTCGGGACCACTGAAGGCATGCCGATCTCCTGCCGAATATCGAGCCAGTATCCCAGGGCTTCCAGAGCGTCAGGAAAGCGCGAACGCAATTCTTCCCATAGTCGCGCAACCACCCAGCCAGGTCGCTCACTGCTGATAACGTGCAGAGTCAATGCACCGGTCTCCAGAGACCTCATTGCTTCGTCAAGCTCGGAATCGACTGGTTGCTGAAACGAGTACTTCACATCGTATTGGCGCTCCTGGACCGAGGCGTAAGCTGCAGCGTTCTGGGTAAGTCCGATCTTTGACGCGCGCAGTGCTTCAACCGGCAGGACGACCCTGCCCCGAAACACACGCACCCATCCGGCTTCAATGAGATCGTCCAGCTTTGGAAATGGACCATCAGGATCAACTGCGGCCTCATAGGTCACCCGAGCCCCGGCGACCGTCCCAGCTCGCTCGATTCGTATACTAGTCAGTAGCCTAAGGAATGCCTCATCGGACAACATGACCTGAGAAGGAAAGCGTCCCACCTGAGGCCTTGACGTCGACAGGAATCGCTCAAAGCGACTCCGCAACGAGGACCTTGTTCTGGTCGGGTCATAGGAGATACTTGGGAACCGAAGGCTCTTCTCGGATATGTCGGTCATGTGTTTTTCGAGGTGACAACGAAGATCGGGAACACCTCTGAACCAGAATACAGACGTAAAAGGATTCGAGTCGGCACACGTGCATCTCGAGCACGCAACTCCCAGACTCCGTATCAGGCCTTCCGGGTCTCACGAGTGTCCACCGAACCGGGGTGAATCGCAGATGATCTTACTTCTATAAAAGGTAAGGACATTCAGGCAAGCGGCATCAATAATGGCGATACAGAATGTTTTCGGTGTCTGGCGATGACAAAACGGAAATGCCTCTTTTGTAACGAGGATGCAAATAGTAAGGAACACGTGTGGCCGCAGTGGATCTTGAAGCTGCTGCCCTCGAGGAGGCCCGTTCGCCAGAGACTCGGAACCGGGAAAGATGTCACTTACTCCGGTGACTTCAAACTCAAAGGGGTGTGCTCGACCTGCAACAACGGCTGGATGAGCGAACTCGAGGCCGAGGTGAAGTCGATCCTGGGCCCGATCTTGCAGGACCTCTCCATCCAGCTTGATCTCGAGGACCAGAAGAAACTCGCCCGATGGGCCTTCAAGACTGCGATCGTTCTCGAAGGGACCAAGGAACGCAGCATGAAGAGATACTTCGCATCAGGCTTGGGCCCAGCCCTGAAAACGAGTGGAGACATTCAGGGCTGGACGATGATCTGGATCGGACGAAGCTCGGAGTCGGGGTTGTATGCCCGCGCAGCTGACCTAAGGTACGACCTCGATGGCCAGAACTCGTCGGCAGAGGCGACCGTGACCACGATGGTCGTGGGACATGTGGTCTTCCAGGTTGTGAGTGCAGTCTTTCCTCCAGAGAAGGATGCCGAACTTGTCCGCATTCCCCTCTACGCCGAAGACTGGGAGCAGGTCCTCGCGAAGATATGGCCGCCTTCCCGGGTATTCACATGGCCGCCTCCGCAATCCATTGGGCCGGGAGATCGATTGTCCTTGGAACGGGTGGCCGATCGATGGAAGGTGTTGCCCGAAGCCCAGACGAGCCCACTCGCGGATTGAAGCGTTCGCATCGGTCAATAGCAACTCTGCCCGCTTCTGTGAACGGTCACCCTGGGTCAGGACAAAGCATGGAGAAGAGATGGATGCGGTTCGTGGGACGCCGAGCCGATCGACAATCCTGGCCCGCGCGAAAACTCATTCAAAGGCTAGGAAGCAAGCTTGTTGGCGAACTCGACGAATCCTCGACGGTATTTTGGATCCATACGTCTCCAGATTACCTACACCTTCGGCTTACCTTTCGGCAGCCTGTCTACGCGATTCCATGTCTCAATCTGCCGCCCGACCGGCTCCGGTAGAATCAAGCGAGCGCCCATCCGACAAAGCGGGCGATTGTAACCCGCACAATTTCAGCCGTTTGCGGAGCAGGATAATCGCTTCAAACAAGCAGCGGAGGGATTCGAAAGAGAAGCCATGGCCGATACCCTGAATCCCGAAAAGGCTCGAATCTTCCGGATAACGCATCGCGACAATCTCCCCTGGATCCTCGATCACGGCTTACACGCTCCCAATGGAGATCAATTGGACCCAAACCATCGAAACATCGGAAACACCGAACTGATCGACAAACGGACTCGCCAAACCGTCCCTGTTGCTCCTGGAGGGACTCTTAGTGATTATGTCCCCTTCTATTTCACCCCCTTCTCCATCATGATGTTCAACATCCACACTGGGTATAACGTGCCACGCGTGCCGAACGAAGAGATCCTCATTATGGTTTCTTCGTTGTCCAGAGTGGCAGAGCTTGGGATCTCTTTCGTATTCACCGACCAGCACGCGTTCCGCAGGACGGCGACATTTTTCAATGACCCGAAGGACCTGGATCGCATCGATTGGAAGCTGTTGAACAGCAGGGACTTCAGGTACGATCCCGACGACCCCGGCAAAACAGATCGCTATCAAGCCGAGGCCCTTATTTGGAAGCATGCCCCCCTGGAGGCGTTGCTGGGGATCGGAACCTACAGCGGCGAGGTCGATACGTGGTTGAAGGGCGAGCTTGCAGGACGCGGCTTAAATGTGAAGACTAGTATTCAAAGGAATTGGTATTTCTCATGATGAAGTTTACTCAAGGCAATTTGCTCGAGGCCCCGGCTGAGGCGCTGGTAAATACCGTAAATACGGTCGGCGTCATGGGGAAAGGAATCGCGCTCATGTTCAAAGAGGCGTTTCCTGCGAACTTCCTCGCCTATGAGGACGCCTGCAAACGCAAGGAGATTGAGGTCGGTCATATGTTTGTGACCGAAACCTCATCGTTGCAGGGGCCTCGCTGGATCATCAACTTCCCCACCAAGAAGCACTGGCGTCAACCGGCGAAGCTCGAATGGATCGTCGAAGGTCTCAAGGATCTCAAACACGTGATAGCGGAATTGAAGATCCGCTCCATCGCGATACCACCACTCGGCGCGGGTAACGGCGGACTGGATTGGAGCGACGTACGCCCAAAGGTGGAACAAGCCCTCGCCGATCTCAAAGGGGTTAACGTTCTCGTCTACGAGCCGACGGACAAGTACCAAAATGTCGCAAAGCATACAGGCGTCGAAAAACTGACGCCTGCACGTGTACTTGTCGCCGAAATGATCAGGCGTTATTGGATTTTAGGTACTGAGTGTACCTATCTGGAAGTCCAGAAGCTGGGTTGGTTTCTTGAGCGTGCAATTGAATCTCTGGGCGTAGAAGACCCGCTCACGCTCCATTTTCAGGCGGACAAGTACGGTCCTTACTCTGACCGGCTCAGGCACCTGCTCGACGCTCTCGACGGCACGTATCTCCATTGCCACAAACGACTGAGCGACGCGCTTCCGACAGACACAATCTGGTTCGACGAATCGCGCCGCAAATATGTCGAGCTTTTCCTTCAGCAGGAAGATTCCGGCTCTCTCAATGAGGTTCTTGACTTCACGGAACAGAGAATTGACGGCTTCGAGTCTCCACTCGGCATGGAGCTTCTGGCAACCGTTGACTGGTTGATCGCACGTGAGCACGTTGACCCTACGATCTCCTCGGTTCGCTCCGCATTGAAGAATTGGCCCGCCGGCGAAGCGGCGGCTGAACGAAAACTGCGGCTCTTCGACGAGCGGTTGATCGGCCTTGCGCTGGAACAGCTTGCTACACCGGTAAATGCCTAAGATCCGATTCGCACGCCTTCTTCCTTAGTCGCTGTTCCTTACGGCCTACGCTCTTCAACTTCCAACGGTCAACCTCCGGCAAGGAACGCGCGCGCAGCGCTCAGAATTGCCGGCGCGACAGCGTCGATGTCGTTCTCGCGCAGGAGCCGAAGAGGGACGCGGTCGCCAAGTTCGGGATTCACGCCAGTCAGCCAGGCCT
>JAOAPF010000001.1 GCA_025462755.1 Edaphobacter sp.
CAGGACTCAACCTGATCGCCGGCACAGGCCTGATCTCCGGCACTCCAACCGCAAGCGGCACGTCCAGCTTTACCGTCACCGTCACGGACGCTGGAAGCCCGGCGCAGAGCAAGTCGGTCCCCCTCTCGATTGCGGTCGCAGCTCCAGCGCCTCCAACTTTGACGGTCAACGCCTCGCTCCCCGGGGGAACCGCGAGCACAGCGTATTCGAATGCAATGGCGGCAACTGGTGGCACACCGGCTTACACCTGGTCGATCACTCTTGGCAGTCTTCCCGCCGGTCTCACTCTGGCCGCCACCACCGGCATCATATCCGGCACACCAACCACCAGCGGCACCTATAACTTCACCGCAAGTGTCAGTGACAACGGCACCCCCGTTCAGACCAAGTCCGCCGCGACCTCAATCATCGTAGCTGCTGCAGCACCACCACCTGGACCAGGAGCCACCTGGTACGTCCGTTCCGACGGAGGCAGCCGCTACTCCGCAGGACACACCACCGGGCAGTGCGACGGCAAAGCAGATACGGCATACGGCGGCACCGGTACCAACCAGCACTGCGCCTTCGGAGATGTTCGCTGGCTCTATGACGCGCAGGACGGCAACGGCCGCTCCTGGGTGATCGCCGGCGGAGACACAGTAATCATCCGAGGCGGTCCTTGGCGCATCGGACATGACCAGGGCGCGACCAGCCAAGACGTGTGGTGCAACAACCCGAACGACAACAACCAGACCTGCTACATCCCGGCGCCCCCGGCAGGAACCGCCGCGCAGCATACCGTGATTGAAGGCGAAAACTGCATCGCCGGATGCCCCGACGCCACAGGCATCGGTCCCGACACAACCAAGATCACCGAACTCTACGGTGGATTTGGCCTCTTCCACGTTCTCGATCTCAACACTACGTCTTATGTCGATTTCAAGGGTCTCGGCCTGACTCGTCACTCGCAATGCGTCCAGCACGGCCAGCCGGCACTTCCGTCAGCCTGCAGTCCCAATGGGAATTTCCCGGCAGACGACTTTGCCATTGACGGCATCGCCACGTTCACCGGCCTCCACGACGTTCTCTTCCAGGATATGTGGGTCCATGGCTTCACTGATCGCGGAGTCATCGGCCCCATCGGCGGCACAGTCACGGCTGAGCGCATGCGCATCAGCTACAACGGCATGGCCGGCTGGGACTTCGATGACGGCTCCGCAGACCCCAGCATCAACAACCCGACATGGAACTTCCTCGATTCCATCATTGAGTTTTCCGGATGCAATCAGGAATGGCCCTACACGCACACCTACCCGGTATCGAGCTGCTACTCGCAGAGCACAAGCGGATATGGCGATGGTGTCGGAACTCCGCCGGGAACGCCGATGAATATCAATGTCAACCACTCCATCGCCCGCTACAACACTCAGGATGGAATGGATATCGGCCATATCGACACCGGTAGCTCAACCCAGACCGTGACCAACTCGCAGTTCTACGGTAACAGCGGCGGTCAGTACAAGTGGGGATACAACTTCTCTTCGACGATCTTTCAGAACAACGTTGTAAACGGAAACTGTCTGAGAATGTCCGTGCCTTTGGCTGGGGCGCCTTCGACCTACAACGCGAACCTCAGCGATTTCTGCCGCGCCTACAGCGCAATGTCCTGGAATTTCAGGGATGGCCAAACGTTGTTCTTCGCGAACAACACGATTACCGGATACGCCCCGAGCACCTTCGTCATTGGCTGTTCTACGGCAGGGGGTTGCCCGCATGTCGTAGAAACATTCCAGAACAACATCATTCTTGCTTATGACAATCCCGGGACGTACAACATGGGAGGTCAGGCCGGCGGGGTAGCGGGATTCTATTGCCAGGACAATACGGGTGGGCCGAGCCAGGTGAACTGCGCAACCTGGCTGGGAACCTGGCATCGCTCCAACAACATCTGGTACGGCATGAACCCGGGACACTTCACCTGCCCGACCGGCTACACTGGCGAATCCTGCGCGAACCCGCTGCTGGTCAATCAACCAACCTTTACCTCGGAACAGTCACTCGATAATTTCAACTTCGACATCACGACGGGAAGTCCCGCGTTCGGCGCCGGAGTCTATCTCCCAACCGTTCTCCTGGACTATACTGGCGCAGTTCGAGCTAACCCACCGTCGATTGGAGCCTATGACAAGTGACGTTACCCCGCAGGGTGCTGTGGTCGTTTTTGACACTCCTTATCTCACTGCCCTTGCTTGGCGAAACGATGTTTGGCGAAACAACATGGTATGTCCGGCCCGACGGAGGCACCCGCTACTCAGCCAACGCTCGTAAAGGGCAGTGCGACGGAAAAGCTGACGCTGCCTACCGCGGCACTGGAGTCAACCAGCACTGCGCCTTCAACGATTACCGCTTTCTCTATGACGATCAGAGCTACGGTAACCGTGCATGGGTTATCGCCGGTGGAGACACGGTCATTCTCCGCGGCGGTCCATGGCGCGTCGGGTTCGCCACAAACAATAACAACCACGTCTGGTGTTCCGGCGGACAAGGCCCCTACTCCTGCACCAACCCGACGATTCCCCCCGGAACCGCCGGGCAACACACACGCATTCTCGGCGAGAATCACGGAAATTGTAGCCCGTCCAAAATGACCCAGCTCTACGGCGGCTTTGGAGTCGCCAGCACGCTCAATCTAAGCGGCGCGCAATATGTCGATGTGGAATGTATCGAACTGACCCGCCACTCGCAGTGCATCGAGCACGGAGAACCGCGCTTGCCCAGCGACTGTAACCGCGACTTTCCTGGAATCGACGACTACGCCACCGAAGGCATCAACACCAACACACAAACCCACGACCTCCTCCTGCAGGACATGTGGATTCACCGCTTCCCCGACCGCGGCATCATTGGTCCGATCGGAGGCGTAGTGACCGCCAACAGAGTCGACATTGCCTACAATGGCATGTCGGGCTGGGACTTTGACGATGGCTCGGGATCAAACAAAGGCAACGGCACCGCAAACCTCCCCGGTAGCGTTTGGAACTTCAACAACTCCATCATCGAGTGGAGCGGATGCAATGAGGCCTATCCCGGCACCGGAGCAATCTCCTGCTACGGCCAAAGCAACGGCGGATACGGCGACGGAGTCGGAACGCCGCCGGGAACGTGCCTAACCGCGAACATCGACCACTCCACCTTCCGCTACAACGTGCAGGATGGCCTCGATCTCGGACACATCGACACCGGCAAGTGCTCCATGAAGATCACCAATTCCACCGCCTACGGAAACGGCGGAGGCACCTTCAAGTGGGGACCAAACGAAAACCCCGCCATCCTCATCAACAACGTGGTCATCGCCAACTGCGCGAGAATGTCGGCCCCCATACAAGGCGCCGCGCCCGCATACAACGCTCACCTCGGCGATTTCTGCCGCGCGGGCGACGCCGTCTCTTTCAACTTTCGCCAGGGTGGACTGGCTTTCTTCGCCAACAACACGTTCATCACCTACGCACCTGCGGCCTTCGACACGCAGTGCTGGGACGCGCCCGGAGTAGGCAGCGGCTCCATCAACACCGGCTGCGGTAACAGCACCCTCGTCTTCAAGAACAACATCGTCCTCGGTTACGACAACCCCAAGACCTACGATCTGGACGGAAAACCAGGCGTCCCAGCCTTCTTTTATTTCCGCGACAACATCGGCCATATCGACCGTGCCAACAACTTGTACTTCGGTATCAGGAACCTGCGCTGCCCCACGGGTCATCCGAACGAGCGCTGTGAGAATCCGAAGTTTGTCTCCCAGCCTCGCTTCTCAAAAGAACAGGATCTGGATAACTTCAACGTTCATCTATCTGACTCGAGTCCGGCCCGCGGCACCGGCGCCCACATTCCGGAAGTTCAGTCCGATTTCTTCGGCAAGCCCAGGCCAGCATCAGGCGGCTACGACATCGGCGCATCCCAATACTAAGATCCCGCAGCCGCCTGGCGGCTAAGCCCGACGTAACGCAACAGCAGAGATCCAGCGGTGCGGTTCGTATTCAGGTCCAGAGGATACAAAGCCATAGCCCGTAACGCACTCAGCAAGCCAGCTCGCAGTTGCCCTCGCGCTGCGAAAGCCTCCGCGCGCTGCTTATAAATCCCCATCAACGCGATGCGACGCGCCACTGGCCCGCACCCGGGAGCGCCGTAATGCTTTTCGATGAATTGCCGTTGTGCCTTCAGCATCCGGTCGGAGTCAGTCGTCATGGCATCGGGCGAAGTCCTGTAGTGCGCCAGCAACTTCGGCACAAGCGCGACCTCGTACCGCAAGGCGATCCGAAGCCACATGTCGCGATCTTCCGTCGCCCGCAGGCTTTCATCGAATGGACCGACCTCATCGACGCATTTCCTGCGAAATGTAATGGTGGGACAAGGCAGGTTCACACGGCGCATGTAGATGTAAGGAGCAATGCGTCCTTCCGCATATTTCTGCTTATTGGCAAACACGTCGATCACCGCGCCCTTGGTGTCGATGCGTGAGTTGTAACCGTAAGCCATGCCCACCTGCGGCCGATTCTCAAAAGCCTTCAGCGACTCTTCCAGCCGGCAAGGCAGCCAGACATCATCCGCATCGAGCAGCGCTAAGAACTCCGAAGATGAGTTGCGAATCGCAGCATTCCTGGCCGCAGGTAATCCAGCATTCGCCTGTTTGACATAGAGAAGTTTCGGACCCAGCCGCTCGATATAGGGTGCTACGACCTCAGCAGTGTCATCCGTGCTGCCATCGTCCACCAGGACGATTCTCCAATCCTCGAAAGTCTGCGTTATCACACTTTCAATTGCAGCCGGAAGGTATCTTGCGGCGTTGTACGCCGGTATGATGATATCGACCTTAGGCATCTCTGCAATATACCCGCAAGGCCACAAATTTCCATAGACACATAAGTGATATCCATCGATTGCTTCGCCTTACATTGTCCCACACCCATGCCCGTGAGCCCGTGCGTTCGCCATGCTAAACTGAAGCCCTGCTCGAAAGTTGCATGCATCCAGGCGCAAAATGCAGCTATAGTTTCACTTACGGTTACCTGAATAGTACGAGCGGAATTCATACTAAAGCGGTGTTAGAACTCTCATGTCCAGGTATGAGCGAAGCTACAAACAAGTCATAACCAAGCTGACGAGGAGAGAAACTTAGTATGTTCTTCCGTGCAAGACGCGCCATGCGAAGAGCGTGGTTCGATTTCAACTGTCGTGCTCTCCTCGATACACCTCCCATTGTCTCCAACGATGACTCCTTCACCCTAGTCTCCATGACCTGTCATGGAGAGCTGATGATGTACCTTCTCGCCGCAAAATCCTTTTGCCGTAACCTCGGCAGCACCCCAAACGTGATCCTTCTCAACGACGGGTCGCTGACAAAATCCGACCATGCGACGATCACTTCGCACATCCCAAAAGTAAAAATCCTCCACATCGAGGATGTTCCGAAAGGCCGTGTTCCAAAAGGCGGATCATGGGAGTCGTTTCTTCTCGTAAACGACGTCGTTCAGGACTCCTATGTCGTGCAACTCGACTCCGACACGCTCACCGTGAACTCAATTCCCGAGATCAAAGCGTGCATCGCCGCGAATCGAAGCTTTACTCTGCTCGGCGACAAATCCTTCCCCGAGATCGAGCCCATGCTTGAAGCCTCCGAGCGATCGAAAGGAAACCTGAGCCCGATGGTGCAGGCAGTCTGCGAGCGATCGTTCGACCAGCTCCCCGAAGCCGCCTCTCTCAAATACGTTCGCGGCAACGCAGGATTTATCGGTTTCCCCAAGGGATCCATCACCAGAGAAAAAACCGAATGGTTTTCAGACCTGATGCGTCGTGTCGTGAAAGACAAGTGGGACGAATGGGGAAGCGAACAGGTGACGACGAATCTTCTTATTGCAAACATCGAAGGCGCTTACCCGCTGCCCTCTCCCAAATATGTATCGTACTGGGCGCATCCTGACGTCCCCTACGACGACGCATCGTTCCTTCACTTCATCGGCCCCTACCGCTTCGCCAATGGCTACTATCTGAAGCAGGCACGAAAAGTAATCGCAAGTCTGGCCGGCACTCCGAAGGCCTGACGGGCACAGACTCCGCAGCGTAACAAGGACAAAGAGCAGGGGGACAAGATTTACCCTCTCCCCCTGCTCTTTCCTATCCCTGGAATCGCCTTCACCACTAACAGCGAACAATCTTCTCCGACTTGATTCCCTTCGTAGCGTTTCGTGAATCCACCACCAGCTTCGACTCACTCACAATCGTCTTGTAATCGTAGTCCGAGTGGTCGGTCATGATCAGAACGCAATCATACTGCCCAAGATTTTCGAGCGGCGTACAAGTCATATTCAGGTTGTAATGGCGCCCTCTGCCCACCGTCGGGAAATACGGGTCGTTGTAAACCACCTCAGCCCCCTGTTCGCGTAACAGCTCGATCACCGTCAGCGAAGGCGACTCCCGCAGATCGTCAATATCTTTCTTGTAAGCCATGCCAAGCATCAAAATCCGAGAGCCATTCACGGCCTTCTTATTCTGGTTCAGCCCCTTCGCCACATACTGCACAACATGCGCCGGCATCGACTCGTTGACCTCTCCCGCCAACTCGATGAAACGCGTGTTGAAGTCATACTCCTTCGCCTTCCAGCTCAAATAGAAAGGATCGATCGGGATGCAGTGTCCTCCCAGTCCCGGCCCCGGATAAAACGGATGAAATCCAAACGGCTTGGTCGAAGCCGCGTCGATCACCTCCCAGATATCCATGCCCATGCGCAAGGAAAGAACCTTCAGCTCATTCACCAGGGCGATATTCACGCAGCGATAGATATTCTCCAGCAGCTTCGTCATCTCCGCCACGCGCGTCGACGACACACGAATCGACCGCGTAAAAATACCCTCGTACAACACCGCCGCAAGCTCCGTCGCAATCTCTTCATGCCCGCCAACGACCTTCGGTATATCCCGGCGCGCAACCGTCGTATTGCCCGGATCTTCGCGCTCCGGCGAAAAGGCAACGTAAAACACCCCATGCTCCGCTGGAGTCCCCGCGCCCTGCACCTTCAGCCCGAGTTTGTTCCCTTCCTCAAGAATCGGAATCATCAACTCTTCCGTGGTCCCGGGGTAAGTCGTGCTCTCCAGCACCACCAACTGGCCCTCCTGCAGCCACGGAGCGGCAGCCTTGGCTGTATTCGCCACATAACTCAGGTCCGGCTCGCGATGCTCCGTCAGCGGAGTCGGCACGCACATAATAATCGCGTCCTGCCCCGACAAGCCGGAGAAGTCCGCCGTAGCCGTAAAGCCCTGCTTCCGCGCGCTCTGAATCTCTTCTGCTGGAATCCGAAAAATATACGACCGGCCAGCCTCCAGGTCCGTCACCTTCTTGGCATCGATGTCAAAACCTGTCACCTTGAAACCTGCCTCAGAAAGAAGAAGAGAGAGCGGCAGCCCCACATACCCGAGCCCAATCACACCGATCCTGGCTGTGCGGGTTTCCATGCGCTTCATGCGCTCCTGTGCAATCTTCGGCAAAACCATGTTTGTAATCGACATAGTGACGATTATCGCATCCGCCTTTCCACAGTCCGGCTGCACAAAAGTCGCATTGATCCCTGATTAATTTCAATGAACACTGACCTCTCCATGCTTCCATCGCATACGTGCTTCCTTTCGCCGTGCGAACCCTGATAATAAGAAAAGACAATAAGAACGACGGTCTTACGACACACCACAAATACACCCCAGACAAGTACTTCTGGGCGGAGGATAGATGGCTCGTTATCTCATCACAGGAATTGCAGGTTTTATCGGTTCATCCCTGGCGCACGCGCTCGTCGACCAGGGCCACGAAGTGCGCGGCATCGACAATCTCTCTACAGGAAATCTTGACAACCTCGCCGATATTCGCCACCGAATCTCTTTTCAGGAGATGGACCTTCAGGACGTCGCCGGCGTAAAGTCTGCCTGCGAAGGAATCAACTACGTCCTCCATCAGGGAGCCCTCGCCTCGGTTCCGCGATCGGTCAAAGACCCTCTCACCTCGCATGAATCCAATGTCAACGGTACGTTAAACCTCCTCATCGCGGCGCGCGACGCCAAAGTTCGCCGCATCGTCTACGCCGCCTCCTCCTCGGCTTACGGAGACCAGCCCACCCAGCCCAAACAGGAGGACATGCTGCCTCTTCCGCTCTCGCCCTACGCCGTCCAGAAGCTCACCTGCGAGTACTACATCCAGTCCTTCTACCGCGCCTACGGTCTCGAGGGCATCTGTCTCCGCTACTTCAACATCTTCGGCCCCCGCCAGGCCGCCGACTCACCCTACTCCGGCGTCATTGCACAGTTCACCTTCAAGATGATGGCCGGCGAGACTCCCACCATCTTCGGCGACGGCCTCACCAGCCGCGACTTCAACTTCATCGAGAACGCCGTCAGCGCGAACCTGCTGGCCTGCGTGGCACCGAGCAAGGTCGCGACAGGCCGCGTCTTCAACATCGGCACAGGAAAGAGCCACACCCTCAACGAGGTCTACGCCGCCATCGCCAACCAGCTCGGCTTCACCGCCAGGCCGATCTACGGCCCCGAACGCGAAGGAGACATCAAGCACTCCCTCGCTGACATCACCCGCGCCACCACGGAGCTCGGCTATCAGCCGAAAGCCCTCTTTCACGAAGGGCTGCAAAAGACCGTGGCATGGTACCTCGAAGAAAAGCAGAAAAAAGAGGTCGCCAGCCTCAAAGG
>JAOAPF010000048.1 GCA_025462755.1 Edaphobacter sp.
CACCCCCGCCCCCAGCCAAAGCGTCTGGATCACCAGCTTTCTCACCACCCCATCCTGGCTCCTTCCTCTCACGCCGCTCTCGACCATAGGCAACAGCTACGCCCTCCGCGTAACCCAACAAAACGTAATAGACCAGGCAATCCGATTCGGCGGCCTTCCCACCACCAACCCCAACTTCGCCAGCGCCCCCATCACCCTCACCTCCATCGCAGCCGACCCCACCGGCCAAGCCATCTTCGCCGGCAGCGTCTCCCCCACCGCCAGCGCAAGCCTCCTCGCCACCGAAACCTACGACCTCCCGCTCTACAACTCCCCCACCGCCGCGCTCCCCTCAAATCTTCGCTCCGCCGCCCTACCCGCCGGCACCTGCAACGGCAGCCTCTGCTCCGGCTCCGCAGCCTATCTCGCCAAACTCAACCCAACCACAGCCGCCCCCAGCCTCGCCCTCTCTACCGACGCCTCCCCCAACGTCACCCTCCGCAACCTGGGCACCCTCGCCGCAACCAACCTCCAACTCACCGCAACGAACTTCACCATCGCCCACAACTGCCCCGCCACCCTCACCCCCGGTACCGAATGCACCCTCGCCCTCACCAGCACCGGGACCAGCCCCGGCACCCTCACCGCCCAGGCCGACAACGCCACCACCCAAACCGCAACCATCCCCGCCACCACCCTCATTCCCATCCCCATCGCCTGGGCCCCCAAAGAAGTAGACTTCGGCATCGTCACCGCCACCAGCCCCGCCGCAACCCGCACCATCACCATCACCAACCTCACCCAGCAACCTCAAACCTTCACCTCAAAGATCGGCAGCAACCAGCTCACCCCATACACCTTCGCCGAATCCTCCAGCACCTGCTCCCTCACCGCCGCCAATACCTACACCCTCGCCGCCAGCGCTGCCTGCACCGTGACCCTAAGCTTCACCGCCTCCTCCCAATCCACCGACGACAACTTCGCCCAATCCAACTGGACCATCGGCCCAGGCTCCGTCCTCCTCACCGCCTACACCCAGGCCGCCTCCCTCAATCTCTCCGCTACCGAGATCGATTTCGGCACCCAGTTCGGCACCACGCCGGCCGCCGGCCCACGCCTTCCCCGCTATCTCTACCTCTCCAACAACTCCACCACCCCAATCCTCCACACCCCCGTAACCCTCGCCTCTCCCTTCACCCTCACCGACCACTGCCCCACCACGCTCGAACCCCACACCGTCTGCCAACTCCAACTCACCTACCAATCCCCCGTCGCCCCCTCCGCCGACACCACCACACTCACCCTCGACCAGAACCTGGCCGTCCTCATCACCGGAACCACCCTCCCGCAACCCACCGGCATCGGCCAATCCGCAAACCCGAACCTCACCGTCACTCCCGCCACCATCACCTTCCCAACACCCGTCCTCGTCACCAGCACCTCCGCTACCACCCAACCGGTCACCATCGGCAACATCGGCGCCCAACCCTTCGCCCTCAGTCTCGCCATCACCGGAGACTTCACCGACTCGACCGACTGCCCCGCCCTGCTCCCCGGCAACAGCACCTGCACCGCGCTCATCACCTTCGCCCCATCGCAACCCGGCACGCGCCAGGGCCTTCTCAGCATCACCGCCGGAACCGGAACCTCTCCTGCCTTCGTGAACCTCAGCGGAACCGGAACCTCGATCCTCACCACACCCAACAACGCCCTCAGCTTCGGCGAAGTCATCATCGGCCAGCCCGCCGTCCAGTGGCACAGGATCACCTCTCCCTTCGCCACCCTCACCGCCACCAGCTCCGCCCCCGACTTCAAAGCCATCCTCGTAGAGGACACCGGCTTCGGCCACGGCAATCCCCCCACCGCGGCCTTCACCTCCACCTTCACCGGCCCCTGCACCAACTGCTGGCTCGGCGTGCAATTCACTCCCTCTACCGCCGGCTCCCGCACCGCCACTCTCACCCTCTCCTCCACCACCTCCGGCACACCCTCGCCCTTCACCCTTACCGGAACCGGCCTCCCTCTCACCGGCCTCCTCCTCACCCCCATCACGCAGGACTTCGGCCCCATCCCCGTCCACAGCACCAGCGCCCCCACCCTCTTCACCCTAACCAACCTCACCCCCGCCACCGTCTCCCTCTCCACCCCAACCACCACCGGCAACTTCACCCTCGCGGACGCCATCACCTCCCCCACCGGCGGCCCAGCCTGCAACGGCTCCCTCGCCCCCAACGCCTCCTGCTTCGTCAACATCATCTTCACCCCCACCACCACCGGCCCCCTGACCGGCACCCTCACGATCCCATCCTCCACCGCGCCAGTCACCACCCAACTCACCGGCTTCGGCAGCCCCGACCCCGGCCTCGCCCTAAACCCCACCGCCCTAATCTTCAACAACGTCCCCTCAGTAAACCAAGCCCCCACTGCCACGCGACAAACCATCACCCTCACCAACACCAGCTCCGCCACCCTGCAAATCGCAACCCCGACCAACACCACCCCAGGCTTCGCCTCCACCACCACCTGCGCCACCCTCGCCCCCAACGCCTCCTGCATCATCACCGTCACCTACAGCCCCACCGACGCCCTCGTCACCGACACCCTCCAGCTCCCCGTCACCAGCTCCCTCACCGGCCTCGCCACCTACACCATCCCCCTCACCGGCGCCTACACCACCGAGAACGCCGGCCTCCAGATCCTCCCCAACCAGGCCAGCTACGGCCCCACCCCCACCGCCACCCTCGGCGGCACCCGCCAGTTCACCATCAACAACCTCACCGCCAAATCCCTCACCCTCGACGTCGCTCTCCCCCGCCAGTTCGTCCTCGCCGGGCCACCCTGCGCCGCCCTCGCCCCCAACGCGTCCTGCCAATTTTCCGTCACCTTCCTCCCCCTCACCAACGGCGACATCACCGGCACTCTCTTCGCCCAGGCCACCCCCACCGACGGCTCCGGCACCCTCAACGGCCTCGGTTACGTCGAAGGCTACGGCATAGGCACCGGAACCCTCGCCATCACCGGCAACATCATCCCCAGCTCGAGCGGCCCCGGCAACCCGCTCGACTTCGGCCAGGTCAGCTCCGGCCAATCCAGCACGCAAACCCTCACCCTCACCAACCGCGGCGCCGACCCGCTCACCATCCGCCGCATCACCAGCGAGTGGCCCTTCCTCGTCACCGCCACCAACTGTGGCGCCACCCTCGCCGCCAGCCAGAGCTGCACCGTAACCCTCACCTACGCCCCGCTCAACCAGGTCGCCCCCGGCGTCCCCTCACCGCCGTCCACCGCGGACACCGGCACCCTCGTCATCGAAAGCGACGCCCTCAGCGGCCCCGACTTCATCGAGCTCACCGGCACCGCCGCCCCCGCGCAAACCGGCGCCCCCTCCAACGCCGCCCCACTCGTCTCCTACACCGCCTCGCACAACTCCCTCACCTTCGCCTCCACCCAGGTCGGCAACGCCGCCCAACCCCAAACCATCACCCTAAGCAACACCGGCACCGTCCCCATCCACATCGCCGCTCTCCGCACCACACCCGACTTCACCGTCCAAAGCAACTGCACCACCATCATCCCCTCCGCCAGCTGCATTCTCATCGTCACCTTCACCCCGCAACCCGATGCCTCTTCCGCCTCCCCCTCATCAATACCGACCACCCGCATCAGCGCCCTCGAGATCACCTCCGACGCCAGCACCGCCCTCGAATTCATCAGCCTTCTCGGCGCCGCCACTCCATCTCCCGTCATCGCCTCCCCCATCGCCCTCGACTTCGGCTCAGTCCAACTAGGCGCCACCTCCACTCTCCCCCTCCAGATCACCAACACCAGCACCACCCCCGCCACCTTCAACAGCATCACCTCCACCGGCGACTTCACCGTCACTGGCACCTGCCCCACCCCCGGCAACACCCTCGCCCCCGCCGCCACCTGCACCGAGCAGATCACCTTCACCCCAACGCAAACCGGAACCCGCACCAGCGCCGTCGCTATCAACACCTCACTCTCCAGCCTCCCCATCAACGTCCCGCTCACCGGCATCGGCGTCCAGTCTCATCTCGCGATCACGCCCTCCGCCCTAAGCTTCGGCAGCATCGCCATCGGAGCCTCCGCCAACCTCGCCCTCACCCTCACCAACACCGGCAACGGCCCCATCAATAATCTCGCCCTCACCATCACAGGCGACTACGCCGTGACCGTCCCCTGCTCCACCACCATCCTCACCCCCGGTTCCAGCTGCCCCGTCACCATCACCTTCACCCCCACCACCCTCGGTCCCCGCCCCGGCACCCTCACCTTATCTAGCTCCGAAGCGAGCTCCGGCACCACCTCCCCCACGCTAGTCCCCCTCACCGGCACCGGAGTCCCCAACGGCAGCTTCCTCCTCACCGTCAACGGCGGCCTCACCGGCACCGCAACCGTAGCCGCCGAGCGCCCCGCCACCTACAACCTCCAACTCACCCCGCAATCCGGCTACAACGGCACCGTCGTCCTCAACTGCACCCCCATCACCCCCGGCCAATACGCCACCTGCTCCCTCCTCCCCTCCAGCATCCCCCTCAACGGCGCCCCCCAGAGCGCCATCGCCACCATCAACACCATCACCACCATCAACCCCAGCGCAACCGTGAGCAACACAACCCCCCACGCCACCCGAAACAAAACCCTCCTCTGCCTCCTCCCCGCCTCCCTCCTCTTCTTCTGGAACACCCTCCGCAAAAACAAAATCCAGAAAACCACACGCGCGATCCTCTGGACCCTCCTAACCCTCACCACCCTCTGGCCCGCCGGCTGCGGCAGCGGAGGCGACCCCAACATCCGCGTCACGCCACCCGGCACCTACCAATATCAAGTAACCGCCAGCTCCACCACCGGCATCCAGCTAACCCAGACCGTAACCCTCAACCTAACCGTCACCGCCCACTAGCCTCCAATCCACAGAAGGACCCACAACCAGACGGGCCCACAACGCTCGGGTGCCCCATACATCGCGCTCTTTGCCATGGGTGGGAATTCAGCTGCCAGTCCAACCACAAAGCCGTAGCTTTTGCTTTTTCCTTGCTTTTGCTTTTTCCTTGCTTTTGCTTTTTTCCTTGCTTTTGCAGTTGCAGTTGCAGTTGCTTCTGCAGTTGCAGTTGCAGTTGCAGTCGCAGTTGCTGTTGCAGTTGCTGTTGCAGTTGCTGTTGCTGTTGCAGTTGTCTGTTCTTGCCGTCATCCTGAGCGAAGCGAAGGACCCCGAGACCTTCAACTCACCCAAGCCAATCGGCCCTTTCAGCCCATACCTTCCCGCTGCCTCGCCTTCCCCTTATCAGACACAGCCAAAATCGCCCCCCACGAGTCACCCACAGCAGAACAACCCCGTTCACTTCCGAACACCCATTCCCAATTCCGGACAATCGCCGAAGCCAATAACCGCAAAACCCCCGAAAAATCGACTCCTCCAACACCTCCTCCATGGCCACAAAAATGCTAAAACAAAGCCATCGACCCAAGAGGTAAACCGCATGCACTCCATCCTCCCGGACATCCGCTACGGCCTACGCCAACTCCGCAAGTCCCCCAGCTTCACCCTCACCGCCATCCTCACCCTCGCCTTCGGCATAGGAGCCACCACCGCCCTCTTCAGCGTAGTCGACGGCGTCCTCCTCAAGCCTCTCGCCTACCGCGACAGCGGCCGCCTCGTCGTCATCTGGGAGCGGGTCCGCTACATCGAAAAACTCTTCCCCTACGTCGGAGCCAATCCCCGCCACGCAGATATCTGGCGCAAACAATCCACCGCCTTCACCGACCTCACCCTCCTCCAGCAGGGCTCAACCGGCATCAGCCTCGGCGCCGATCACCCGCGACTCGTCGGCAAAATCACCGCCCTGCCCAACCTGCTCGACATCCTCGGCGTCCAGCCCACGCTAGGCCGCAACTTCCTGCCCGAGGAGGCCGTCAAAGGCCACGAGCACGTAGCCATCATCAGCTACCGTCTCTGGCAAACCCTCTTCAACGGCGACTCAGCCATCATCGGAAGATCCGTTCAAATCACCGGAACCCCATTCCAGATCGTCGGAGTCCTCCCTCAGAGCTTCTACTTTCCCAAGGCGAACGAACTCTCAGTATCCCTGTTGGCCAGCCACCTCCCCGATAACGAGATCATCACACCTCTGGCTATCGATCCCACCAGAAGCTTCGGATGGAACAGCGACTACGGCAACTACGTCGTACTCGGCCACCTGAAGCCCGGCATCTCCATCGCCCAGGCCACCGAGAATCTCAACATTGTCGCCGACAATATCGCCCACCAGATTCCCCCCAATCAGTTGGACGGCCCCGCCAAGGGAGCGCTCGCCACCTACATCCAGCCCATGAAGGAGGTCATCGTAGGCCGGACCTCCACCCGCCTCTGGCTCCTCATGGCCGCCGTCCTCAGCGTCCTCCTCATCGCCTGCATCAATCTCGCCAACGCCCAGCTAGCCCGCTTCGTCAGCCGCGACCGCGAAGCCGCCGTTCGTTCCGCTCTCGGAGCCTCTACCGCCCATCTCCTGCAATCTGCCCTGGCCGAAGTCGCCATCCTCTCGCTGATCGGCGGAACCCTTGGCGTCGCTCTCGCCATCTTCGCCGTCCACCGCTTCGCCGGATACGCCCAACTCGCCATCCCCCGCACCGGAGCCATCACCGTCAACTTCACCGTCCTCTCGCTCTCCGTCCTCCTCACAGTCGGAGCGTCCTTCATCTTCGGCGTCCTTCCCGCCCTCCGCGTGCTCCGCGTCAAACCCCAGCAAGCCCTCCAGGGCATGGGCCGCACCTCAGGATCACGCCGCAGCGGCATGTTGCGACGCTGGCTCGTCGGAGCCCAGGTCTTCGCCTGCACCACCCTTCTGCTGGTCGCCGGCCTCTTCGCCAAAAGCCTCATCCATCTCTCCTCCATGGACAGAGGCTTCTCCCCCGGCCACATCGTAGCCGCCGACGTCTTCCTCCAGGGCAACGCCTTCGGCGAGGACAAAGACCGCGCCACCTTCGACGACGGCGTCCTCGAAAAACTGCGCGCCCTTCCCGGAGTCCAATCCGCATCGCTCGTCAGCGCCATGTTGCTCACCGGAGAAAGCTGGATCGACGGCGTCGTTCCCATCGGACACGCCGCCATCCAAAGCCAGCAGGCAAACTATCGCTGGATCGGCCCCGATTACTTCGCCACCCTCCAGCAACGCATCATCGAAGGCCGCGCACTCGACGAGCACGATCGCACGCAGAAAAACGCCGTAATCTCCGAGGCCACCGCCAAAGCCGTCTGGCCCAATCAAAGCCCCATCAACCGCCAGTTCCAGCGCAACGGAAACACCCTCACCGTCGTCGGAGTCGTCGCCGACGCGCGCAACAACTCGCTCCGCGCCGCACCCGTCAACATGGTCTATCTGCCCTACTGGGACAACCCACCCTACGCCACCTACTTCCTCATCCGCAGCACGCAGGACCCTGCCCTCCTCACCCAATCCATACGCGACACCATCTGGAGCTACAACCCCAACGTAACCATCGCCCGCGTCCACACCCTCGACTCGCAACTCTCGGACTCCCTCGCCCCCGAGCACCTCGAAACCGGCATCTTCGCAGCCTTCGGCGCAGCCGCGCTCCTCCTCGCCCTCCTCGGCATCTACGGCACCCTCAGCTACTCCGTCGAAGCCCGCACGCAAGAGGTCGGCATCCGCATGGCCCTCGGAGCCACCCGCCAAAGCGTCTACCGCCTCATGCTCTCCACCATCGTCGCCCCTGTCTCCCTCGGCCTCGCGCTGGGTTACATCGCAAGCCTCACCATCGGCAAAAGCTTAAGTGCGCTCCTCTACGGCACCTCACCCACGGATCTATCCGTAATCCTCCCCGTCCTCTGCATCTTCGCGCTCGCCGCAGTCGCCGCCACCTCCCTCCCCTGCCGCCGCGCCGCCATGATCGAACCCATAAAAGCCCTAAGAACCGAATAACCATCCTCTCACCTAACCGCATCTCGCAATTTCGACAACGCAACACTATCCACCCCGACTCCCACATTTCCCGTCGCCGTTGCTTTTACTTGTTCTTTTGTTGTCATCCCGTAGGGATCTGCTTCTGCCTCTGTCTTTCGTCTTAAGGATCAGCCCAAGGCTTAGGCCTGCGAAAAGTAACCCCCGAAATGGGCTTTAGCCCCGAGCCCTTCACTTCACCGAGCTCAACCCAAGTCTCGGAACCGACACCAGAAAAATAAAGTTGAAAACCGTGGCATGTTTTTCAGCACCCAAAAACACACCATCACCGCACCACGTTTACCACGCATTCCACCACAACTTCACCAGCAAAAAACCACACCCAAAACACCCATTTCCCCAAAACACCCCTCAAAAACGCCCATTAAACCGCAGTCGTCCCCCGCACCACCACACCCAAATTTTTTTCTAAAAAAACTATCGTCGAACCGAACCGGTCGACACCGGAACCTGCTCCACAATCTCGATCCCGAACCCCTGCAGCGCCGGAACATGCGTCGGAGTATTCGTCAGCAGGCGAATCTTATGAATCCCCAGATCCGAAAGAATCTGCCCCCCCAACCCCACCTGCCGCAGCGTGCGATGCGCGCGATCCTCGCAACCCTCGCGCGATCGCTGCTCCCGATGAAACACAACCCGCGCCGGCGTGACCGCTTTATCCAGGCCAAAACCCGCGCTCCCATTGTGCAGATACACCAGCGCGCCCTTGCCCGCCTCCGCAATCATACGCAGCGAATTCTCCACCAACGCCCTGCAATCGCACAGCGTCGTAGAAAAAACATCACCAGACAGGCAATGCGTATGCACGCGCACCGGCACCGGCTCATCCCCCGTCACATCGCCATACACCAGCGCAACATGCGACTCGCCGCCATCCACTTCGCTCTCATACGCAATCATGCGAAACTCGCCATGCGCCGTCGGCAGCAGCGACTCCGCCACGCGATGAATGTACCGCTCATTCTGTAACCGGTACCGGATCAAATCCGCCACGGTCACCATCTTCAACCCATGCAGTTCACAAAACTTAACCAGATCAGGCACTCGCGCCATCGTGCCGTCATCGTTCATGATCTCGCAGATCACCCCGGCCGTTACCAGCCCCGCCATCCGCGCCAGATCAACCGAAGCCTCCGTCTGCCCTGCCCGCACCAACACCCCACCCTTGCGCGCCCGCAGCGGAAACACATGTCCCGGCCGCGCCAGATCATGCGCCGTCGATCGCGGATCGATCGCCACCTTGATCGTATGCGCCCGGTCCGCCGCGGAAATCCCCGTAGTCACACCCTCCCGCGCCTCAATGCTCTCGGTAAATGCTGTGCCAAATCGCGACGTATTCTCCTGCGTCATCGGCCCCAGCCGAAGATAATCCGCACGCTCCTCTGTCAGCGTCAGGCAGATCAACCCGCGGCCAAACTTCGCCATGAAGTTGATCGCCTCCGGCGTAACAAACTCCGCAGCCAGCGTCAGGTCGCCTTCATTCTCGCGGTCCTCATCGTCGACGACGACCACCATCCTCCCGGCCTTGATCTCCGCCACTGCCTCGGTCACGTCAGCAAACATAACTCCGCCTTCCACTCACACTCTTTCGACGCATCCCATCCTACGTCGGTCGCAAAAAAGAAACGCCGCCCTCACAGGCGGCGTCTCAAATCCAATTGAAATCTACAGCGTAGACTCGATCTCAAAACCCCAGGCCTCCAACAGCGCCTCGGGAATATACTTCGAATTCTTGTTCCGCCGGGCCCATTCACGAAGCCTGGTCGAACGAATGTACTGGTCCGGTGTCAGCTTGAACTCCTTCACCACCTGCTCGAACGATGTGACCGTAGGAACAACCGGCCCAATCGGCTCAGGCTTGCCCCAGTTTGGATTTCCACGACGCTTTGCCATCTTTATCGATACCTCTTGAGAATTAATTTCCGCACTACGCTATGCGAACACTGGAGAAAACACAGCAGTATTCATTCTAAGGCAGTTATCCGCAAAAAGCAAGGGCAAACCGGGGCAGATCAGCCCCCGGAAACACCCTCTTTCGCCCGTAACTTCAACCCTGTCTTAGTGCTGCTGAGCGGTCGCATAGAACTTCACCATGTCAGCCTTCAACTCCTTCAGCGCCTCAACATTCAGATAGACCATATGACCAGCCGGATAGTAACCAAACTGGACATTTCCCACCAGCTTCGCCGGCAAGTCCATATGACTCAGGTCATACTCGGTTGAAAAGAACGGCGTAGCCAGATCGAAGTACCCATTCGCCGAAAATACATGCAGATGCGGGTTCTTTCGCATCGCATCCGACAGGTCCACCGCAACATCCGGAGCCGTCTGCTCTCCGCCACGTCCGCCGCCACCGCCACCAGGGGCACCCGGTGGCCGGTGTTTGAAGTCCCAGGCTTGATTCAACCCGGGCCCCGACAAATAATACGGCTCCTGGCTCACGTACTTCAGCTCTCTCTGGATGTAGTCGTGGAACGCACCAACATAAACCCCGCTGATTCCCGTGTCCGAAGGGTCGTACCCCGGATTCTCTCCCGCCGCATCCGGATCCCATCCCATGAACCGCGCATCATAGCGTCCCAGAATCCGCTCATCGCCGCGCAACAGTTCCTTGCGAAACCGTGTAGGCGAGATCCGCAGCTTCGACTCCTTCACATACTCCACGCACAGCCCTGTAATTGCCGCCAGCTTCGCCGCCATCGCATCGAACTCAGCCGCCGGCAGTTTATCGCCCTGCTGCAGCGCCTCGTTGTACGGCCCACGCGCAAACACCCGAGCCTGCTGCACCCACTCTGCCATACTCACATTCGTCTTCACCTTTTTATGGTGGTAAGCAATTGCAGCAAACGAAGGAACATAGCCGATCGCCTCATAATCGAGCCCAGGATTGCGCCGGTTGTAATTCAGAATTGACGAGAGCAGCGTTACTCCATTGAACTCAATGCCATCGTTCTGCAACGCCGCCACCAGCCCCGCGGACCGCGTCGTCCCATACGACTCGCCGAACAGAAACTTGGGCGAGTTCCACCGCTGGGTCACCGTGATATAGCGAACGATGAACTTTTCGAAAGCCCGAATATCCTGATCCGTCCCGGCAAAGTCCTTCGCCGTCCCCTTACCCACCGCACGGGAAAATCCGCACAGCGGCGCATCAACAAAAACCAGGTCGCTCTTATCGATCAGGCTCTGCGGATTCTGCACCCACTCAAAGGGCGCCGGCCCAGTAGCGTCCGGGCTCTGCGTAATCACTCGCACCGGCCCCAACGATCCCATATGCAGCCAGATGGTCGCCGCCCCCGGCCCTCCGTTGTAGAAGAACGTCACCGGCCGATTCTTGGCGTCGACTCCATCTTCCGTATACGCCACATAAAAGATGCTGCCGTTGGCCTTATCCTGGTCGTCCCGTATCAGCAGGTTTCCCGCCGTCGCCGTGTAATGAACCGTGCGGCCGCCTTCGCTCCAGTCATGCTTGGTCACCGAATTCGTCTCCGGCGGAATCGGAACACCCTGGTCCTCTTTAGCCGCCGGTGCCTCCGCCGTCCCTCGTTGCCGCCCCTCCGGAGCCTGAGAAAATGCCGGGACCACCATTGCCGCCGCCAGCCCTGCTACGATTCCAGCACATGATATGCGAGATATCACCCAACATTTGAAAGCTCCAGACTGACCCAATTCACTCTCCCGAACTGCTGATTAAATTTTGGTAACGCTTGTGTGAATGCCAACATCATACCCTTGCAATCATCGGCAAAAATCCATTTTTTTACCTGCATCTTTTTCCTGGGCCGCTTCGTCAACCCATGTTGGCTCGTCGTACGATACCGATCACCCGCCATCAACCCAAATGAGGCACGGCTATGAGCTCCCCACGCTGCACCGAGATCGAAGAAAACCTCGACGACACCCTCCCTGACCACCCAACCTCCCTCACCGACGCCGAACTCTCTCGCCGCAGCTTCGTCAAAGCCGCAGGCATCCTGACCGCCGGCGTCGCAGCCGGCATCCCCGATCTCGCCGCGGCCGAAGACACGCAGGCCGCAGCCGCCACCACTCCCCATACCGCGACCTTAACCCTCAAGGTCAACGGCACACCGCACACCCTCACCCTCGACACCCGCACGTCGCTCCTCGACGCCCTGCGCGAACACCTCGAACTCACCGGGAGCAAAAAAGGTTGCGACCACGGCCAGTGCGGAGCCTGCACCGTCCTGCTCGACGGTCGCCGCGTCAACTCTTGCCTCACCCTCGCCGTCACCGCCAACGGAGCCGAGATCACCACCATCGAAGGCCTCGCCCAGGGCGACACCCTCCACCCCGTCCAGGCCGCCTTCCTCGAACACGACGGCTTCCAGTGCGGCTATTGCACCCCCGGCCAGATCTGCTCCGCCGTCGCCCTTCTCAAAGAGCACAAACACAATACTCTAAGCACCGTCTCCTTCGAAACCGGCAACACCACCAACCCCGAACTCACCGACAACGAGATTCGCGAACGCATGAGCGGCAACATCTGCCGCTGCGGAGCGTACCCCAACATCGTCGCCGCCGTCCGCGCCGCCGCGAAAGGAGTCTCCGCATGAATCCCTTCAACTACCAGCGCGCCACTGCCCCCGAAGAAGCCGTCCACGCCGTCTCCGCCCACGGAGCCAAGTTCCTCGGCGGCGGCACCAATCTCGTCGACCTGATGCGATACAACGTCGAGCATCCCACCACCCTCATCGACGTCACCCATCTCAACTTCACGCAGATCACCACCGCGGGCAACATCACCACCATCGGCGCAGGAGTCCGCAACAGCGACCTCGCCAACCACGAGACCATCCGAACCAACTACCCCCTCCTCTCGCAAGCCCTCCTCAGCGGGGCCTCCTCGCAACTTCGCAACATGGCCACCACTGGCGGCAACCTCCTCCAGCGCACCCGCTGCTACTACTTCATGGACACCGCCTTCCCCGCCTGCAATAAGCGCACCCCCGGCAGCGGATGCGCCGCCATCAAAGGCTTTAACCGCATCCACGCGATCCTCGGCGCAAGCGATCAATGTATCGCCACCAATCCCTCCGACATGAACGTAGCCCTTGCCGCCCTCAACGCCACCATCCACGTCCAGGGTCCCAAGGTCAAACGCACCATCGCCTTCGCCGACTTTCACCGCCTCCCCGGCACCACCCCGCAACTCGACACCAATCTCCAGCCCGACGAGCTCATCACCGCAGTCGAGCTCCCCGCCCCAAAGTTCGCCAAACACTCCTACTACCTCAAGGTCCGCGACCGCCAGAGCTACGCCTTCGCCCTGGTCTCCGTAGCAGCCGGCCTTGAAATCAGCAGCAAGACCATCCAGTCCGCAGGCCTCGCGCTCGGCGGTGTCGCCCCCAAACCCTGGCACTCTCCCGAAGCGGAAAAATTCCTCGTCGGCACAGTCGTCAGCCCCGACGCCTTCAGGAAAGCCGCCGACCTCGCTCTCGCCGGAGCAAAACCCTACGAGCACAACGCCTTCAAAGTCGAACTCGCCAAGCAAAGCATCGTGCGCGCCCTCACCCTCGCCGCACAAGGAGTCCAGGCATGATCGCCCAGGATCATCAATCCCCCGCCAAACTCGATACCCGCCAGCTCGACCACCGTTACGACGGCATCGCCAAAGTGACCGGTCGCGCCAAGTACGCTGCCGAATTCCCCACTGAAAACGTCGCCTACGCCTACATCGTCCAGGCCACCATCCCCGCAGGGACCATCGCCTCCATCGATCAAGCCGCCGCAACCCGCGCCGCTGGCGTCCACTGCATCATCACACCCTTCAACGCGCCCAAACTCACCGTCCCCGGCAACGTCAACATCCTTCAGGACACCAACGTCCTCTTCAACGGCCAGCCCATCGCCGTCGTCATCGCCCGCTCTCTTCCCGAGGCCGAGGCAGCCGCAAAGCTCCTCCGCATCGAGTACAAGGAACAACCCGCCAAACTCGACTTCAACGCCCTGCTCAAAAATGCCCGAGCCCCCAAACGCGGAGGCGGCACCTCACACCGCGGCGACCCCGCAGCCTCGCTCGCCAAAGCAACCGCCATCATCGACCAGACCTACTCCACGCCTATCCAAAACCACAACCCCATGGAGCCGCACGCCACCATCGCCTCCTGGTCCACCGGTGCGGACGGCGACAAACTCAGCGTCTACGACGCCACCCAAGGCATCAGCGGAGCCCAGGGATCACTCGCCCGCGCCTTCTCCATTCCGCCAGCCAACATCCACGTCCAGTGCCCCTACACCGGCGGAGGCTTCGGCTGCAAAGGCTACGTCTGGTCCCACACCATCCTCGCCGCCATGGCCGCCAAAGTCGCCCAACGCCCTGTCAAACTCGTCCTCGGCCGCGAGCAGATGTTCGGCCCCGTAGGCTCACGCCCCAACACCTCCCAACGCATCAAGCTCGCCGCCTCCTCCGACGGCAAGCTTCTCCTCCAGCAGCACGACTCCACCTGCTACACCTCGCTCATCTCGGACTGGACCGAAAGCGCCGCCGGCCAAACGCAACTCCTCTATGACAGCGAATCACTCTCCACCAGCCAACCCCTCGTCGAGCTCAACCTTGGCATGGGCACCTGGATGCGCGCCCCCGGCGAAGCCACCGGCAGCTTCGGCCTCGAAGTCGCCTTCGACGAGCTCGCCGAAAAACTCAACATCGACCCCATCCAACTTCGCCTCATCAACTACGCCGAAAAGGATCCGCGTCAGGGCCTTCCCTGGTCAAGCAAACATCTCCGCGAGTGCTACACCCAGGCAGCCGAACGCTTCGGCTGGTCCAAACGCACCGCACAACCCGGCCAACACCGCGAGGGCAACAAACTCATCGGCTACGGAATGGCCACCGCCAACTACGGAGCCGGACGCCGCCCCTCCTCCGCAGTAGTCCGCTTCCTCCCCAACGGCCGCGTCTTCGTCGGAGTCGGCACCCAGGACCTCGGCACCGGCACCTACACCATCCTCGCCCAGACCGCAGCCGACGCACTCTTCATGGACCCCGCCCTCGTCGACGTCAAACTAGGCGACACCACCCTGCCCCCATCCGGCGGCTCCGGCGGGTCCACCACCGCAGCCTCCGTCTGCCCCGCGGTCTACGACGCCGCCACGCTGGCCAAGCTCAAACTAGCCCAACTCGCCATAGCCGACACTCAGTCTCCGCTCCACGGAGCCACCACCGAAGACATCGAAACCAAAGACGGCAAGCTCTGCCTAAAATCCAACCCGGAAAAATCCGAAACCATCACCACCATCATCGCCCGCAACGGCAACACCCCCGTAGAAGCCACCGCTACCTCCGAAATGCCCAAAGACCGCGACTCCTTCTCCTCACACTCCTGGGGCGCCATCTTCGCCGAGGTAGCCGTCGACGCCGACACCCACATGGTGCACGTCCGCCGCATGGTCGGCACCTACGACATCGGCACCCTGATCAACACGAAGACCGGCACCAACCAACTCATCGGCGGAGTCGTCTGGGGCGTCAGCATGGCCCTCCACGAAGAGACCCTCATCGACCCAACCTACGGCCGCACCGTCAACGAAAACTTCGCCGAGTACCACGTCCCCGTCAACGCCGACATCCACGAGATCGACGTCACCGCACTCAACATCCCCGACTACAAATTCAACCCACTCGGCTCACGAGGCATCGGCGAAATCGGCATCACAGGAGCCGCCGCCGCCATATCCAACGCCGTCTACAACGCCACAGGCAAACGCGTCCGCGACCTCCCTATCACCCTCGACAAGATCATGAACGCCTGACTTGCGCATCCCTCCCCTCCGCTATATGCTCCCTGCAACATCAACAGGACAATTTAGCGGAGGGCAGGATGAGCAACATCAGACTCAACTGGGTAGCGATCCTCGTCGCAGCCATCGCCTCGTTTATCTTCGAAGCCTTATGGTTCAGTGTCTTCATGAACGAGTGGCTCGCCGGCATCGGACGCACCCGGGAGTGGTTGACGACCGCAACCGGCATCACGCCAGCCGTTCAATACGCCGTTGCCATCCTCTGCTCCGTCATCGCCGCCGCCGTCCTCAGCATCTGCATTCAAGCCTCAGGCGAACACACCGCCCGCCGAGGCATTCTATGCGCCGCCGTCATCTGGTTCGGCTTCATCGCCACCAGTTGGGCCAAGGCGTACATCTTTGAGGTTCGCACCTTCCAGATCTTCGCCATCTACACCGGCTACTACCTCATCGACCTCATCCTCATGGGCGCAATCGTCGGCGCATGGAAGAAAAAGTCCGCAACAGCACTGTCATGAATGGCTAGGCGCCGTATCGAGATGAAAGGGCTTATCGTACACCTCCACCGGATAACCCTTTTCCTTCCACGCTGCCAACCCGCCCTTCAGAAATCGAATCCGCGAAAACTTCAGATGAAGCGCACTCTTCAACACCATACGGCTGGTCTTTTCACTCACGCACGTGCAATAGACCACCGAATCCTTGTCCTTGGGAATCAACTCCGCCTGTTCCATCACCTCTTTCGGCGGAACCCTCACTGCTCCCGGAATAATCTCCGAGTGTGCCAATAGATCGAGCGGCTGCCGAACATCGAGCACAACGATGTCCTTCTTCGACTCAAGCAACGCATGAAGCTCATCAACGTCGATGCTGTATTTCTCCAGCTCCCGCCTGTTCCGCAGCTGCACTATCCTGACAATCCCGAAGATCAGCACAATCAATCCAACCGCGCAAATCGCAATCAGATACATATCCAACCTCCCCTGACATCATGCCTATCAGATTTCGCGACAGCACCGAAAGTCGCAAATTCCCCTGGCGCTAACCCGCACGTCCCCTCAAGCGGCAAAAGTATCTTACGCGCAACAGCTTAGGCGGAGAGCGCCTCTTTCACCATCGTCAACGCACGGCTTCCGGCCGCAGCAAAACCCTTGACCGTCTCCCCATCGGTCTCCGCCTTCGCATACCAGTTGATAGTCAAGCAGAAATAGACCCACCGGTCGTCGAAGAGCATTCCTCCCGGCACGCACACTGCATGAAAGCCCGGAACATCAATGCTTCCGCCTTTAACGAACGCGCTCACCCCCAGTGGCAACGGCAGCAGCCAGATAGCATCGCTCATCGCAAGTATTCGCCTGAACTCCTGCAGCGTCTCCTTATTCTTGAAAAACTCGCCCTGCAGCGCACGCGAATAGTAGGAAATAAAATCATCCGCCGAAGACGCCATTGTCTCCACCTTGTTCATCGGCGAATTCACCATCGAAGAGTTCGCCGCCGCGCACAGATCCTCCCAGCTAAATGTCTTGGAATCCTTCGCGGCCAACAGATAACCGAAGAGGCAGCGTGTACTGTCCGGAATCATCGTGCTCTTCAATCCAATCGAAGCGATGAGAGCGCGCACCTTGTCCGGCCAGCCTGCTTAATGGACATATCCGTTCCCGTATTGTCGCTGTGAAGTATCATCGCCTCGAACGCAGTACGCTGCGACACCTTCCCAATAAGATTCGGCGGATTGAACGTCACACTATCCGCTGACCACACACTCGCATCGAGCGACAGTTGTTTCGTCTTCAAGGTCTGCACAACATTAGGCGAATCAGCCTGTCGCAGCGCCTCGCAAAGAATAAACGTCTTGATGGCACTGCCCACAAACATCGTCTTCGAAGCGTTCGACTCCACCAGAAACTCCGGCTTGCCATTCGCAGCAGGCGCAAGAATCTTAATCGCAACATCCCCAGGCAAAGCTTTGAACAGCGCCAAAATCGCATCCGCCGAAACCGTGCCTTTTTGCCCCGCCATTGCAGGCCGAACCAACGGCATCGTCCCGATCGTCGCTGCCGCTCCCGTTAGAAACCTTCGTCGCGAATTGGGCATATCTCTCTCCCTTCAACCTCGGTACCACACTGCGCTACGAAGCCTACATACTTCGTCGAGAAGGGTTGCAGTGGGGGTCAAGTAAAGGTTCGCCGCGTTGCCCATCATGCTAATCTCTTTTTCGGACTCGGAGAGCAAGTATGTCTACCTTAGTAAAACTTTGTTTCGCGTCGCTGATGGCCAGCTGCATGATTCCTGGTACAAGTCTGGCAAGCCCGTCGCCTTCGTCCCAGCAAACAACACCCGCCCCGTCCGCAGATGCAGACAAACAAACCAATGCTCCAGCGAAGCCCCACCAACCGCGCCCCAACCCGGACGCCGCCGGCAAGTATCACGTCGGCGATGGGGTCACAGCTCCAAGACTCGTTCACTCTGAGGAGCCAAACATTCCAAAAAATATGCGGAAAGCCAATATTCCCGGAAGCTGTCTTGTGGCCCTCACCGTCGACACCAACGGAATTCCAACGGATATCCATATCGTACGATCCACCCCCGACCCCAGCGACAAAGAAATGCACGACGTCGCAATGGATCTGCAAAATTTTTGCATTGAAGCCGCACAGAAATATCGATTCCAACCCGCCACCTTTCAAGGCAAGCCCGCACCAGTTGACCTAAAGGTCGAAATCTCATATCAGAAGAAGTTCTGAAGACGATTGACCCGGACGACCCACGCCTGCAATCGGGCTCCGTTCACACACCGCATCAGGCTAACCACTCTCAGGCACATTCTTCGCTGTCGTCCAAAGACGAAGAACATGCGAAAATCAATCTGCTCATGCAGCTCGCCTCCCTGCTCCACCAAACCTTCGGCTTTACCTCCTTTCGCGCCAATCAAGAAGCCGTCTGCCGAGCCGCCACCGACGGCCGCGACGTCCTCCTCGTCATGCCCACAGGAGCAGGCAAATCCCTCTGCTACCAGCTCCCCGCAATCGCCCGCGGCGGCACCGCCCTCGTCATCTCCCCTCTCATCGCCCTCATGGACGACCAGGCCACCAAGCTCACCGCCGCCGGTCTCCGCGTAGCCCGCATCCACTCCGGCCTCTCCCGCGACGAAGCCCGCCAAGCCTGCCGCGACTACCTCGACGGAACCCTCCAGTTCCTCTTCATCGCACCCGAGCGCATGCGCGTCCCCAACTTCCCCGCGATGCTCGCCAGAAAAAAACCGTCACTCATAGCCATCGACGAGGCTCACTGCATCTCCGCCTGGGGCCATGACTTTCGCCCCGACTACCGCACCCTCGGCGACTTCCTCCCCGCCCTCCGCCCCGCGCCCGTCATCGCCCTCACGGCAACCGCAACACCAGCCGTCCAAAAAGACATCATCACCCAACTCCAGCTCACAAAACCCGAACTCTTCATCCACGGCTTCCGCCGCCACAATCTAGCAATTGAGGTCGTCGAACTCTCCAAACCGCGCCGCAACGAATTCACTGCGAAGCTCCTCAGCGAAAAATCCAGCCGCCCCGCCATTGTCTACGCTCCGTCACGCAAGGCCGCCGAAGATCTTGCCAGCACCCTCGGCGGAAGCGCCGCCGCCTATCACGCCGGCCTCGACCCCGCCACACGCGAGCGCGTCCAGCGCCACTTCCTCACCGGAAAACTGGAAGTCGTCGTCGCGACGATCGCCTTTGGCATGGGTATCGACAAGGCCGACGTCCGCACCGTCGTCCACACCGCTCTCCCCGGCTCGGTCGAGCAGTACTACCAGGAGATCGGCCGCGCCGGCCGCGACGGGCAGCCATCCCGAACGGTGCTACTCCACTCCTTCGCCGACCGCAAGATGCACGACTTCTTCCTCGAGCGCGACTACCCCGCCATCACCGAACTCACCCGCGTCGCTGCCCTCCTCACTCTTGACTACCAAATGCCCGACCTTCTCCGTCAACGCCTGAAGTTGGACTCCGAGACCTTCGACAAGGCCGTAGAAAAACTCATCGCCCAGGGCGCAGCCACCATCGACATGGCCGGCAACGTACGAGCCAGCGAAGACGCGCCCAACCGAGCCGCATGGCGAAAAGGCTACGACGACCAGATCGCCTTCCGTCGCGGGCAGATCGACCGCATGGTCCAGTTCGCCGAATCCCCGCAGTGCCGCATGGCTGCCCTCATCCAACACTTCGGCGACACCGCCGACGGCCTCCGCCCCTGCGGCCACTGCGACTTCTGCGCCCCGCAAAACGCCACGGCCCAAACCTTCCGCCCGCCCACGACGGAAGAGGAACGCCAACTCCGCGCCATCCTCCGCGCACTCGAAGGCCAGACCCGCGCCACCGGCAAACTCCACACCGAGCTTTCAACCGGAGAACTCCGCAACACCCCCGCCGCCGACCGCAAGATCTTCGACACGCTCCTCGACGCGCTAACCCGAGCAGGTTTGATCACATTAAATCAAGATCAGTGGACCAATCCCGAAGGCAACCTCATCACCTTCAAGAAAGCCGCTCTTACCCACGAAGGCCGCACCCTGACCGGCCCCCTGCCACCCGACCTACTCCTCAAAGACTCCTCCGCCAACACAACAACAACTTCTTCTCGGCGAAAAAACTCCGGCAAAAGCCCCAGTCCAAAGCCCTCCAAAGCCTCCCAAAAATCCGAACGCGAAGAAACCACGGCCGCTTACACCTCCGAACAAAAATCCCTCGAAATGAATCTCCGCACATGGCGCAAAGCCGAAGCCGCGAAGACCGGCAAACCCGCCTTCATCGTCTTCGGCGACAGCGTCCTCCACAACCTCGTCGTCGCGCGTCCTACGACAATCGCCGAACTCCACACGGTCTCCGGCATAGGCCCCGAAAAAGCCGACCGCTACGGCGCCGACATCATCGCTCTCTGCCGCTCCGAAGCAACCATTGGCGCTGCCGCTCCACCGTCCACGCGTCGCACTACATCTTCCGTACCCTATTCGCGCATCCCCAAAGAAGCGTCATCTCGACCGAAGGCGGCGCATTCTGCCGCCGTAGCGGAGAGACCCCCGCATTCTTCTTCCACAGCACCAACGGCACAGGAAACGGCCGAATCCTTCACCCGTCCCCGCACCACCACCACACCCGAACCCACCGAAACCTTAACCCCCGAACAACAAGCTCTGGACCAACGCCTCCGAGAGTGGCGTAAAGCCGAATCTGAAAAGCTAAACCTCCCGCTCTTCTTCGTCCTCGCCTCTACCATTCTCCGCAGCATCGTCCTTGCCCGCCCACAAACCCTCGCGCAACTAAAAACCATCCACGGCCTCGGCCACGAAAAAATAGAGAAATTCGGCCCCGGCATCCTCGAAATCTGCACCAAGTGAACCATCTTCAGCGACGAAAAGCCGTGTCACTCTGACCCTGAGCTTGTCGAAGGAGAGGAATCCTCGCATTTTCGTTTCGAAGCTGCACACATCCCCTCGGAGAGGCCGCCATCCCAGCCCCACCGCAAAAACTGAATCACTATTCATTCCACCCTGCACTGTGCTAACGTGCAAACCAGAACCTATGCCAACACCCGACGCAACCCGCCACACCCCCGCCTCGATGGACGCCCCCACCATCGACGAACGCGCCAACCATTGCTTCGGCTGCGGCCCCGCCAACCCCCAAGGCCTCCACCTCACCTTCACCACCGACACATCCACACCCGACCACATCACGGCCACCGCACAAATCCAGCTCGACCGCATGCACGAAGGCCCTCCAGGCCACATCCATGGCGGCATCGTAGCCGCGCTCCTCGACGAGGCCATGAGCAAGCTCAACCGCCCCCTCAACGTCCTCGCCATGACCCGCCACATGGAGGTCGACTACCTCCGCCCCGTCCCCCTCTACCAACCGCTGGTCCTCATCGCCCGCCATCTCAACCGCCCCACCAAGCCAGACGGCACCCCCGACCGCAAGCTCTTCCACCAAGCCGAAATCCAGCGTCCCGACGGCACCGTCCTCGCCCGCGCCAAAGGCGTCTTCATCGCCCTCGACGAAAGAGTCCTCGCCGCCGCCGGCTTCACCGCCCCCCAACCCTGAATCCGCCACAAATTCGGGTGCCCCATATCTCGATTCTGAGATGTGGGCATCGTGTGAAGCACGACCACCTTCCGTGAGCATCAGACAACCCTAACCAACCTCACCCCAATAGCCCTGGTCTTCCAAAAAATACCCATCGTCCCAACTATGCAGCATCGTCTTCAAGAACATCCAAACCATCCTGCCGTGCCCCAACTTCTGAAACCTGCGGTTCGTCGTCAGCACCCGTCCGCGCACAATGCGAAACCGGATCCGCGCCACGCCCTTCGATAGCAGATAGTCCTCCGCAAACAGCGCCCGCTCATTGAACCCACCGAGCCGCCAGAACGCCTCGCGATCGAACAGCATAAACATCCCCGTAGCAAACGGCTTCGTAAACGATCCGACCCGCTGCATCAAATTACTCCCCGCATACAGCACATCGTCGAAGAATCCACCCTCCCGACAGGCAATATTCGTCGTCGCCAGATGCAGTCCCCGCCGCCTCATCCGCCACAAAGCCCGTCGCACCAGCGAAGGTTCCGGCAACTCCACATCTGCATCCAGAAAAAGCACATACTTCGTTGTCGCCAGCCGCGCCCCGGCATTTCGTCCCACCGAAGGCAGCCCACCCGCCACGACCTCTACCTTCAGCCGATCACGAAATCCCAGCGCCGCCTCCACCGTCCCATCCGTCGACCCCGCATCCGCCACCAGCACCCGTGTCGCCGGCATCCCCTCGTAGTCCTGCCGGCACAGCGACTCCAACAACTTCGGCAGCATCTTCACTTCATTCTTCGCAGGAATCACAATCGTCAGTTCAGCGTCCATCCAAACCTCCCCGGGGCAATTCAGCGGCAGACACACCGCCTTGTACGCGAAGCATGACGCTGTTACCCATCACTACGAATGAAGCGCAGTTGAATTTTTCGCGAAATCCGCATCCCGGCGCCAACGTTGTTAATACCGCAAAGCGGCCATAAGATAAATCCCATGCCGGCTCCCTCCACACCAATCCTGAATCTATGGAAGAAGACCCTCGGCCAAGTACCAGATTCTGTGTGGCAACAAACCGAGATCGAGACACTGATCCTGGCCGACAACAGCCTGTCCGAGCTCTCCCGCCAGATCGGCCTTTTGAAAAAGCTGCGCACACTCGACCTCGGACATAACCGGCTGCCCCAGCTACCCGATGAGATCGGCGGCCTTCCCCATCTCACAGATTTCCTTTACCTGCACGACAACCGCTTGGCCTCCTTGCCGCCTGCTTTTGGCAATCTAACTCGCCTGCGTTATCTCAACATCAGCGAGAATGCCTTCGAAGAATTCCCGGAATGCGTCTCCAGCATGTCCGGTTTGCTGGAGCTTCGACTAACCGACAACCGCCTGCAATCCCTGCCGGCGTCGATCGGACAACTTACGCGCCTGCGAGAACTCCACCTCAGGAACAACCGGCTGACCTCGTTGCCCAGGACCATCGGAGCAATGCAGCAACTACGTCAAATTGATCTCCGGGGCAATCCCTTGACTGAGTTACCCTCGGCGATTGCGACGCTCCCCCGGTTGGAAAAATTGGACTTGAGATGGGTCACCACCCTGGAGCTGCCCGTCTGGACAGCGGATCTCGAGGCAAGAGGATGCTCTGTCTACGTTTGAGGCCTTCTCGTCAGCGCGTCATCCCAATACAAAACTGCTAAACTTAAACTCTCGCGGACATTCAGGCAGCGCAATGCGCCCACCGCCGCGCGCCAGACACAGAATTCAGGAGAAATCCCATGGCAGATCACACCAACAACGGCAACTTCGGCGCATCGTCCTTCGACTCCCCGTCCCTCCGCCTCAAGCTCGGCCTCGCCGAGATGCTCAAAGGCGGCGTCATCATGGACGTCATGAACGTCGAGCAGGCCCGCATCGCCGAAGAGGCCGGAGCCATCTCCGTCATGGCGCTCGAGCGAGTCCCCGCCATGATCCGCGCCGAGGGCGGCGTCGCCCGCATGGCCAGTCCCAAACTCATCAAAGAGATCATGGCCACCGTCACCATCCCCGTCATGGCCAAGGCCCGCATCGGGCATTTTGCAGAAGCGCAGGTTTTGCAACATCTCGGCGTAGACTTCATCGACGAGTCCGAAGTCCTCACCCCCGCCGACGAGACCTACCACATCGACAAGCACGCCTTCACCACGCCCTTCGTCTGCGGCGCGCGCAACCTCGGCGAGGCCCTCCGCCGCATCGCGGAAGGCGCAGCCATGATCCGCACCAAAGGCGAGCCCGGCACCGGCGACGTCGTTCACGCCGTCCAGCACATGCGCCAGATCGTCCGCGAAATCAAAGCCCTCACGGTCCTAGGCGACGAAGAACTCTACAACGCCGCCAAAGTCCATGGCGCGCCATACGAGCTGGTAAAGATGGTCGCCAAAAACGGCAAGCTCCCCGTCCCCAACTTCAGCGCAGGCGGCATCGCCACCCCAGCCGATGCGGCCCTCATGATGCAGCTAGGCGCAGAAACCGTCTTCGTAGGCTCCGGCATCTTCATGAAGGAGCGCGCCACTCCGCTCGACGTCGAGAACGATCCGAAGGAGCGCGAAGAGGCCGTCTCCCGCGCCCGCGCTATCGTCATCGCCACCACTCACTTCAATGACCCCAAGATCGTCGCGGAGGCCAGCGAATCCG
Organism: Edaphobacter sp.; assembly: GCA_025462755.1. GTDB lineage: Bacteria > Acidobacteriota > Terriglobia > Terriglobales > Acidobacteriaceae > Edaphobacter. The sequence goes on from JAOAPF010000048.1 coordinate 24,482, forward strand.
TCACCGGCACCATGAAGGGCCTAGCCGCCGCAGCCATCGAAGAGTCCCAACTTATGCAAACCCGCGGCTGGTAACTCCCGATCAACGCAGAACCTCAGATTCGTCTTTGCTTTTGCTTGTGCAGTTCGCATCTAGCATCTGCATTTTTGTTGTCATCCTTCGCCGAAGGCGGAGGACCTGCTTTTGCCTTTGCTCTCAGCCCTTGGCCACGGCTCAGCCACTCCTTCAACCATGCCCTTGACCCAACAAAAACGCCGTCATTTCGACCGGAGCGCAGCGAAGTGGAGAAATCCGCTTTTCTACCCCCGCCGACAACCCCACTCGTCTCGTGCTCAGGCAATCAGAGACACCCTGCCTCTTTCCGTATCTCGAACGGTCCTCGAGAGAGAATGACCTGTCCGCGATAACAAAGAGGCGGACAAGAACGCTAACATAACAAAAAGAGGTTGCGGAGAAAGCCGGAATGAGCACCCAGGCCGTAGCGAAGCAAGCAATAAACCCAGCCAACACCACCGAAGAAAAAACCATGTTCCGCGTCCTGGCGGCTGTCAGCTTCTGCCATGTGCTCAACGACATGATGCAGTCGCTGCTGCCCTCCATCTACCCCATCCTCAAAGCATCGTTCCATCTGAACTTCACGCAGATCGGCTTCATCACCTTAACTTTCCAGATCACCGCGTCCCTCCTTCAGC
>JAOAPF010000074.1 GCA_025462755.1 Edaphobacter sp.
TCCTTCGCTGACTGGTTGGGTCCGGTTCGACATTCGGACTGCAGGGGAATCGATCTGCACAATCGTACCGGAAGACTGCGTTCGGCGCGCTCGTAATATTACTAGCCAAGGCCATAAATATGGCTTCGCTCCGATGGGCGGAGACTGACTCAAAACCCACACAGGATGGGAGCCCGGTCTTCGGTCAGGTCAGCCGCATGAACAGGATGCCGATGCAAGCGCACCTGTGTTCTCATAGAAAGCAATCATCTCCTCTGAAGGATTTCATGAAGATACGGGTCGGTTTTTGGTATTTTCTCGTCGTGGTCACCATGGCCTGTGGATCATTGAGCGCGCAGACAACGGCTGGCTCGACCGCGAAGAACGGTTTCCACAATGCCATGGACCGGGATCTTCTCGAGGTCACCATCCCGCAGCTGGAAGAGCTATACCGCAGCCACAAGTACACGGTCACCGAGGTAGTGCAGTGGTACATGGCGCGGATTGCCAAATACAACGGGATCTATCGCGCCGTGCAGACTCTGGACGAGAAGGGCGCTTTGGCTACGGCGGCTCGTGAGGACGCGGAGGCGAAGGCGGGGGGAAGCAGCTTTCGCCGCGGGCCGATGTGGGGCGTTCCGGTTGTGATCAAGGCGAACACCAGCATCAAGGGGCTGATCACGACCGACGGATGGAAGGGCTACATGATTGCGGGGCATGAGCTGGTCGCGCCTAAGGACGCGACCATCGTTGCCAAACTGCGTGCGGCAGGGGCTGTCATCCTCGGTCACACGAATATGCCGGATTTTGCGGCTAGCGATACCAATCGCAGCACCGCCTACGGGCGCACGGGAAATGCCTATGATGTTCGCTTCAGTCCGGGAGGCTCTTCTGGAGGCACGGTCACGGCTGTTACCGCGAACATGGCGCTGCTCGGCAACGGAACCGATACAGGCAACTCGATTCGGATGCCGTCTGCGACCAGCTCCGTGGTCGGCGTGTTTCCGACGCGCGGCCTGGTGAGCATCGCGGGCATCGCGCCGCTGGATTGGCTGCTCGACAACACAGGGCCGATCGCGCGGGATGTGACTGATGCGGTAATTGCTCTCGACGTGATGGCGGGAGAGGATGCGATGGATCCACGCACGGCTGGTTCTGCCGCTAAGGCTGAACCCGGCCCGTACGCGCACTATCTGAAGGCCGACGCGTTGAAGGGCAAACGCTTCGGCGTTCCCGCGTTTGTACTCTCGGGAGCGGGGATTCCGTTCCAGGGCATTCCTTCGTCTGCGACGCCTACCGAGGTGGCAGTGCAGACAACAGACGCGGTTGAAAAGCTGCGTCCAGAGACGCGCGAGGCTTTTATGAAGGCGATAGAAGGCCTGCGCGCTGCGGGAGCCACGGTCGTCTTCGACGATTCGATTCTGCCTGACAGCTTCGCTGTAACCGTGGCGCGTGTGGGGACGGTGCCGTACATTCGCGAAGGAACGGAAAAATTCCTGGCGGAGTACGGGCCGACGCAGTATCACTCGGCTGCGGAGTACGAGAAGGCGGTGGGCTCGCCGTTACCGGCTACGATCGTCGGCGTCACCGATCCGGCGACAGGAAAAGGACGGCGGGCCGTGGCGCAGGCGTTGATAGAGAGCGACCCGCAGGCGGACGCGAACTTCTTCACACCTCGAAAGAAAGCGCTTGAGATGTATGACGAGGCGCTGGATCGACTGCACCTCGACGGGCTCGTGTACCCGGCGGCGCAGATGCCTCCGCCGGACGAGACCATGCCGCAGGACGGGCGCATCAGCGGAGGTCCGCATAGCGCTACGGGTTGGGTGAACATGATTGGTGTTCCGGCGGTGGTGGTTCCCGGAGGGTTCTACCCCGGGGGGCTCCCGTTCGGTTTGGAGATATCCGCCCGCCTGTGGAAAGACGGCGACCTGCTGGGCTGGGCTTACGCGTACGAACAGGCGACAAAGCACCGCCGACCGCCCGTGCTGGTGGAACAGGGTCTGCTGCCCAACGCGCGATGATGCCTGCCGCTTCCTTTTTGCCTCGCCCGACGCGCCAAATAGGATGAGCCGCGCAACGCCTACAATTAACGAAAGGGAATCCTGCATGCAGCGCCTGGGCATCCTCCTCTCCGGCAGAGGCTCGAACTTTCTTGCCATCGCCAAAGCGATCGGCGAACAGCGCCTGCCCGGCGCCGAAATCGCCATCGTGCTCTCGAACGTCGAAGACGCTGCCGGCCTTGCCGCCGCCCACGCGCTGCAACTGCCGGCCTCCGCCGTTCCTTCCGTGGGGCGCAAGCGGGCCGAACACGATGCCGAGATGATCGCGCGGCTACAGCAGCACAAGGTCGATATCGTTTGCCTGGCCGGCTACATGCGCATCATCTCGCCGGCCTTCATCGCAGCCTTTCCCAACCGCATTCTGAACGTCCACCCTTCGCTGTTGCCCGCATTTCCCGGCCTTGACGCCCAGAGGCAGGCCTTCGACTATGGCGCTAAACTCGCGGGATGCAGCGTCCACTTTGTCGATGAAGCCGTCGATCACGGCGTGATCATTCTGCAGAAGGCGGTGCCGGTCAACGACGACGACACCGCGGAGACGCTTTCGGCGCGCATTCTGGAGCAGGAACACCTTGCCTATCCTGAAGCCATTGCTCGCGTCCTGAGCGGCCAATACGTCATTCAGGGCCGCCGCTACGTTCGTCTGAGCCCGCAAGATGGGCAGCCGTCCGCGATCGGCGAAAAGTAACTTTGGCAGTTACGAATTCGCCTGCTGGCCCAGCGGCGCCTTTTCGCTCGTCGCGTCGCTGAGCTTCACCTTCACCTCCATCTTCCGTCGTCCACGGAAGATCGTCAGGGTCACCTCGTCATCGGCCTTGTGGGAGTTCATTGCGGCGGCAAGGTCCTGCGTATTGGCGATCTCCTGCCCGTCCATGGCGATGATCAGGTCGCCGCCGCTCATCACGGCCATGTTGCCCAGGTAACCCGCTCGTTGCGAGCCGCCGCGCAGGCCAGCCTTGTCGGCGGCGCCGCCGGGCAGCACACGCTGAATCAGGACACCATAGTCGGCGGGCAGTCCGATCTGCTCAGCAATATCGGGAGCGATGGCCAGGGTGGAAATGTCGAGCGAAGGCCGGCGAATGCGGCCATATTTGGCGAAGTCGGCGATCACCGCTTTCGCCGTGTTTACGGGAATGGCAAAGCCGATGCCGGACGATTGATCGGCGCCATTGTTTGCAATCAGCGTGGTAACGCCGATCACCTCGCCGCGCGAGTTCAGCAGCGGCCCCCCGGAGTTTCCCGGATTCACCGCGGCATCGGTTTGGATTGCGTCCTCGATGGGGCTGTTGCCCGGTCCGCGGATCGAGCGGATCGCGGAGATGATGCCGCGCGTCATAGTTCCCGAGAGCCCGAACGGATTGCCGATCGCATACACCCGCTGACCTACGGTAAGGTTTGCCGATTCAGCAAGGGTCGCGGGCTGCAAGTCGGGCGCATTGTTGATCTGCAGCAGTGCGAGGTCGTGCGCCTTGTCGACGCCGACGACGGTCGCCTTGTATTTGTGCTTGTCGGAGAGCGTGACCTCAACCTTCTGCGCGTTGTCGATGACGTGGTTGTTGGTCAGAATGTGTCCCTGCTTGTCGAGAATGAAGCCTGAACCCTGCCCCTGCTGGGGGACCGGACCGTAAAAAAAATCGAAGGACACCGCCGTCGAGAGGATGTTGACGACGGAGGGCAGCGCCTTTTTGTAGACGGCGATGTTCTGCTGCTCCTCGGTGTCGTAGGCGGGAGCGGCATCGGCTTCGGTCAGCTCGAAGCTTCCCATCGGGCCTTTGACCGCCGCGGTGCTTGCGCCGGATGCGGTTGCGGCAGCCGGAGGGGCGGCACGGTGCAGCCAGGGCGTGAACGCATTCGTCGACCCAACGTGGGTCGTGACGTAATAAAAAGCGGAGAGAATAAGGACAACAAGAAGAACGGGACGCAATTTCATCGTGTACACGACCTAATCTTTTCAAATCGCAGACGTAGCCTGCTGACAATACGATTGTACTGAGCCATACGTTCCCCGGTCTGCCACCGGGTATAAGTTATTTGCTGTCAATATGCTGCGGCGAGGGGGATCTTTATCCGGCCGCTGCTTTCAGGATCGGCCAGAGCTGGTCTACCTGCCACTCCAACTCCGTCAACGGGCCGCCGTTGGTCAGGACATAGTCGGACAGGCCGCTTTTTTGCTGGTCCGGAATCTGTTGCGCGAGACGCAGCCGCGCCTCGGCTTCCAGCGTCTCCCGCCGCTCAGCGGTAATAGGTTCGCCGGCAACGGAGCGAGCCACAAACCGCGCTATCTTCACTTCCTCGGGAGCTGTGACGAGAATGATCCGGTCGAAGCGATTGTGCCAACGTGCTCTTTCGGTGGCTTGAGAATCGCCGTGTTTTGTTTCTCTGGGCTTTGTTTCGCTGGGCTTCGTCTCGCCGTACTTTGTCTCGCCATACTTTGTCTCAAAGATCAGCGCGGACTCGACGACGACGACCGCACGCGGGTCCTGCTGAAATATTGCTTCGGTCAACTCCGCCTGCCGGGCGATCACGGCCGGATGAACGATCGCATTCAGCTCTTCAACCCGCCCCTTGTCGAATGCTATCTTCGCCAGCGCAGCGCGGTCCAGCCGTCCGTCGGGCTGCACGACATCCTTGCCAAAGTGATCGACGATTGCCGCATAGACGGTCTGCCCCGGCTCCATCAGTTCGCGCCCGATGGCGTCGGACTGCAACACGTTTGCCCCGAGCGCTGCAAATAACCGCGCGGCGGTGGACTTGCCGCTTCCCAACCCGCCTGTGAGGCCAACCCGCAGCATGGCGGCTATCGCTTCTCCTGAAATACTTCGCCGGCGATTCCGCGGCGGAGCTTCGCCGCCGTCACCGTATTCCGCATCAGCATAGCAATTGTCAGCGCGCCTACGCCGCCGGGCACAGGCGTGTAGGCTCCGGCTTTTGCGAACGCGGCGGGATGGATGTCTCCGACGACCACGGAGCCGCGTTTGGCAAAGGTCGCTGCGCGCTCGGGGTCGTTGGGAAAGAACTCCTCGACCTCAGCGGGATCGGTTATGCGGTTGATGCCGACATCGATCAGGGTCGCGCCCGGCTTTACCATCTCCGCGGTTACAAATCCTGGCCGTCCCATCGCGGCAACCAGAATGTCGGCGGCCAGGGTGAACTTCGGCAGATCTTCCGTCTTGCTGTGGCAGACCGTCACCGTCGCCGAGGCGTTCAGAAGCATCATCGCCGCCGGCTTGCCAACAATATCCGACCGGCCGACAACCACTGCATTCTGTCCGGCAACCGGAAGGTCGCTGCGCCGCAGAATCTCCATGATTCCCGCCGGAGTACACGGCGCAAGCCCTGGCTGTCCGCTCTGCAGCCTTCCGGCGTTCACAGGATGGAACCCGTCGACGTCCTTATTCGGGGACACAGCCTCCAACAACCTCTTCGTGTTGACGTGTCTGGGGAGTGGCAGCTGAATCAGAATTCCATCGATGTCGTCGCGCGCATTCAGTTTGTCCACCAGTGCCAGCATCTCGGTGGTTGTAATGCTCTCGGAAGGCGTCAGCATCTCGCTGAAGATTCCCAACTCGCCGCAGGTCTTTATTTTGCTGCGAACGTAAATTTGCGACGCTGGTACTTCGCCCACCAGAATCACCGCCAACCCGGGAGTGATCCCCTGTGCCACGAGCGCCTGAACGTCGACCGCCACCTCGGCTTTAATCTCTTCAGCAATTGCAATGCCATTTAAAATTCGCGGAGTTATCTTCATCTCCTCCATGGTATCGCGCTCTCTCGCCAAATAGATTCGCTAAGATACGGCCATGAGCGCACAACCGCTGACGGCAGAGGATCTGCGCCGGATTGTCTGCCCGGTCTGCCATCAGTCCCTGCAACTTGAGGCGACAGCCATACGGTGTCAGGGCTGCGGGAAGCGCTATCCGATTGTCGATGGCATTCCCGTTTTGCTGGCTCATCGCGCACTTTAGTCCTTCGATGGGCGCGAAATTTGACGAATTTTTTATACGTAGTTCTTTATAGTGACCGAATCGATGTGCAAGCGGAGTGTGTCTGGTTTCTGAATTAAGTAACCTCGAACGGTTTTTTTGCGTCTCAAGAACTAGAGAGTTTCTACACCTGGCAGGAGCAACGCAGATGACAAAGGCTAAGGCCGCTCATGTCGAACGATTTGCCGATGCTGACCTCACGGGTCTGCGCGAAGACCTCATGAAGTCCGGTCTCGACTCCTGGCAGGCCGCGGACCTTATCAGCAGCTTCCTAGCCGCTCGCGGCTACGGCGTCTCCACCCAGGACGCTCGCACTGCGGCGTTTCGAATGGAGTCCATCACCTGCTCTCTGCGATGCCTGCAGGAAGAGCTGGAGAAGATCGCGCACGTCATGTAACCAGTCTTTGGCTGGTGGACTCTTTCAGCACAGTGATTTTACTTCTATCGCCAATCTCGAAGAGATCACTTACTATCTCCGATACATGGTTGCTCTTCGCACCCTCCGGCTTATTCTCGATAGCCGGTCCGCGGAGTTTCTTACCACGCCGCTGATGGACGAGATCCGGAAAGAGCCGTTCTGTCGTGCCGCGGCTCTCTGATTTCGCCTACTTCAGAACGCAGGAAGTGGGCGGTAGAGGAGCCGGGGTTCAGGGTCTCGCCCGCCGGTGCATAATCAATCATGCCGTCCCTTTGGACTCCAACTGACTGGCCGCAACGCCTCGCCGAGCTGCAAGCCCCGACCGGCGAACTGAAAGAAGCTCCGCTTCGCCGCGACGTCCGCTCTCTCGGCATGCTCCTAGGCGAGGTTCTCCGCGAACAGGCCGGCGACTCTCTCTACGACGCTGTCGAAGCTCTCCGCCGGACCGCCATCGCCCGCCGCGAGGCCGAGGCCCCGCAAAGTGGCGCCGCGAACGCAGCCTCCGCCAGCGCTCATCTTCAGCAGGCGCTCGACCGCGTTCGCACCCTCGATCTTCCCGCCTCCTACCAGCTCACACGAGCCTTCGGCTTCTACTTCGAGCTCATCAATCTGGCCGAGACCAACCATCGCAAGCGTCGCCGGCTCTCCCATCAACTTAACGAAAACGCGTCATCCACAAGCGCCGTCCAGCGCGGTGATCTGCGCGGCACCCTTCGCCGTCTGCGCGAGGCTGGCGTCAGCGCTGACGAGGCCTACACGCTGCTTAGCCGCATCTGCGTGTCGCCAGTGTTCACGGCACACCCAACCGAAGTCGCACGCCGCAGCGTCATGTTCAAACGCCGCCGCATCTCCGACCTGCTCGAACAGCTCGACCGTATCCCCGTGCCCGAACCTCAACTCGAAGCCCTCGAGCGCGACCTCATCGCCGAGATCACCGCCCTCTGGCAGACCGACGATGTTCGCAGCGCACGCCCTACCGTCCGCGACGAGATCCGCATGGCGCTGGACTACTACGAGTCGAGCCTCTTCGACACGCTGCCGGTGCTTTATGGCGAGGTTGCCTCCGCTCTCGCCGCGGAGTACCCATGCAATAGTGCAACAGATTCAGTTACAAATATCTGCGACCTGCCCCTGCTCATTCGTTTCGGCTCCTGGATCGGCGGCGACCGTGACGGCAATCCGTTCGTCACTCCGCAGGCTACTCGCGACGCTCTCGCGATGGCCCATTCTCTTCTCCAAACCCACTACCGCAGACGGCTGCAAAACATCTTTGAGCAGCTCGCCAGCTCGACCCAGCAGGTTCCGGTCTCCGCCGAACTCATGACCCTGCTCGAACGCTATCTCAGCCTGCTTCGCACCGCGGGTCAGAATGCCCTCGAAGAGCGCTTCCCCCACGAATCGGTCCGGCTCCTCATCGCCTGCATCATGATGCGGCTGGGCGCCACACCGCAGTCTGCCGTTCCGGTTCCCGCCAATCCCGCGCTTACGCCCTATACCCGCGGGACTGATCTTCTCTCCGATCTCACCGTCCTTCGCAACTCGCTTGTCGAACACAGCGGCCACCGTTTGGCAGAGATGCTCATCGACCCGCTGCTGATGGAGGTTCGCACCTACGGGCTGCATCTACAGACGCTCGACATTCGCCAGCACGCCCGCGTCCACGCCGCCGCCATCGCCGAGATCTCTGCCTGGCAGCCAGCGGAATCCTCTGAGTCCCTCGCGCTTCCGCGGGCTTTGACCGAACAAACCGCTGAAGTCCTCGACACCTTCCGCACCATCGCCGAACTCAAACAAACCTACGCGCCGGAATCCATCCGCCAGTACGTCATCAGCGGAGCGACCAGCGCCGAGGATGTCCTCCACGTCCTTTGGCTCGCCCGTCTCGGCGGAGTCACGGTGGAAGGACCCAACGCTAGTCCCGCCATATACCCCGATCTTGTCATAACCGACTACTCAGACCCTGGCCTCCAGCCCGTGCCTCTCTTCGAGTCCATCGAAGACCTGCAGAACGCCCCTGCCATCATGCGTTCGCTCTGGACGTCCAAAGCGTACGAACCTCTCCTTGAATCCTGGGGTCGCCAGCAAGAGGTGATGCTCGGCTACTCCGACTCCAACAAGGACGGCGGCATGATCACCAGCACATGGGAGATCTACAGGGCCCACCGCGCCCTCCACGAAGTTGCTCGCGAATGCAATGTGATTCTGCGGCTTTTCCATGGACGCGGCGGTACGGTAGGTCGCGGCGGCGGCCCCACTCACCGCGCCATCTTCGCCCAGCCGATGGACAGCTTCACCGGCGAACTCCGTATCACCGAACAGGGCGAGGTGCTGAACTGGAAGTACTCCGACGTCATTCTCGCAGAGCGCAATCTTGAGCTGATGATTGCCGCGAGCCTCGATGCGCTTGCCCGGCCCGACGCGGCGTTGCAACGCCATGCAAAGACGCCGCACCTCACCGGCGAGATTCTTCCTGCATGGGAGGCCGCGCTCGACCGGCTCTCCACCACCTCATACACTTTCTACCGCAAACACATCGTCGATAACCCCGACACCTTCATCTACTTCGAGCAGGCCACTCCTGTAGCCGAACTCGAACACGCGCGCCTCGGCTCCCGTCCCGCCAAGCGCAGCGGCAAAAAGTCCATGGCCGATCTTCGCGCCATCCCGTGGGTCTTCGGCTGGATGCAATCGAGGCAGCTCGTCCCCGCCTACTTTGGCGTAGGCCACGCGCTCAACGAGTTCATCCAATCAAACCCGGACGCGCTGCAGCAACTCCAGACCATGGCCCGCGAATTTCCGCTCTTCCTCGACATCATTCGCAACGTCGAGATGGCGCTCGCCAAGGCCGACTTCGGCATCGCCCGCCTGTATGCCTCGCTGGTCGAAGACGAAGCGCTGCGCAACCGCGTCTTCACAACGCTCGAAGCCGAGTTCAATCTAACTCACCGCATGATCCTCGAGATCACGAAACAAAAATCACTCCTCGAAACCAACCCGGTGCTGAACCGGTCCATCCGCCTGCGCAACCCTTACGTCGATCCCATGTCGCTGATCCAGGTCGAACTCATCCGCCGCAAACGCACTGCAGCCGCAAACGGCGAATCCGACTCGCCTGAGCTCAACCGCGCCATCTCCGCCACGATCAACGGCATCAGTGCGGGGCTACGCAACACGGGCTGATACAGGCTGTAGGGGCTTACGCCAACGCATACAGGTACTCCACGAACGAGCCGATCGCCCCATCGAGCCCCTGCACCTTCGGATTTGTCGACTCGATCAGGTAGTACTCATCCGGAGCGTGCGCTCCCGTTCCATGTCCCAATCCGAAGTGCCCCGCGGGCAGGTTCAACGGTGCGCCCGTAAACACAAACCCGGGCCAAGAGCCCGCACTCCGTGGCCAAAGCCCCGGGTCCAGTCCCAGCTTGCGATAGGTCGCCAGCTGCGTCTGAATCAATTTGCTGTCGGGGTCGGTCGACGTCGGATCATAGCCTCCGCTCATGTTCACCTCGATATCGTCGAACCCATGCTTCACAAGATGAGCCTTCAGCTTCGCGAGCGTATCCTCCGCGGTCATGTCCGGCACCAGACGCATATCGATCTTCGCTACCGCACGATGCGGCAGCACAGTCTTTCCGCCGGGCCCCGTATACCCGGCCACCAGCCCTTCGATGTTGATCGTCGGCTGCGACTCCAGCAGCATTCTTGAGTCGACCCAGGTCGCATCGTGCACCCAATGTTCTGCGCCCAGGCTCTTCTTCAGCCCCGCTTCGCTCGTCTTCGATGCGGAGATTTCGATCATCTTCTTCTGTGCCGGCGTCAGCGGCTTTGCGTTGGCGAAGAATCCCTCCACCGCGGGCGTGTGTCCGTCCTTCTCGATCAGCGTGTTCAGCGCCTGCACCAGATGCCATGTCGGCGAGTCCACAGCCGCCTCCAGGCTTGAGTGCACGTCATGCTTCGGCCCGCGTCCCCACTTCTCTCCGCTCGAGATCAGCTCCAGCTCCACCACGCCTTTCGCGCCCAGCGAAACCTCTACCGTCCCATCGCGTTGCTGTCCAGCCTCCGGCATGAAGACGCCGATGCATTTCTTCAACTCCGCCAGCACTTCAGGGCTTCGCACTACCTGGGCGAAGTGCGGCGAACCGATCTCCTCCTCGCCCTCGCATACCAGCACAAGATTCACGGGCAGCTTCTTTCCTGCGGCCTTGAAGGCCATCAGCGCGCTCAGAAACGAGTTCTCCGGTCCCTTCTGGTTGACTGCTCCGCGCCCCATGCAGACCGTCCCCAGCCCCTCCATCGGTACGAGCCTGGCCTCAAGTGGCGGCGAGCTCCACTCCTCCGGCACAAACTGCTTCACGTCGTACATGAAATAAATCCCCACCGTCGTCTTCGCGCCTGCGTCGATCCTGCCGAACACGCCAGGCTTGCCCGAGGTCGGCACCAACCGCACGCCGGTGAAGCCTGCATCGCGCGCCAGTTTTGCCATATGCTCGGGCCCCTGCGGAAAATTCCTGTTTTCCGCGGCGATGGATGGAAGTGCGATCCACTCCTGTAGCCGCTTCACGTTCTCCGCATGCATTTTAGGAATCTCCTGCAGCACGGCCTGTTTGTCGGCGTCATCGCCGGCATAGGCTGCGAACCCTGTTCCCGGCGCTGCAGCCAATGCCGCGCCCGCCACTGCACCCTGCACAAACTCTCGCCTGCTCAGACCCATACGCTCCCCTTTGCTCTGAAGAAATTGTTTGCTGTGAATGGACGAATACTATCATCCGCACTCATCGCGGCCGCAACCAGTGCCGTACCCCTCTGTTACGCTTGCATCACATAAAAACCCAGGGAGCTTCCCCCGTTATGCGCGTCTGTTTCTTCGCCCGCCTCTGTCTCTCCGCCGTTGCACTCGCCTGTGCCGTCACTGTGCCAGCACTTGCCCAGGCTCCCCGCCAACCGCTCACACCCGAGGAAACCAAAGCCCTCATCGAAAAGCGCGAGGCCATCGAAAAGCAGCTCGAAGACATTGCCATCGTCGATCGCAAAGTGATGGTGCCGATGAAGGACGGCGTACGCATGGCCGCCGACATCTATCGTCCGAAAGACACGAGCAAGAAATACCCCATCATCTTCAGCCGCACGCCATACAACTTCAACTTCTGGGACGTAAAGCTGGGCAGCTACCGGGACATGTCCAGCGAACTCGACGCCGTCAAACGCGGTTACGTTCTAGTGGAAATGAATGAACGCGGCCATTTTTTCTCTGAGGGCAACTACGACATCCTCGGCGCTCCGGTCTCCGATGCCAACGACCAGTTCAACTGGATGGCCGCGCAGCCCTGGTCTTCGGGCAAGATCGGCCTCATCGGCTGCTCCTCTACGGCAGAGTGGCAACTCGCCGCGGCATCGCTTGGCAACAAGGCCTTGACCACCATCATTCCGCAGAGCTTCGGCGCCGGAGTCGGTAAGGTCGGACCGTATAACGAGCAAGGCAATTGGTATCGCGGAGGCGCCGTCCAGATGCTCTTTATCGACTGGCTCTACGGCGAGCAGAATCAGGTTCGTCCCACATTTCCGAAAAACACCTCACAGGCCGAGCTCATCAAAGCATCGAAGATGTTCGACCTCGCTCCGCAGATGCCTCCCGTCGACTGGGCCAAGGCCTTCGAGCACTTGCCGGAGAAGGAAATCATCTCGAACATCGATGGCCCCAAGGGCATCTTCGCCGACAAGATGCCCAACACCACCGGCGGCGCGATGATCGAGCGCACTCCGAACGACCCCGCGTGGCGCAAGGGCGGCATCTGGCAGTCCGACACCATGCCCATCAACGTGCCCGGCTTCTGGTTCATGACCTGGTACGACGTCTCCACCGGGCCAAATCTCGCCGCCTATAACTTCGTCCGCTCCAAAGGTGAAGCAGCCAACGAGCAGTACGCCGTCATCGCTCCCACGCTCCACTGCGGCTACAAGCGCGCCAAGGAAGACACCGTAGTCGGCGAACGCAGCATGGGCGATGCGCGCCTCGACTACGACGCACTCACCTACGCGTGGTTCGATCACTTCCTCAAAGGCGAAGACAACGGCTTCCTCCAGAAGCAGCCCAAAGTGCAGTACTTCACCATGGGCTCCAACAAGTGGCAGCACTCCGAGTCGTGGCCGCCCGAGGGCGCAAAGAACGTGACGCTGGATCTCTGGAGCGCAGGTCAGGCAAATACGCTGCACGGCGATGGCAAACTGCTCCTCGCTCTTTCGTCCTCTTCTTCGCTTGTGCAATTCACCGGAGAGGCGACTGCTCCCAACCTGAAGACTGATCTCCCCGACCACTTCACCTACGATCCCATGCACCCTACGCCAAGCTACGGCGGGAACGTCTGCTGCGCCGCCAACACGATCCCCGGCAACGGCGGCGCGCTCGACCAGCGCAAAATGGAGGAGCGCCCCGACATCCTCGTCTACACCTCGGAGCCTTTGAAGGAGGGAATCGAATTCAGCGGCCCCATCACGGCGACCCTGTACGTCGCCTCTGACGTGAAGGACACCGACGTCACCGTAAAAGTCATCGACGTCCTTCCCGACGGCACTGCTTACAACCTGGACGAGACTATTCAGCGCCTCCGCTACCGTGACGGGGACGACAAGACTGTCTGGATGGAGAAAGACAAGGTCTACAAGGTCACCCTTACGCCGATGAACACAAGCAACTACTTCGACGCCGGCCACAGAATCCGGATTGAGGTCGCCGGCTCCAACTTCCCGCGCTTCGATCGCAACCTGAACACCGGCGGCAACAACTACGACGAGACCGCAGGCGTGGTCGCCCACA
>JAOAPF010000082.1 GCA_025462755.1 Edaphobacter sp.
TTGTTCAAATACGCGGTCCAATACGCCGTTTTTGGCCCACCGGTTCATCCGCATATAGATCGTATGCCAGCGGCCGAAACGCTTCGGAAGCCCACGCCACTTGCAACCCTGCTCCGCCACATACAGAATCGCGTTCAGCACCTGCAGGTTCGTCAGACTCACATTGCCGCGCTGCACCGGCAGGCTGTCTTTTGATGCGGGCATACTGCTCTTCCGTGATTTCCATCCTTAAAACATTTTACCAACTTTTTGTTTTTATTAGCGTGAACACGCCCTAGAAAATGGCCTCACGGAAAGCGTGTGGGTTGAGAGGCAGATTGGACGGCCCGTGGTCAAAGTCCTCAACACGATTGCCTCAAAGGCTTTGATAGCGGCGGGACGTCCCGCTGGAAGTAGAGACCGTGTCGCTCTTCCAATTTCTGGAGACAATACCAAGGCAAAAGAAATCGTTGCTCAACTCATTGATCGAATTGGGTTCGATTCTGTCGACGCAGGAACCATCGCTGAATCGTGGCGGCAACAGCCTGGATCTCCTGTTTACTGCACCAATCCGACGAAGGAAGAACTTCAGTTGTGGCTAAAAAAAGTCGACCGTTCCTCACTTGCCACGAACCGGGAAAGGGCATTGAAGGCATTTTACCCGACAAGAGATGCGGATTACCAAGCCCAAATCGAAGCCCATCGATCGGTATTAATAAACGAACAAAACAATAAGTAACGAAGAGGGTAACAGATGGTTAGCAGCCGTGCGGCTGAACGGTTCGACGCCTTATCAACCCGCACAGGAGAATTAGATGATCGAAGTAACCGTAGCCTACCCGGCCGGCCAAGGCCGCACATTCGACATGGAATACTACTTGAAGACCCACATTCCGCTATTTCAAAAACGAATGGGCGCGGCGATGAAAACCATTCGGGTATCACGCGGAATTGGCGGCAGTACGCCGAGAGCGCCCGCGGCCTTCGTGGCCATGGTGCACGCCACCTTCGACTCCGCTGAGGTGTTCGCAAGCGCTTTTGCTCCACACTCCGCCGAGCTCCAAGGGGACGCGCCGAACTATACCAATATTCAGCCGGTCGTGCAGATCAGCGAAGTGCTGATGGGGTAAGTCTTCCATTGGGTGACGAACGTGGCGGTCAGCTCGCAAGAGACCGAAGGATTGTAGAGCGGGCTGGAATCGATACGAAGTAACGTGGGCATACAAGAACCTCTTATTGACTCTCGGATTGGTGATCGTTGGTTTTCTCCAGTGGCGCGTTATGAGCGGGCAGTTGGGGGAAATGAAAGGGAGTTCCACGCAAACTGATCGACTGATTGAGAAGACCGGTGTAGCCCTCGCCGGGTCCACCCCTCTACGGTGAAGAAATCAGTGGCCACAATCAGTTCCCAGTGCCGGCTCAGAAATTCCTTCCACGTTGTCTTCCGGCTTCGCTCCGGTGCAGGCTCAATTCCGTGACGCTCTAGGATCTGAGCGATCGTGCTGCGGGCAAGTTCGTGCCCAGGTTGGACAATGCGCCCTGGATTCGTCGATAGCCCCAATCCCGGTTCTCTTCTGCCATGCGCACCACCAAAGTCTCAACCCCAGCGGCGGTCCGCGGTCGCCCCGGTGCACGACGGGCAGTCCCGTCGTATTGTTGGGCGATCAGTTTTCGATACCAAGCCAGCAAGGTCTCCGGTGTGACAACGGTGCCGATCTCCGCCAGAACCTTCCGTCCCAACGCTTTCGCCTTGACGGCTAATCGGCGGCGTTGGTCATCACCGAGGCGCACTCGCCGACCACCGAGTTGCTCGCGAAGAACCCGATTCTCCTCGCGAAGGTAATCAATGACAAGCAATTGGCGTTGGTTCATCCACCCGGAAAGGGCGATCAACACGAACCGGAATGGGTCGAGGACTCTCCGCGTACCCAAAACCCATTATCGCGATCGCCAGGATGGGGGTATAAAAGCATCGCGGATTCATGAAGATCCACTTTTCGGACCATACGGGTTTCTACACAAAGAATCGCGCTAGCTCCGATGGTGACGATTTGGCGACTCCATTCCAGCTCGTAAAATGATTGATAGCGCATCATCGGGGATTGGAGGCAACTTTGTACTGGCGGAGGACGCCAGGGCATGACAATCGCCTGTGGGTCATCAGAATCCTGTCAGCCCTTGGAATCAAGGACTTCCGCAGTGTCCTACTGGGCATATTACGCGACGTTATGGCACACCAATTGACCATGCTGAAGCCGTGTAACTACGTTACTAACCTTGCGCTGAGCTCTTGATTCCGCATGCCGGGCGAGTTCTGACGACCAACAACTACCTAATCCGACGGGAGGAGACGACGTAGCTTGCTATTCGCGTCGCTTTGCGGGACATCTCCAAAAGAGCGTTGCTGCTCTCTCGTCGGTCCTGTTGTTTGGCCATATCGGAAGCTAACAGGACATTAGCTCTGGTGGAAGGAGACCGCAACTGGATGCCGACTAGGGAATCTGTTGGTGGTATCGCCTCCGGCTTCTGGCGAAGAATCGATTGACATGGCTTGAGATTAGACAAGCACACCCGTTGGGGTGACCCTGCTCCCGATGCGAAAACGAAGGACGCGAGATCTGCAAACGAGATGGCCAAAGCCGGACAGCCATACCTCACGAAATCCTAGGGCTCCGCCGGCAGCCTGCTGAAGGCGACCCCTCCGAGTTGGTAGACTAACTCTTCGAGTAATGAGAACCTCCCTTCCTATGCGTCGGCGCATCAAGCAAGTTTTGCGCCAAGGACAAAGACAAAAGGATTTCGCGAAACCGGGAGTTAGCATTGCAACCGAAGGCTCCGCAAGTCCCAAGACATTGCTCATCGGCTTTGGGTTGGTTGTTTTAGCATTGGGACTTGAATCTTACTTCCCACCGCAGCAGAGTTCGTCAGAACGAGCATCGGTTGTGGCAAACGAAGTACGGGCGGCAGAGATTGAAAGACCCCGGCCTCCGACTAACGCCGAGTTGCTAGAGAAGCGAAAAAATGCGTTAGCGGAGCTGAAGGTGCGGGATCCTGAACAGCGTCGTTTGAGGCGCTCCAGGAAGAATTGCATTGAGGCGGTTGAACGCGACAGTGGCCACAGCAGGAGGACAAGCTGGATCGTGACTGACGGATCGCTCGGACTGGATTTTTATTTCACGGTGGACGATCCGACAAATGACAGACTCTTCACTGCATACAAATACACTTGTGACGCAAGCACAGGTCACGCTGAGATCACGCGAAGGGATCTGGAGGTCGGAATTAAGAACGAGAGGCAGCGTCCACGATAAGGTTACCCTTTATCACTGAAGCTAGTGAGCAGCTGGCGTTTGACAGCAGTGGCGCGGGTCCATGAGACCTCTTGCACCTGGCTTAGGTTTTCAGTGCTCCTGGTCGCCTTGTATCGAGATGTTCATGTCTGTGGCGGACGCGCTGTGCTCGCCGGAGGCATTTTGCCTGCACTTCCTGTTACCTTAACGGTTATCTATGAGCTCAAACTCGACGAGACGAAGTGTTTTTCGGTATGCTGCGACGGCCACGCTATTTCCGTCTCTGGGGCAGTCACTGGACTCCTCATCATACGGACTGGCGAATGGACGTCTTTGGAAGAGCCTAGATTCAAACTCCAAGGTTATGTTCTTGATCGGCTATATCCAAGCGTTTCACTTCTCACGTGATATCTCGCCGGCAAGTCCCCATGCAACCCACGTCCTAACGTGGCCGGAGACACTCGAGACCGAGGAAGTAATTAGCGAACTCGATTCGTTCTACAGCCAGGGCGCAAATGGCCCGGTGCCGATAGTCTTGGCAATTTCATTTGTGACGCAAAAAGCAAAAGGTGCGACTGCAGATGAACTCGGGAAGTTCCAGGCCAAGCTGAGGAGCCTCAGTGAGCAATTCAAGTAGAATCGCTATGCTCGACCCGCGAGTTGCGAGAGCCACCAACGTGGTCCCGGTATCGGAAGCGGTCAGAGAATTAGATCTGTAGCAGTGGGAACGAGGCTTAAATCAAGACAAGCCGACTCGTTCTGCGATACGGACCCGGTCTAAGCCCGAAATCTGAGCGCCGCTCAAGTGCAGTGTTCCGATGGCAGGGTATCCTGCGATCACTCCAGACTTAGTTATCACCCTACCCTTCGCGTTGACTAGATCGATGTGGGAGGGGCCAAACAGATCGAGCGCTTTGAAGCCGATGGCAACGACAAGAACCGGTTGAAGTGCTTGAACGATTTGGTTAACACGCGGCAGGCAAAACGCTTCGACCGTGTCGCGCAAGTCTCGCCGCGTTCGTTCCCAGCTCTCAACGCTGGGCGCGCGAAGAAAAATGGCATTCAGACCCGTACAGCATTTCAGCTTGTCGCGATCGAACATCTTCTGCATGATCGCCGCCAGTCGCCAACGTTCGCTCGCGTACTCCGATCCTTGTGGCCAACCTTCATGCGCTCCGTTAGCCCTTTCCCTTTCATCGTCTGCCGCAGCCCCACCTGGCTGGTATCCAAGAAAAAGAACCCTGGGCCTGATAACCGGTGGTCCGTACATGATCTTGTAGCCAAACGCGAGATCTCCCATACGGGGCTGGAGTTCTTCGTAGAATCGGCCGGTTTCCGTATAAATTGCGCGACATACATTCTCGATGTTGATCATGGGGTATTCCTCATCTTATCGTCCCGATATCCAGCAATATATCGGGAGCCCCTGGACTCACAACTGTGGGGAGCGAGATTTCCGATTTTTCAACATCCCGTATGGTCCGGAAATTGGATCTACATGAATCTACGGTAGATTCCACCGAGGCTGGACTGGCGATAATGGGCTTTGAAGATGCAGAGAGTTCTCGACCCATTCCGGTTTTTGCTGATCTCCGTTGCT
>JAOAPF010000116.1 GCA_025462755.1 Edaphobacter sp.
TAGCTTCGTTTTCAATGAAGTTCACCTCCCGCAGAACTCGTGCTAACTCAGCATCAAGAGCGGCCGGGATAATGCCTGGTGGGTACGGATTGTAGACCGGTGCAAGGAGGGCTTCATCTTGTCCGCGGGCCTTGTGAGTTGATATCGAGACGGCGGCCGCGATCGTTACACCACCCGCTGCGAGTGCCATCAGTCTTTTTGGTCTCATGAGTGACCTCCCTTGAACTTCTGGCGTTCGGGCATCGCAGGAGGGCTTCGATTGCCGCCCGCTCTAATTGCGCCCCCAGGGTAGACTCGTTACTAAAGAGAACACTCCGCTTGGCTGAATATTTCCACAAATGGCTGACCCAAGCGTTGAGATCGAGGTGTCCGCTGAGGAACTTCCTGATGGATGGCAGAACAACCAGACATTGACCCGTCGCTTGGGCGATGAGTGGTTG
Source organism: Edaphobacter sp. (assembly GCA_025462755.1). Taxonomy (GTDB): domain Bacteria; phylum Acidobacteriota; class Terriglobia; order Terriglobales; family Acidobacteriaceae; genus Edaphobacter. Next base: position 441 of record JAOAPF010000116.1, read on the forward strand.
AATGCGGAAGAACATGCGTGGTTCCGCGTTCGTTCGTTCCGTCGCCTCATTCGTTCAACTATCTTCTCAACCCACGCCATCCGATGCTCGGAACGTTAGGATCATTGATCACATGGCTGCCGTACGATCAGAGGCTATTCAAAGTAAGAAAGTGAATTAACCCCAACTCCCGAGAGATCGGGTTTTTCAGTCATTTCTCTTCCCTCTATGCGATGTTGCTGGCGGGCCTCCACCATTACCTTCTGACGATACTCCCCGCCATCTACACACCTCATGCCGCCTGCGAGATTTATTTAGGCACTGCCCGGTCTTGGAACGCTTGACCAGAGCCCGTTAGGCGTGCCGCGGAAATCAGCGCTGCAGGCATCACGTTCAACGCCGCTGCCATTGAACTGAGCCCCTTACCGTCATCGGGAATAAACCAGACAGGTACGGGTTTTTGCCTATAGGTACAAGCAATGAGCTGTCGAACATCCAGGCCGACTTCCCAGATGAACACGACCAGCTTAGGCGAGACATTTGCTAGGGCACCTTAAGACTAGACTCGCCTTGATGATGTTCCTCGAATACTTCATCTGGGGCGCCTGGTATGTAACGTTGGGGACGTGGTTGGAACAATCTTTGCATTTCAGCGGACGGCAAATCGCGCCGACAACGCAGAAGCGATGGCAGCGGATGGGCGGCGAGAAGAGCCTTTTCAAAGTACCGCACGGTCTTCGCCCCGTGGTGGATGGTGGCGTGCCCAACGCCCACGAAGCCCATCGCCATATGGAAGGCTTCGGACGCGGGGTTCGGCGGATGGATATTCACCTCACAGACCACGCGTACGTGACCAGCCTGTTTCGCCGCGGCAAATAGGTCCTCATAAAGAATCCTAGCTATGCCCTGACCACGTGCGGAACGCTCCACGATGATGCGATCGATGTATATGAACGACTCGCGAGACTGCTTGAACCAGGAAAAGTTCGGATTGTCATAGATGGCATTCTGATCGAGTGCAATTAGGAACGCGGTCGCACCGCCGCGTATGCCTCGGGCGTAAAAGGCCAAATCGAGCAGTTTCTTAAGGCTGGTGTCATCGAGCGATGAAGTTTCCTTCGCATGCAAGTTGCTCAGCGACAGGATGGCGCTTGTGTCCAGCGCACTGCGATGGTCGATGGCATTCATTCCGTTTACCTGAGGCGGTTCAGCCTCTCAAGAAACCTATGGATGGATGTTTGGAACATTATCGACGATCCGGGCGGCCCAACACCGCGCCTCTGCGATCGTGGCCCGTAAAGTTGTTTGCGTGAACTGATGGGATCGCTCTTTGGGAAGGGCAACCGTCGCATTCGCTCGATCCCGGCCGCATTCGGAGCGCGGCGGCAAATGTCCCAATTCTGTCCCACGGGATATGTCCCGATCACGAGAAACCGGCTGTCTGCTTGGATACGCCGGTGACCGGTGCCCGCTGGCGGCACGGCAACATCGCCGGACTCGACGGTGATCTCATGCCAACCTTCTAGCCCAGCATCGGCCTTGCAGATCCGCCAGCGAAGCCGAGTGCCTCGTCTGCCGTCGAGTAATAGTGGTGAGAGTCGTAGGCGCTATTTCGCCACTGTGGTGGCCACGCATTCTTCTGAAAGGCCTGTTCCATCCAGGTCAGCCCAAGCTGCCTGAGGAAGAGAAGGCCATCTTATACAGAAGTACGGGAAGCCGCTCATTGTTGGGCATCCAGCCGTTGCGTGATAGATGCAGCCTCTTGATCTCTATCTTGGCTTCCGTTCCAGCTGCAGCGCCTAGCCCAAGGACGGCAAGCGCGGAGCCGAACTCCCTTCTGTTCATCCGAGCACCCCTGTCCGTTCGATCCGCCTGCCGGGCGCAACGGAGCATGACTGACGAACGGTGCATCTGGGGAACAACAGGCGATTCAACAGCCTTAGCCCAGCTAACGCTGTCCTGCGACACCCGCAACGGACGCCTGCAGCTTCGCCGAGTCCCACCCTACGCCTTGCTTGAAGACAATCTCCGGCTTGCGAATGACCGAGACATCATGTTCGAAATCGCCGTCCAGAAGCAGGAGGTCGGCCTGCATTCCCGGAGCCACCGTTCCAATCCTGCTTTCTCTGCCCAAGTACCTGGCCGCGTGGCTGGAGTAGATAGCTACTGCCTCGGCGGGAGAAAACCCGGCTTGTACGAGCAGTTCCATTTCGCGCTGATCGCCATAGCCCGCGATCACACCACCGATGCCAGTCGGATCACAGCCGGCCATCAGCAGTCCACCCTGATGAACAAACTCACGTTCGAACTCCATCTCCTTCTTCAGGATCTGGGCCATGGCTTCTGGAGATTGGTAGCGAGGATGCTGTTTAATCAAACCACGCAATCTTAGGAAATCGATCCATGAGGTCGCGCTCAGCACTGACTTCGTTCCCTGAAAGCATCGAGGGACGGCTCATCAGGCTCGAAGTTCTCATAGATTGCCAATGTTGAGGTAAGGGCGACATGGTGCAAGACCATAGTGTGGATGAGTCCCTGCAGCTCAGGTCCGTGAACATCAAGCATTGTGATGGAATGTGCGGCCTGTGCATCAGCAGGCGGGCGGACACCTGGCTCTTTCCGTCGGTCGAATTCCTTGTCTTCTGGGAGCCCGTGTTCCAAATTATCGATCCCCATCTCAATCGCCTCGGTGAACCCGACTGAGCACAAATGAGCTGTCAGCTTTGCCCCGTGCGCGTGCGCTTCATCAATTGCGGCCTTCAGTTCTTCAGGTGTGATGTATGTATACGCTTTAAATGAGGTGGCACCCCGTTTGCTCCAGTAGGCGACCGTCTCTCGTGCGTCTTGCGGGCCGGTTAACGACTGGTTCTGCAAAATGGCGTTGGGTCTGCCATCCAGGTAGGGCCCCGTGACATCTAGATCCGGACCTGCCTGCGTCCCCTGATCGATTGCCCGTTTTAATGCCAAATCAGTTGCTGGTTCGATGGTACCCGTCGTTCGTGCCGTTGTGATGCCCGCAGCCAGATAAAGCCGTGGCGCTGATTCGGCCTGTTCCGTGCCCAGCAGAAGGTGTCCCGCGCCACCTCCGGGCGATATATAGAACAGGTGCTCATGCATGCCTATCAACCCTGGAAGAAGCGTCTTCCCGCTCTCATCGAACAGTGTGGCTCCGGGTGGGATTGCCACAGAACCGGTCGGACCTACCGCCGCAATCCTCCCATGGTCGATGAGTACCGTTTGCTCGTATTTCGCTGGTCCTTCCGAACCATCGAAGAGTGTGACGTGCGTCAGCGCCAAAGTCGGAGTGTGGATGCGAATCAGGGAGCTTAACGACGGAACAGGAGCGACCGAAGCAGGATAGACAACGATCGGAATGATCGACAAAGCGAGGGTGGCAGCAACAAATCTCATCGTCAGGTGCATAGGCAGCGACGGAGAAGCGATGCGGAATATGCAATGCCACTCATGCGTCGTGTATAGGAAACACCTACCCAAAAGCTTCTATTCCCACTCACGATTGATCAGCCGAACCTCACAAGCTCTGCGCATGAGAACCCTCCTTCTGCTCTAAAATAAACCGGGCGGGACGTATTGTTCCTCGGAGGATGTGTGTAGCGATGAGTCCCTTTCGCATGATGGCGACACCTCCCGTGAGGAGACAGGATGGGTAAGCTTCAGGGAAAGGTTGTAGCGATCACTGGCGGTAACAGCGGATTGTAGACAGCCGCGGAGTTTGTTGCGGAAGGCGCATATGTATTCATCACGGGACGACGGCAGAACGAATTGTATGGGGCGGCGGACTTGATCGGGCGAAATCCGCTGCAGAGCAGGGCGATGTCTCGAAGCTGGCCGATCTGGGCCGCCGGGAAGTCTCTCGTCGCCCCCTGCACCTTTGGTTCATGGGCGAGTTGGGTTCCGAAGGGCTTCGTCGGTTGCATCGCCTATCTCGGAGGCCGCGGCGAACAGGGCCAGACGACCGGGGAGGCCCGGGCATTCCTTGTGCCAGTGGACGAATACGACTCGCGTACCCCTATGGGTTCGTAATCGATCCTGCGAAGCTGCAGGTGGGCGCGCTGCCTTATCGCCCAGGACTCATCTTTGTAACAACAATGTGCACGCCCTCCACAGGCCTACTGTGCGACGGCTGACCTCTTCCACCCACTTGCGCTTCGGCTCCGCGCCTTTTGCTCCGTAGTCGTGGGGCAGCTTGCGCGAATGTAGGAGGGGGCAGCCATAAGCCGCACGACTGGCTTCGGATCCCCGAAGGCATCCTGGAGCGCGTTCATTGCTTCCGCACCTCTATATTCGCCGAGCGCCCTCGCCGCGGAGGCAGGCACAAGGTAGTTGTGATCGACGAGCGCGTCCAGAAACTGCTCCACCGTTCCCTTCGAGGTTTCCTCTGCCAGCAACGTGGCGGTCAACACGCGTGCAGAGTTTCCATTGCTCCCGCTCCGCGTCATCTTGAAGGCATCCACACCAAACCCGACAGGACCCAGCAGCGCATACGCTCCCTGCTCTGCGCCTATCGTTGCCAGTTTCGAAGGGCTGTGCTAGTCCTGATTGGCCTGATGCATCCCGGAGCCAATAGCTCCCTGCTTCACCTTACGCTCTCCTGTAAGGACGCCATACAGAACGCTCTCCCCGCTCTGGTCATGCATCTTCCAAAGACTTACCGCCGCAGAAAAGCTGACATCTGGTGCGCTGTCCTCGAGCGCGAGCTTCAAGTCCGGGATGAATATCTCCTTCTTGCTGGCACCCATCGCCTCCACAGCCGCCAAGCGCAGGTAGCGGTCCCGATCGCGTCCTGCATCGTGCAGCCATTTCTGGGCACGCGCAAAATCGCCCAATGTGCCGACCGCGGTGACCGCATCGATCCTCGCCTGCTGCGCCTTCGCCTTCGAATCCGCAATGGCCACGCTGAGCACGTTCCAGGCGGCATCCGTCCCTGACTTCACGCTGGCTTTATCAGGTTCGGCGGGCTGCGTTGCGGGCTTTTCACCCTTATCGGTGGTCGTATCAGCAGAATGCGACGCATCCTGACTCTGCGCCAGACTCAATGCGCCAATGAGGCATAAAGAACAGATCAGGACCAACCATCTCTTCGCCATGCTTCCAGTTGTAACTCGCAACTCATTTCTCTGCGTGATCACCCGCACATGTCTCCCACTTGTTAACACGACCCATATCTCAGGAGATCCATACTTACAGGAGGACGAGCACTACGGGATCCTGGCCATATGGCACGAGCAAAACCCGGCAATGGACAACGCAGGGTGCTAGCCCAAATCTGTTTGCAAGGGCTAACCTCTATCTTGTCTCCAGGGACATCGGAAACGCTGGCATCTCCCGACCTATCTCCTCTGGAGTTAAAAACCGCACTCCGTACTTTTCGAATACCCTCATGGTTTCTTGCAAATTGACCGTTGAATAAGTAGGGGCATCATCAGAGGGAATCGCCAATTTTTCAGCGGGTGCAGCCATCTCGTTGATGGCATTCATCAAGCCCCCAGGCGTTATTAGAACAAGCATCCGAATCTCGGGGGACTGGATAAGGAAAGCGTGTGGCGTTCGCTTAGGAAGAAAGACGCATTCGCCTGCTTCGACGGAGAGTACATCGCCGTCGACATACACATCAACATTTCCGGCAAGAACGTAATAGAACTCATTCTCGTGCGTGTGAACATGCGGAGGAGGTTCGGTCCCCTTTCTCATATTCGAGAGCACTATATCAAAAGCTCCTCCAGTGTCTTCTACTCCTGCGAGTTGTGTGGTCAGAATTCCTTTATACCAAGTCGATATGTCTACCGATGGCGCTCGCTTGAACGCCTTCAAATTGGGTACGTCGTTGCTCATTGTTCTCCGATGGAAAAGGGTCGGTGAGTTCATGGGTCGTAAGGAACAACCCCACCCCCGGTGACTTTATTCCGTTTGTTTACATAGGAGCAGGATAAGTTGTCGTTCAGCGTTCGTATGGTCAGGAAGTCGAAGCTGCCCACACAAATCCTTACAGACGCTCTCTACACTTCCTGACCGCACGGTCAGCGAGCGCTCCATATCCTGGACGGAGGAACAGTTTGTTTCCGGCACCAAACGGGTTCCGCGGTAGCGCTATAAGGAGGGGTAAATCATGAAATCCAAGCAAGTGGGTGTCATCGCCGGTTCCAGCAGCGGCTTCGGCGCTTTGTTCAGTCGCAGGCGTACATCGGGCCGGGGTCAGTTTTCCGAGCGATGGTTGAAGCCAATGCGCCTTTTCAAATTCTTACCGCGATTGGTCCTCGCGATTACGCTCGCGGGTGTCGCTGCCAAAGCAAACGCTCAATCGATCGACGAACTCTACCAGGCAGCCAAAAAGGAAGGGGCGTTGTCCCTAAACGGTGGCGGCCCCGCCGGACTCTACGAGCCGTGGGTTCGGGAGTTTGAGCAACGCTTTCCTGGAATCAAAGTCAAGCTGACCGCAGATTTCAGCAACATTCTGGCCCCGATCATCGATCGCGAGATTGCCGAAAGAAAACTGAGTGTCGATCTGACGATATTTCAGACGCTCCAGGACTATGACCGGTGGAAGAGGCAGGGAGTGCTGCTGTCTTTCAGACCGGAGGGCTGGGACCAAATTCATCAAAGTTTCAAGGATCCTGACGGCGAGTATGTCGGCGTGGCGGTGTATGCACTGTCGTATGCCTACAATACTCAGGTCATCGCTGGAATCGATGTTCCAAGATCGGCGCAGGATTTCCTGAAGCCGGAATTCAAAGGCAAGGTCATCACGTGCTATCCGAACGACGACGATGTCACGCTCTATCTCTTCTATACGATTGTTCAGAAATACGGCTGGGAGTTCATGGACAAGTATATGGAGAACAATCCGCAGTGGGTTCGCGGACACTTGGGATCCGCTCGTGCCGTAGCCAGCGGTCAAGCCGCAGTGACCTTCGACACTATGGCCAACGTTACGCTTGGCATGAAAAAGAACAATCAGCCAACCGACGTCGCTTTTTCGAACCTTGATCCCCTGCCGATCTGGCCGCAAATGACGGCGATCTTCAAGGACGCCCCACACCCGAACGCGGCCAAACTCTACATCACCTGGTTCCTGGCGAGGGAACAGCAAAGCCGAACCGGCACTTGGTCGACGCGCGTGGATATCCCTCCACCGCCAGGTCTCAAGCCGATATTCGACTATCAACTTGCCAACAACTTTTTCAGCTTCGTCACTAATGAGAAGCTAACCGCGGAGCTGCGTAAGCGGTTCGAGGCCTATATCGGCAAGCCGAAAGGCGAGCCGGTGATTCGTTAAAAGTCTATAAGCCTTGTCGTGTCCTCCATCACCCTGCAGCGGCAGCAGCAGGAGAACAGGTCAGCGGGAAGGGCGCACGCCTGCAGGGAGCTGGAGTCCCTAGCAGCGGACAGCAGGACGTCAACACGCTTGTGATCTATGTACTTATGGAACATTGCCAAGCCTAGATTGTGAGTTGTGGCGGCCCGATGAACTGAATTGGCGAGTAGCTCAGGTACATGTAACAACAACTCATCAGCTGATCACTCATTCCCAATAGTCGAGGGTTTCACCGTCTTGGGACAGTCGTAGCTCAACTCGCCACCCACTGTCAGCTTGGGCGACAAAAAGTTCAGACGTCCGGTCGTGTATTAGCAGCCCGGAGGTGCCCATTGAAGCTAGCGGCGGTGGCTATCGACTAGACAGATTTACTTGGCATTGTCTGGAGTGGGGTGACTGCAACGGTGTTATGCTCTCTAGCACTTCGCATTGCGCTGAAGAGGGCCGGTGGCGTTGACCTCAATGTAACCGACTAGGAGTTGCCTATTGAGCGTAAGAGGTGCAGCATGTCCTCCACTGAGCCGGTCACGAGCCACATGGCGGACGAGCAGATGGCCCCTCTCCTTTGCTCATCGCGTTTTTGTGACGAATAGCCCCAAGGACTTCTGGGAAATGGCTGCCATTCACGAGTGCTCGATCGTCGATATCGAGCGCCATACAAGGACCCAGCCAGCCTGACCCCGCAGATATCCCAGGTGGACGTACCGCGAACCAGGCAGCCGTTTTATGCTCGCCTGCTGCAGACGGCAGTGCAGTCATTTCCGGTATCAGCTAACGCCCAGCCGTCTTCTGGCTCCACTTTGCGCAGCGCCGGCGAAACCCCACTTTTTTGCAGGCGTGCCAACTGAAGAGTCACGGTCCCAACACTTGGGAAGCAAATCGTGCTTAGTTATCTGTCCGGATCGCCGACGTCCATGTAAGTCATTTGTCAAATCGAGGCACGGGTGTCCCGGGCACGCTCGGGAGAGCGTGCAAGTCAACAGTCCCACGATGTTCCCACACGCAAAAGTATGCCTCTCGGTATCGGTTCCTGCGCTCGGCAGAACCAGACATCCATTTGCTGCCTCAAGCTCCTAATAGCTGTCACAGAAGATTGAGTTTGTGTTCTCTGCCAGTCCCGAAACAATTCGTAGAGGCCTCGGGAGTGTGACCTCCTTCGCCAGTCGGCAACCTGCAGGACCTGGCAGTCTGCGCATTGTTCATCCTGTCTGTTTCGGCAGCACTTATGCTGCCGGAGTCCTGCGTTCTTCCGGAGGCATAAAGTTTTTCTGTTGCCGGTCCATGGCAAGCAAATACGCGGCCATCTTCCGGGCTGCGGCGAGTGTCGCCCGATTGCGATTTCCTTTTTGCTTTTCCCGCTCGTAGATCACAGCTAGCTCATGGCTCTGTCTCGGCGCCAGCTTGGCAGCTTCGACCAGCGCATGCTGGATATGCAACTCGGAAGGAGTTGTCTGGTCATGTCTACGCCTACGAAATGGAAATCAACTAAGGTTTCTGTTTTCGCACCTCTCGCCACCGCAGATGGGAGAAGTGAATCACGCTGCGAAGCAAGGGGTGTAGTCACCAAAATGGACCTCAGTCTCATGACTAATTCGCGCTCGCAACGGATGCTTTCCGACCACGCTTGCCCTTGGCATTTCATGTGCAGATGCCTTAATTCGAAGTGGCTGCGGAGACTTGATCTCAGTCGTCGTCTGGATGAATTGCTGGAACTCCTTGTCCTTCGAGAAAACGTAATCGAGCGCCTTATTCACCACGTCATCGGCACTAGCATTCATGAAGGCCGCATCGCTGTCTACGGATTTGGCCGTTGATTCTTCGAGTGACAGGTGACAGCCCTTTACTCGAATGAGATGGTCGACAATGTTCTGGTGTCCCGCGACGGATTCTGTGACGCTGCAACTCGTGTGTACGCGCAGGTCACGACCTCAACGATCCTCTGCTCTCTCCAATCGACGGCGAGTTGCATGGTTTCCCATCCGCGATACTAACCGCCGGGGCACGCGACTTGCTGCTAAGCAACACGTTGCGCATACACCAGAGGCTGCGCGAGGCCGGCGTTGACGCGCAACTTGAGGGTCTACGAAGGCCAGTCTCATGCCCAGTACCAGTTCGACTATCGGTGCCTGATAGCAGAGAGGCGTTCGGCGAGATCACCGCATTCTTCGACAAGCACCTCGGTCACTGATGCGGCAGGGCCGGTCGCGAACTGGCAAGAGCGAGAGGGGTAGAATTAACTAGGCTGATGAGGACCACAGATTTGAAGACATACCGTATTGCTACTATTCCTGGCGATGGCATTGGCAAAGAAGTGATACCAGCCGGAAGGCAAGTTCTGGAAGCGCTTGCTCTTGCCGAGCGTTCCTTCGCCTTCGAATTTGAAAACTACGACTGGGGTGGAGATTATTTCCGTCAGCACGGCATGATGATGCCCGTAGACGGACTTGATGCTCTCCTCGGAAGAGACGCTATCCTTTTCGGATCCGCAGGAGATCCGGATATTCCTGACCACATCACGCTATGGGGTCTGCGGCTCAAGATCTGCCAGGGACTGGACCAATACGCCAACGTTCGTCCAATACGAATCCTTCCCGGCATCGACGGGCCGCTCAAGCGCTGCCGTTCCGAAGACTTGAACTGGGTTATCGTGCGCGAGAACACTGAGGGCGAGTATTCAGGCGTTGGGGGCCGGATGCATCAGGGACATCCAATTGAAGTCGCCAGCGACCTTTCCTTGATGACTCGGGCTGGCGTGGAACGCATTCATCGCTACGCGTTTCGACTCGCACAATCGCGTCCACGCAAACTGTTGACCGTCATCACGAAGAGCAACGCGCAACGTCATGCGATGGTCATGTGGGATGAGATTGCTGCTCAAGTTTCAAAAGACTTTCCAGACGTGAGGTGGGGCAAGGAGTTGGTCGATGCTGCCACGGCGCGAATGGTGAGTCGCCCGGCGTCTCTAGACACCATTGTGGCAACAAATTTACACGCCGATATCTTGAGCGATCTCGCTGCGGCGCTGGCTGGCAGCATGGGCATTGCGCCCACTGGCAACATCAACCCTGAACGCCTCTACCCCTCCATGTTCGAACCGATTCACGGCTCAGCCTTTGACATCATGGGGAAGGGCGTGGCCAATCCAGTAGGGACGTTCTGGTCCGTGGTGATGTTGCTCGATCACCTTGGAGAATCTGAGGCTGCCGCCCGCGTGATGCAGGCGATAGAGCATGTCACTGCAAATCCGGCGTTACACACGCCCGATCTCGGCGGCACTTCAACTACCGCTGAAGTCACAGATGCTGTCTGTGTACAGGTAACTTCAACTGCCAAGAGTCATTTGACGGTAGCCTGAACACTCTGGGATCTATGGCCGACGACCTCGAAACCCGTGTTGTGCGCAAGATAAGTTGGCGGATCCTGCCGTTCGTCATGCTTTTGTATTTCATCAGTTTCCTGGATCGTGTGAATGTCGGTTTTGCCGCTTTCACGATGAACAAAGCGATTGGCTTGACGCCCGCCATGTACGGCTTAGGCGGCGGCCTGTTCTTTGTTGGTTATTTCCTGTTTGAGGTTCCCTCAAATCTCATCCTCTATCGCGTTGGCGTAAGAGTGTGGATCGCCCGGGTCATGGTGACATGGGGTCTTGTCTCGGCGGCCTCCGCCTTCGTGACTGGACCCCACAGCTTCTATGCTCTGCGCTTCGTGCTGGGCGTCGCGGAAGCTGGCTTCTTCCCGGGCATCATTCTCTACCTTAGTCTCTGGTTTCCTGCGCGATTTCGGGCTCTCGCGGCTGCGGTCTTTATGGCTGCTGCCCCGCTGTCAACGGCAATTGGCTCTCCCATTTCAGGAGCGCTGATGGAGTTGCCCAAAGTTGCCGGACTTAGCAATTGGCAGTGGCTCTACATCATCGAAGCAGTGCCGGCCATCTTGTTGGGCCTCGCAGTTCTGAAGGTATTCACAGACAAGCCTGAGGAAGCACACTGGCTGGAGCAGGAAGAACGCGACTGGTTAGTGTCAACACTGCAATCCGAACGGACCAGCACCAAATCATCGCATGGAGCGGGTTTAGCGAGCGCTTTGCGTACGATGCGCGATCCCCGCGTGCTGGCGCTATCTCTCATTTATCTCGGTACCGCGGCGGGACTGTACACCCTTGGGCTTTGGGCTCCCCTGATCCTGCGGCAGTTTGCGTTCTCGTCTACTGAAATCGGTTGGATCAACGCTGTCCCAAGCGTCGTCGCTATCGGCGGGATGACAGTCTGGGCACGCCACTCCGATCGAACGGAGGAGCGCACATGGCATGTTGTTCTTCCTTGTGTCGCTGCCTGCATTGGATTCGTCTTGGCTGGAACGGCACATACCGCGATCGGGGTCATTCTTGCACTCGTGATCGTGAACGTCGGGATAAGTGCAGCTAAAGCTCCACTTTGGGTTATGGCAACAACGTTTCTGTCCGGAGCCAGTGCTGCGGCAGGTATTGCCACGATCAACTCCATTGGCAATCTTGGTGGATTCCTCGGTCCTTTTCTGACCGGATGGATCAAAGCAAGATCTGGTAGTTATACCGGTGGTTTATATGTGGTTGGTGCCACGCTCGCGATATCGGCCATATTGACCTACTTGCTCAGCCACCAGACTAGCGAACATTGCGCACTCGAATCTTCTCCCTAGGATCCAACCTAGCTTGCCTTCTGGAATGTCCAAACAGGGGTGCGGAGAAACGCGCCGTATCCTGCAATCTCCATAGGGGATTTGATCGCCTCTGGCGCATCGAATGGCGCTCGAAGATCCAGTTCCGGGTAGATAGCCGGCAATCCGGGAGTTGGCACGTGGCTGAGTAGCAGGTATACAGACGAGTTGACGCGGCCATTCGGTTGGTGAGTCCAAGCGAGCGTGCACCCTTCCCTGATTCACGGTCTATCGGTTCAGCAGGAACAGGAACCCTCCCTGAAGCTCCCAACTGTAGAGGCCTGTGCATCCAGATGTGACCCAAGCAGTGCAGCCGCGGTCTCGCTCGGATGACAGCCCGCCGGAGAGCGGCACGCCCCTGGCCCTCATCCAGAACGCCTGGAGGCGGTCTATGGGTAATGAGGATGTCGTGTCCATCGGTATCGGTTAATTCAACCGCATTCTACTTTTTGAAAACCTGCATCATGACCTGCGCCTGAACCTGATTCAGCTGCTTCAGCGTCACCTGCAAAACCGGTCGGTCTTCATATGAAGCTCCACCTAGGATACCTTTGAGGCGAAGGGAGGTGCGCTGCAAAAGCAATTCAGCATCTCTCAGCCTTTTGCTGTCATTCCGGACGCTCATATCGATCTTCTCTGCATACCGTTGCACCAGCTTGAGGGTCTCTGAAGCCCGCCCCGAATCACCGGAATTGAGCTGCTTGCCCGCTATGTCCGTCATCTGGCTGATCAGTTCGGCATAGAGAAAACATCTGTCTGTGGGCTGGGCGTGATCCGCTTTGGCCTGAAGCGCGGCGAGAGCAGTTGGACGGTTATCCAGGCCCGAGGCAGGAGCGTAGACACAGGTCAACGACAGAGTGGATATGACTACGGTGGTCAGGAACCGCATCTCGCACCTCACGCGCAACCAGCCTCAAACATGTACAAACTTTTCGAACCGACGCGCGACGGACGCCTCATTAGCGCGCTACTACGCGCACCAAGTGTCTTGGTCTGAAAGGTATGGTTGCCGCATGATTCATACTTCAGTCATTACGGCGTGCGCTGCATCGAATATTTTTACAAAACTGCCGCCAATCCCACTGTAATGCCCCAAAAGCCGTCGTCGTCGCTAACTCTAGCTCCATCGCCAAGCCACGAGCGTCTGTGCGGTTTGGCCGCCGTACGCACCGCAGCCGCGATTCCCGTGTTGGTTAAATGTGAGAGTCAGTTGATTTCCGAAAGTGCTTTTCACAACCATCTGTTTAAAGATACAAAACCTGGATTTAAGCGCCTTTATTCCTTCCACTTGCGCTTTTTGAGTGAGTCAAGGGTGAGACTCAATCGCGCTCCGGCGTGATCGCCGATGGACTGTTTGAGAAGTGTTCTAGCTTCAGAGGTGCAGGCGAATCTCGTGAGCCTATGCAGAAATCCATTGATCACATGCGGGTGCGTGTCAGCGAATGCTGCAAGTCGTACGGTGACCTGAAAGGCGTCGCCACTTGTTCAAATAGTTCAGAACCCATCAGGGTTCCAGCCGCGCGAAGTGCCTCTCTGCACGAAATGTTATTTACTAACAATTGCTTGGTATGACCGATGCATCCCCTCCTTTTGCCGATGTCCGACTACGCGGAGGCGTTAGTGGGCATACATCCGGGAAAGGGAATGCAGGAATGGTGAACTCCGCCCTTGAGTCATGGAAAAGATATTTTAAAAAGCGGAATAAAATGTATGCCTTCAGTCTTGATAAGCAGAGTGCACGAGCTTCCATGAGCAACCCGGATACGATCGACACCTCCTTAGCGGTTGCAGCGAGAATGCAGGTACTCATTCTATGATCCATCGTCTAGTGCGTTGGTTTATGGAGCCGCCTGACGAGGCTCCTCCGTTCGCCGCCGCCATTCTCGACCGGTTCCCCGTAGGTGCGATCTTTCTTATTGAGGGAATACTTAAATTTCGCTCTCCTCAAGAATTCGGCGTCGGACGCTTTATCAGAATTGGTATCCCTTTGCCTCAGTTCTTTGCGCCGTTTGACGGAGTATTTGAAATCGGATGCGGAGCTTTGCTTCTGCTTGGCCTCTTTACGAGACCGGCCGTAATTCCCATGATCATTAACATGTTCGTGGCCATCACAGCACAAAAGTCCCCCTGCTTGCTAAGGAAGGTTTTTGGAAAATGGCGCATGCTGCGCTTCTTGATTACGCCATGCTTTTCGGCTTGATTTCCATACTCATTGCTGGCGCCGGAACGTGGTCTTTAGATGAGCGATTAGAGTACCGATGGAAAGACTTGCTCAAATATCCCCGTGTGTTGATGAAATGATTGCGAATAGCGCTGACTGGCTGTGGCAGAGGTGGATGATCGATGCACGCAGCCGCATCGTTGTGTAGATCTGCACATCGCCGTATCGGTGTTCCCGGCTATGGCCATGATCCCGTCGCATTCAAACATACGAGGGGTATACGGAGGAGGCGGCCGGATTACGCATGAATCCGGAAGAATTTCGGAAGTGAGGCGGGCCGCCGGTGGGCGCAGGCTCAGGCTGCGGGAGACTCCAGGTGCATGGATCATTCCCCATCGGACCAGTGCCGATCCAGTCAAGCCAGCCTTCGCTCCAGTGAGCCTATCAATTCTGTGATGTGCCTGAAATCGGACCTTCCTCCCGAAGGGTGGAGAGCGGCAGTCCAGAAAGCGGCATCCCGCGGCAGCGCCAGTGCTTCTCCACGGAACTTTGACAGGCAATTCGCGTCAATATTCGGGAATTTCAGGGGTTTGCGTCGAGAGAGGCCTAGGGCCAAGACTGTCTGGCGGGGGACCCAGTCCGTTGCGAACTGCTATCCCTGCTAACAGGGAATTTAACAGGGAATTCTGCCGATTCCCATGCTGCAGAAGAACTGCGAGACCGCGGCAAATCTTATGAATTCAGCACATTGGCTATGCTTTGACAGACTACCTGGCTGCTATCAAACAGGGGATTTCTTTCCGTGAGCAGGGAATGATTGCTATGGAACAGGGATTTCACTTCCGCTGATCAGGGCACAGCAGCACCCCGACGTTTATCCACTCGGAGGAGGACCATCGAGAGTGGTTTCTGGCGGGACGGTGAGGCACCGGTTGTAGTCAGTCCCGAGTACGGGCGATTGTTATGTCACTATCCGTGGGCAGTATGGATCACGAGCGCCGCATAACTGACCACAAGCGCGTTTCACAGTACCAATGTCCCGATGTCGGCTCAATCCTTGCTCGATGAGTGCATTGCCCTGTTGTCATAAACCGACGACTGGGCGGAAGCGCGTTATCAACCTGCGGATACTGACTGTCCGCTACTTTCGCAACCCCGCTGCAAATGTCTCCACCTTGTCTGCCGCTGCCTTTGCTCCGCCGTACCCCTGCATCGATTCTGAGACACGCTGCGCTGAGCGGCGATACGCCGGGTCCTTCAACACTCGGAAGACAGCAGCCTGAAAGTCGCCGGCATCGATCGTCTTCTCTCCGTTCAACCCGTCTACGGGCATTACGATCTCACCCGCTCCTAAGGCCACAAGACGTCGCGCATTGCTCTCCCGTTCGGTGATTGTCGGTACGATTACCGCCGGAGTACCGGCCCGCAATCCCGTCATCACCGAACCGTGACCGCCGTGGTGCACCATCAGCTCACAGTGGCAGCCATTGCATTGCCTGGCAGGTAGGGGGTATGAGAAAAGTTCAGTGGCAAAGTTCCAAGCTCAAGGGGTAGGTCCTGGAAGCCGGTCGTCAGCACAACATGTACGGGCGCATCCTTGAGAGCAGCGATGGCCGCCCGAATAACAACGATCGAATCGATGGGAGTGGGAACTGGAGCATACCGGGGATTGCCGGAGTAGACCCAGACGGTTGGCTTGTCGGGATTGAGCCGGGTCACCCATTCCGGCAAGGTGTCGTTGCTGTGCTGCCAGACAATCGGTCCCACGTACGCCACGCCCGTGCTGGCCGGGAGTGGATCCGTCTCAGGCGTGCCGAGGATAAGCGAAAGGTCCCCGGCCATGAGGTCAACGCAACGCTCGACGGGTGCCACTCCGTTCTCCGACGCAAGCCTGTTGATCAGAGCGGCTGCGCTCGGTAGACCGGCTGTACGGTCCTTCTTCCACCACAGGAATCCATCGCTGGCCGGATGAATATTGCCTTGCAGGACTGTTACCAGTGGCACAGAGAGGGCGCGCGCGGCCAGGCAAGTCAGCAGCCCAAAAGAATCGACGACAACATCTGGAGCGAAGTCGCGAATCACGTCCATATAGACCGCTAACTCGCCTCGCGTCGTCTCTTCGTTGGGATATAAAGCCGCGAAGAACTCTTCTACGTCCCATGCAGCCCCGGCCTGCGCCAGATCCATCATGGGAGACGGCATAGGCCGCGCGGGTATGGGGAGGTTACGCAGGCCCGCCTCCGCAATCAGCATCGAAGGTGCTGGTGCCGGGTTGAACAGGGCCACTTCATGATCACGGTCGGCGAGCTCTCGTGCAATAGGCACAAGACGGGTGGGCAAGCCGAGGTCGTTCGCCAGCATCATTGTAAAAAGGAACTTTGCCATCGTGTTTCCGGGTCACCCATTTTTGCATGTTTCAGCTACCGGAAGGCCGAAACATCGCAACACTTTCCTTGGTTGGTTTTCAAGAGAACTGGGGTTATTCGGACGGATTGAGTGGATTGGGAAGTAGAAACGCATGTAGAACTGACTCCATTGGGACGCATGGGAGAACCCGATGACGTGGCCCTGCCGGCTGTATTCCTAGCTTCAG
>JAOAPF010000118.1 GCA_025462755.1 Edaphobacter sp.
TCTTCTTCAAGGCTGGCGGCGGAGGCGATGCGTGTGCAGTTGTGGCAGACGCCGCAGAAGGAGGCGAGGGATTGGCCGTTGGACCACAGGTCGCGGGGCTGGCGCTCGCACTCGACCGCCATGGCTAGCATGAGAGCGAGCGTGTATTTTCCGGCTCCGCTGGGGCCGGCGAGGATCAGGGAGTGGGGGAGACGGCCGGCGGCTATGGCGGTGCGGAGGTGCTCGATGGCGGTGCTGTTGCCGAGGAAGTCGTTGAAGGTGGCGGGAAGGGCGGGCATTCGGCTTTCGTCTCCTTTCTGCTCGTTGCGGAGCGATATCGGGGGTGTCCCCCCTGGGTATCTTTATTGTCTAAAGTCTTCGATTCATGTGGGTTCAGCTCGGACTTCCTTGGACGGTGGCCATTGTGTCTTGGGAATTCCCCCTATTTCAATGATACGCGGTCGGACGCGGGAATTTGCCAAATGTGAAAACGCGTAAAAGGTGCGTGGTTGTTGGGTTTTGTGCGCCTGCGAGAGCGTGAGGGGCTTGACATGCGATTTTTGGGCAGAAAACGGCAAAAGAAAAAAGCAGATGCCTGCGGGGATGAGAACTCGATAGGCGACGGCAAAGGGAGCGGCAACGGCTACAGGACGGAGTTGGCAATCAATTTTTCGCTTCGCCTCTTCGAATCGATGGCTGGGTTGCCGCGATGAGGCTGCGCCATGAATGGGGCACCCGGCCTTGGTTCGCCGCTTTCAGCTCGAAGTGGAAATGGGTGCGCGCTCGTTTACATCCCACAGGTTCCGCGCTAAGCTGAGTTGCTCCAATACGCGGGATTTGCGATAGCGGAACTGGTGGTCACATGAGAACGCATATTGTTCTGGCTTGTGTATCAATGCTCGGCTGTGCAGGTACGCTTGCTATTCAAGGGGCTTCGCCCACGGTGGATTGGAAGTCGATACTTCCTGAGGTCCAATCCGTGGCGAAAAAGGAATTCCGGGATGCCGGAGGGTATTATCCGGTATCGATTTCTCGCGTCGCCGATGTTACGGGGGAAGGCACGTCAGAGGCACTTATCGATTTTGGCTGTTGTGGCGCTTATGCCCATGCGATGACGGTGATGCGGATTGAAGATGGCAAGCCTGTTGTGGCGCTCTTTCGTGGACGGGACGGAAAGGTTTCGTCGACGGAGTTTTTAGAGGGTGCATCGGTAATGCATGGCGCATCTGTCGAGTTGGATGCGATCGAGCACGCCGTTTTCTCGGCGTATTGGGACATGAAGAGCGATGGGACGAAGGTCGCCAGCTGCGGAGGCGAAGCCTATCAGTGGAATGCTGCGGCGAAGCGGTTTGATTACAACGGGCGGTTGAGCGAGAGGCTTACCAAGGACTTCTGCAGGAAGATTCGGACGCAGTTGACGGCGAATTGATTGCCACTTCGTCGCACGATGAAGTGCAACCACCCAGACATCCGCCGGAAACCCACATCTCAGAATCGAGATGTGGGGCACCCGCTTCGGTGAGAGATTTTCAGGCCGGTACGAGCGGGGTTCGGAACTTCCTGGCGGCAGCGGTGATGAGCACGGCGAACAGGACCAGCAGGAAGAGTTGCGCTACCTTGAAGGGCGTTTCGGTGCCGGTGGGCGCGAGGGCATGGAAGGCGGGGACGTGCTCGAAGGTTTGGGCGATGAGGACGAAGACGTTGAAGTAGAGGGCGATCATCGCGGTGATGGCGTAGGTGCGGCGCCATCCTGCTTTCAGATGGAAGATGTAGAGGGCGACGAGGGCGATGGCGAGGACGATGATAGAGAGGACGCCGAGGATGATGCCCGGAGTCACTTTGTCGTTGGGAAAGGCAAAGCCGGTGAGGCTGGTCAGAATGGTGGTGACGAGAAACACGCCGTTCCAGGGGCTGAGGAGCCTGCCGCTCATAAGACCGAAGAGGACGATGAAGCCTGATCCGATACCGATGAGGCTGATGAGGACGTGCAGGGTGGTGTAAGCGGTTAAGCTCATTCCAAGAACCATGGTGGATCCCTCTCTTTGCTGGAATCGAATCTTTTGGTTGCTCGATGCCGCTTTTCAGATGCGAGATAACGACGTTGTGATGTGAATTTCTTTTTTATTGCTAATCTACAGAAACAGCAGATCCCTCCACTTCGCTGCGCTCCGGTCGGGATGACGAATTTATGTCGACGGCTGTCAGAGACAGGACACTACTTCAGAGACAGGACACTACTTTCAAGACGCCGGACGCTAGTAGAGGAGGACAGCGACGTGGTAGGTGGTGAACTGCTGGTTTGCTTGCCTGCCGGGGCAGGCTCCGACGGCGGCGGATTTGTATTTGGTCTTGTCGAGATTCTGGAGGACGGAGTCGGGCAGTTGGCTGATGTCGGAGCCGTCCCACTGGATGACGAGTTTGGGAAAGCCGGCTTGACCCTGGGACATCGTGCAGGTCTTGCGGGCGTCTTCATTTGAAGGCGCGGGCGGGAATCCCTGGGCGCGAAGAAGCTTTTGAACCTGACGCTCGACCGATTCGGGCGTGAGGGCGGGGACGTCCCGGCCGAAGTCCTGCACGGCGAAGAGGAGACCCTGATTCTCGGCGACGGCGATGCCGACGACATTCAGTTTGGGATCGAGGAGGTTGGCGCGATGGACGGGGGTGGTCATCCAGATGTTGTGGAGGTCGGCAGGAGTCTGTCCATGGCCGGCGATGTTTTCCGAGATGGTGCTGAAGCGGGCTCCGGCGTTGCCGCCGCGGGTGGCGAGGTCGGGCTCGCCGGAATACTGGTGGCGAAGCTCGCCGGGGTTGCGGAGGACCCAGCGAAGGTGATTGCGGGCGGCGGTGGCGAGGGCGCTGTCCCAGCGCAGGGGAGGGAGGTTGTGCTGGGCTCGAGCCTGATTGGCGAGTTGGAGGAGAGCCTGCTCGCCGGGGGAGCCGTTGGGCGAGTCGTTGGCTTGCGAGATTGCGGATGACGCGGTGATGGCTATACCGGCCAGAAGGGAGAACAGCAGCAGAGATCTGGTTTTGCCTTTGCGATGCATGCCTATAAAGTATCGCGCGATTGCCGCGGGAGAGCGATGTGCAGTCAGGTTCCTGCTCCGGTTCCGATAGACTGGAAGCAAGTGCAGCCGAATAGACTTGCAGATGTGCCTCCAGGTTCTAACGGCGCTGTCAGTTTTGAAACTCAAAGGATTTTTACCTATGAAGTTGCGGTTCCTCGTTGTATGCCTCGCGTTCGCCCAGATGAACCTTCCCGTTTTTGCTCAGGATAACCCGTCCACCGTGAATGCTTCGACTGCGAGCACGACCGGAATTGGCTCGACCGACGTTGGTTTGTACGTGAATCCGATTGGCATCGGCATCAGGAATTCGACGGCGGACACCGGCCCGTTTGCGTTTCTTGGCGACAATACGACTTCGCGGACGTTCTACGGCGCGGCCATCGGCGGGTATGTGAATTTTTTTCACGCGCAGAAGTACGATGCCGGCGTTGATATACGGGACATCATTGTGAGCGGCAATGGCGCGCATCTGAATAGCTTTCTGGTGGGAGGGCGGGTTGCCGTCAAGCCGCTTGCGGAAAAATTCAAGCCTTATGTGCAGCTGTCGGTGGGTGCGGGCAGCTCGAAGCCGCCGCACAGCGCGGTCCACCTGAACCGATTCCAATATGGAATCTATGGCGGGCTGGATTACACGCTGTCGAAACACGTGGACTTCCGGGCGTTTGAACTGGGATACGGTTCGGTCTCGACTGTGAACAGCGGGAACTTTAATGGGACGACTTCGTTTCCTAGTTCCTCGTTATTCAGCGTCAGCACGGGGCTGGTCTTTCGCGTTCCGTAACGCTTTGTCGGGGCCGCTGCTTGGACTTCGAAGCAACGTCTACTCGGTTTTGGTTTTCGTGTTGGTGACGTGAACGATGGCGATCTTCGAGGAGCTGCCCTCGGGGGTGATCGTAATCACGACGCTGTTTTTGTCTTTTTCGCCGGCGGAGAGAACGGTTCCATTGCTGGTCTGCACGATGGAGGCTTGATCGCCGAGCTTCTCTTTGTAGAAGGCGACGATTTTGTCCGCGGGGTCGGGGCTGAGGTAGACGGCGGTGACCATGGAGCCGTTCGGCGTCTTCATGTTCATCGAGCCTTCGCTGGTGGTGGCTCCGGGATAGATATCGACGCCGAGGTCGGCGGCGGTGAGATTGGCATTCTGTCCGGCGGTGATGGTGCCGCCTGGTGTGGAGATGCTGACGTTGCCGCTCGAGTCTTTGTGGGCGCTCTTGGCTAACCGGTAGACGCCGATGCCGATCACTCCGGCAATGATGACGCCGAGCAGAAACAGGACACCGACGACAATCAGGACGACCTTCAGGACGGTGTTGCCGGAGGTTGTGGGCGGCGGCGGAATGTTTGGATACGGCGGGTTAGGCGGGATGGGAGCGCCAGCACTCATCGTGACACCTCGTGCGTTTTTCTGCTGTTCAGTGAAGGGACGAGGTTACTCGATGGCGGTGAGGAAGTCGACAAAAAATCGTGACGGGTTGTTCAGCGCGAGTTTTG
>JAOAPF010000134.1 GCA_025462755.1 Edaphobacter sp.
TCCAGCAATGGATGGCGATGACACCGATATACAGACAAACCTTTTGGGTATGTCGGGAGGAGAAGACTTCGGTCTTCTATTGGCCTACCAGGGGTCACCACACCAAACGTCAAAAATCGTACGCTACTGCGCCGGGAGACCGGCAGGGAGTAACGAGTGAAAGTCCTGTGCAGTGAAGGAATAGCAAACCACACTGGCCCCGAGTCATGCGTTGTGCATCGTGAGGTGCAGGGCGAAGCGTTGACAGGGGAGTCTGTAGGCTAGCCATTGAGCCGCGAAAGCTATATATCAGTTCAGGGTGCCGACGCCGGTAGCGTGGTGGAAGGCAATCCGCAGTCTCGTAGGCCAGCGAACGCTTCAATCAGTTCGTTTAGCGCGGTGTTCTTCGGTCATCTTTGCGTTCCGGAGTAAAGGATGTGGGATTAATTGTTTCATAGCGTGAGGGGCTTCCCCGGCATCGGAATTTGTTGGTTTCACACCGCTCCTACGCGAGCGATTTTGACAAGCGACTAGTGATAACCCCTCACTTTATTAATCTTTAGTCTTTTGGCAGTACCACGAAAGGCGTCCTATCCTGAGGCTGAGTTCTTAGAAATGCTGGAAGACTTGAGGAAGATGCAAACGCAAGTTCCCAGGCTGGAGATTGAAGCTCGGGCATCGGCTTCGCTTGGAACAGCTTCCTGCACTGTCTGGCCGTCCACCGAGCCCAGGTCTTAGACTTCTTCCGGCGTGCGCTATCGGTCGAAATCCCAGTACCCGCATACATCTGCCGGTAGAGCTTCGAAAGGAACATAAAAGCGACCCTCGCCCTTAAAGTTGGAGTGCAGGCCGACCTTTGCCAAATCGCACTCCAGTTATAAAATCTGTCCCAAACCCTCTGCGTACGCTCGCGAATCTCGTCCGAACTCATAGAGGGATGCGGTGTAAACATCTTGGGTCGAACCTCGGTCGGTATCAGCCAATAGCGTGTGATCGGCACATCTCCCACCAAGGTGGGGTCCTTCGCCTGCTCCTTCTCCCAGCGTCCAAAATCCACGGTTCCAGGAAACGGTGTCATCATGACAAACTGAGCAAAGGTTACGCCCGCCTTCAGTGCCATCTCTACCGTCGCATCGAAGGTTGCCGGCTTGTCCGTCGGAAGCCCGAAGATGAACGAACCGAGCACGTGGACGCCATGCTTTTTGAATGTCTGCAACTGCTTCGCCAGCGCTTCCCCAGAGTAGTTGAAGTCTTTGAAGACCGCTTTGAGTCCCTCCGGTGTTACCGCCTCAACCCCGACCAGCGCTCCTTTGATGTTGGCCTTCCGCATAGCATCCAGATACTCGCCGTCTTCTCCTGCCTCCATCGTGATCTGCGTAAAGAAGACCATGTCTTTGGGAAGCTTCGCCAGTTCTTCCATCAGTTGGAAGCGCTCGGCGCGAATCGCCGTCAACTCTTCAAATTTGGCGATGTTGTTCTGCTCTCTTGCAAGGCGGAGATCGGTTAGTGTTACCGGATAGAAGTTGTCATCGGCCAGGGCAATGAACCGAAAGCCGATTCGGCGCAAGTTGACGATTTCATCGATGACGCTTTGGAACCTGCGCTGCCGCGGCTTTTGACCGTCGGTCCGCCAGACGCTGCAAAACGAGCAGTGCTTCGGGCAGCCACGGATCGTCTGCACCGAGGCCCACATATATTTGTCACGCGGCATAAGATCCCATCGCGCAGCCCGGAACTGGCTACCATCAATGCGCCCGCCTTCGTAGACTTTGTCCGGCTTCCCCGCTAGACAATCGGTAACGACCTTACCCCACGCGACGTCGCCGTCCCCCGTCACGATTGCGTGAGCATGACCGCGCTCCAAAGCCTCTTCGGGAAACAAAGTTGCGTGAATCCCGCCATAGACGACCCATGCGCCGCGTTGGCGAGCCATCCGGCCTACCTCATATCCGCGGAGAGCGTTGCCGGTATGCACACTGATGCCGACGATATCTCCCGGCATGATGGTTTCCGGCACAATCTGCTCCAACGACTCATCGACGAGAATCGGATCTCCCGCAGCCTGCGGTGTAGCCGCTGCAAGAACAAACAGCCATCTTGGCGTAATAACGGCCGTACCAAAAGAATTGTCGCTGGGATTTACTAGATGAACACTCATCGAATCAACTTCCCTCTCCAGGAGATTCGGACCGCAATGGGCCTGATCTGCTTGCGCATAAGGTCACGAATGGCTCTGAGAAGAGCCACTCTCTACGACTGAGCGGAGAGGTGGATCAAATTTGAAGAGGGAGGTTGTAAGTGCCTAAAGCAGGAGGTTCGGTTCGTCCTTGGCGAAAACTCGAAATGATTTCGCGGGCGGCCCAAAATGAGCCATCATCGAGATACAAGGCGAACCCTATCAGGCGTCGCATGGTGAGCAGCAGATTGATCGCCTGCTTGTAATGTTGAGAGAGTACGAGCACCAAACATAGGATTGAGGCAATCCCGAGAAGGCCAAATTCGAAGTCTGGGCCTCCGCGGAGAAACTTGTCCCACGTCCAAAGATGTTCTGTCAGAGGCATGGCAGCCAGCAAGAGAGTGGTCAGCCCTACGAGAAGACGACCTATCACAATCGGCGCTTTAGACAAATCCGCTAGTGTTTCGAGGTGCAGTCGGCTCGTGAGGTGAAGGCTATTCAAAGAGTCCTCGATTACTGTTCTATTTTACGCTGTTTAGCGTTTCCGGACCTCGATTCGCGATTCGTCCGCGCCAGGCCGTAGCCGGGCGGAAGCTAGCGCATGGATGCTTTGCAGCAGAATGTCCCAATTTTTTACCGCTGCTGCCGCCGCCGCCTTCTCTGTCTGTCCTGCTGCAATCAGAGTCAGAAAGGCATCGGCAGCTGCCGTTGCTACTTCAAATTGACTCCGCTGCGAAGTTGCGTTCGCCTTGTCTCTGCCAGCGCGAGCTGCCTCTACGTTGGCTTGGCGCAAGCCGAAATCAAAAGGTTGCCGGCTGACCAGCAAACCGGTTGCACTACCCCATACGGAGTCCCGTTATTGGTACCAATGACGGGCCCGGGCATGGAAGGAAGGGTGCTTTGTGGAAGCAGGGTCCCGAAAACGTTGTTCCGAGTGGCACGGTTGACTTGCACTAGCCCATCCGCGCCTGGAAGGTAAGCCGTTCGCGCAAGCCTTATGTTGGCCGCAGATGCGTTGAGCTCTTCCTGAGTGAGGTGGATCAACGGATAGTCGTGTAGCGCAGACTGCACGACCTCCGTCATGGTCATCGCACCACTAGAGGCGGGCGAGGTTTGACTTTCGCTGGTTTGTGGAGCTATCACCGATGCTGCTCCAAACACCGAATACGCCAGCGAACCAAGAGCGGCTCGAGTGGTTAGCTACGGCGATCCGGGGATTCAAGGGAGAGGCCTCAGTGCTTCAGGTCTTGGCAATCGATGACCTTCCGTCCGATGCGCTCAAAGAACAGTTCCGCGAAGAGCGCAAACCCGACTACACGGCGCTCATCCGGGAGCTTCAACAACTCAAACCAACCAGTCAGGGATTCTCGACGCAATTAGCGCGACTGAAACGGCGGTTTGTAGAGATTGTAGAAATCGACTTTTTCGAGTGCCCGCTCAAGACAAAAGGCGAAGAAGCCCTCTACAAGGCAGAACATTCCGTGACCACGCAAGAGCGGGCCGGGAAGGGCAGGGTGTCCAAGATGGAATATCAAAATCGTGCGTGGATCACACGTCCACGGCCTGGAATCGATCGCGTTTCTTCCTTTAGCCGTCCCGGTACTTACTTCACCTGTGCAAAGCCGCTCCCCAAGCGCTTACGCACCCATTCAAATCCCATAGCCCCACCGTATCCGCCGCTGTCCTGAAAAGGAACGTTTTTGCAACTGTTCAAGGTGTAACAATCGAAACGTATGAACGTCGCCGCAGAGCAAATCCAAATTGCTTCTCTGATTTCCAAACGGGTTCAAGGACACGCTGCAGCCGGGCTGGAGGATGTGACGCTGTTCGGCGAAACGGCGGATTACATGGCTGGCTTTAAGCGCCTGATGGATACATGTACGCGAGACGAAATGGACGGCCCCTGCGAGTCCTTTCCCGACTTTTACCGTTATGCCAAGATCCTTGAACGAATTGCGGAAGGCATCCAGTCGGGCGCAATTAAGTGACAAGTCTTGTTCGTATCGCGGTAGGGATGCGGTGGGATCTTACCCTCCGTAGCGCTGTCCGCTTCCGTTTCTACCGATGAAGGCAAAATTTCTACAAATGAAAGAACGAGAATTCTACTCATTAAGGATTAAATTGCTGCCTCGTCGCCGATTTTCTATAGATTAAGGAATAACGACAAAAGCATTCATGATCCGCTCCTGCACCACCCAGGACTTCGACCAGATCCACGAGATCATCAACGACGGCGCACGCTCCTATCGCGGCAACATCCCCGCCGACCGCCTACGCGATCCCTACATGTCGCGCGAAGAGTTTCAACGTGAGATCGAGGCAGGCGTCACCTTTTGGGGGCACGAGACTGACGGCCAGTTCACCGGAGTCATGGGCACGCAGGACGTCGACGACCCTTTGAAGACTCACCCCGTCAACCTTATCCGTCATGCCTACGTGCGAACCAACGCGCAGGGACAGGGAATCGGCGCGCAGCTTCTCGTGCATCTTCGCGCGATGACCAACCGTCCCGTACTCATCGGAACTTGGGCCGACGCAACCTGGGCCATCCACTTCTACCAGAAGCATGGCTTCGAGATCGTCCCCACCGCAGAGAAGGAACAGCTTCTCCGACGCTTCTGGACCGTGCCCGACCGCCAGATCGAAACTTCAGTCGTCCTCGCCGACACCACCTGGCGCACGCTCAACCCACAGTGATCCGCCCTACTTTGCCGGTAACGTGGGATGTGACACCGTGCTTCCATCCGTCATTCGCAGCGACCACTTGATCGCCTCAAAGTACATCGTACGAATGTCCGGATCTGTCCACGCCTCCCTTGTGTGTCCCAGCGTGGAGTAGAAGACGCGCCCCTTGCCATACATCTTCGACCACGCCACAGCAAAGTCGTGGTCCGTACGATGCACGCGCGGGTTGTTGTAGTCGAGCTTCGACGGATCTAGGCTTAGCAGCACATTCACATCTGCGCGCGACCAATCCTTCGCCTGGTAGATCTCATCGTACTTATTGAACGAGGCAGGAAAGTGACGCGTTGCCGGAAAATCTACCCCCTCATTGCGAATCGGAGCATTGAAGGTCATCCACGGATGCTGATCGAACCACCCGCCGATCATCTTTCCGTACTCCGGCCACTCGTACAGTGTGTCGAGCGCGGCATGCACACCAACAAAGCCCTTGCCATCGTCCTTGATAAACGACATCAGCGCGGCCTTCTGTTCATCGTTCAGGTCCAGCTCACCGGTCGGGCTCGTGAAGACGACCGCATCGAAGTAGTTCAGGTTCTTAGCGTTCTTCGTAAGCTCCTTCTTCGTGATCAGCTCCGTGTCCGTGCGCATGATCGTGTCCCACAGCCCGGTCTGCTGGCCCATGTTGTAAACCGCAGCCATCGCGTCGGGAATCGAATCATGCTCGAAGCCATGCGTCTGCGCAATCACCAACACATGCCGCGGAACCTTTCCCGGAGGAGGAGCCGGCTTCGCAGCAGGCGCAGCGGCCTGCGCTCCGGCATGTAGAGCTACTGCTGACATAAAAAGAAGTGCTGCTGCAACGCTATTGCAAACCTTACGAAATCGATTCATCAGGATTCCCTCTTCCGGTACGCTGAAATCTGTTCCCCACCACATTACCTGCACAAGCGCGGACTGATCACTCCCGGACGCGAGGGCACCAGCGTAGCAAACCGCTTCAGGGACCGTTGCAACCGGCGCTATGAATTGCTCCTGCCGACTTTCCAGTAACTTATATCTCGAGCTAAGAACCGTATGGCCCATTTTCTCTGGAACCGTCCAGATCGCCGTAAGGGGTGCGACGGCGAGCAGGAAACACGGATGTGATCGTTGCAGGAAGATGTCCGATAAGAGGCGAAGTTAGCAGCCGAGGAGCGCATCGAAACGGGCGTTCATCAGTTCGTCTCAGGTATGTGAAACAGTCGCTTGTCGTACTTGATCCATTTGCACCATTCGATCTCCACCCCTTTCGCATCCGGGTGAAGAGGGTTAAACAGATAGTTCACGGATTCTGGCGAAGGAACAGACGGAACCGCCAATAAAGCAGAATTGCCCCCTGCCAGCCACGAATCCCCAATGAATTTCGTTTGGTTGATATCGTCGCGCCAATCGCTTAGAAGACCATTAGGCTCTAACGCGCCGGTTGCCACCTGATCGGCGACGGTGATCTTCATGAGTTGGTAGCTGTCTGGAAAGAGCTTCGGATTGCCTTTCAGGTTGGCAAGCACTTCGATCAAAGCAAGGGCAGGATAGCCAGAGAGATATACGATACGTTTGCCTCGCTCGGCTGTATGCCACCTACCATCTGATTTTTCGCCGCCCATTCCTTGAAGATTGCAGTGGTTGCTGATATGCCACAGCAACCTCATGAATAAACGCCTTCATCGATTTGCCACAGTAAGTTTTCTACTAGGCGCCCACCTGATTCGGTGTGAAGCATGCTCAGGGGCGTCCGATCGTTGATACGTTCATCGATTTGCCGCAACCATGTCAGCGCTTTCTCGTGATTTCCAAAAACCTGATCCGCCAGCAAGATGATTCGTGCGACGCGCAGCATACGGTCGGTCTCTTCGACAGAGAGCTGTTCTCCGCGCGCTTTTCTGTGTTTCAAGGTTCGCGGAGAGATGACGATCTCGGAAACTTCGGAGAACGTAAGCCCCTTTTTTTTTAAATAGGCGATGCTGTCGGTGGGAAGCCCCTTTTCGGCAATCTCTGCCATATCAAGTGCGGAATTTGGGGAAACGCCGATGTACTGCTCGAAAGTGAGGTTGTTGGTAGCCATTTCGTAAATACCCTCTGTGGACATTATGCCACACATCAACATGGCAAAGTGCCCCCACAGAAGAAGCGTTTGACGGTACGCGAGTTTTTGATGCCCAGGTAGGCAGCAGTGCACCTTCTCGAGTACGCTTGCGTCAGCCAATCCGTCCGCGCGAACGAAAGGACTCCAATGTTCAAGCGGACTAGTTTTCAGCACGGAAGTTTAAAACGAGAGAAACGCAAACTCGGCCCTGCCGTTTGGATCCATCGCTGGCGAGAGATAGGTCCGGACCCGCGCTAGGCGAAAGGTTGTCGTCCATGATGACAGCCATCCCACGAAAGGTCTTGATGGGAAGCCCCTGAGATTGCGGGATGAATTCGATCAAGTCATTCTTCAATGCTTCGCTGTATATTGCCGAGTGCATTGCAATGGCCTTCACATCTTCGAGACGATCACCCAACGTCGCAGCAGCATCACTGACAGCCAGAGCCGAGAAGTCAGCAACCGTTCCAGCGGCTCCCGAAATGTCCACCACCATGTCTGCTGCGTTGTTGGCAACGTTCGATGCAAGCACGCCGAGCAATGATGCTATGAGCCTCCGTTCCCACTGCCTTTCCCAGTAGTCCAGTACGCGACCTTGTAACGCAAGGATCGGGTTATCCCCGCTCAATTCGCTGGCAAGCGACATGTCAGACCACGATTGATGGAGGTAAGACTTGCGGACAATTTGGCGGCCTGCACTGTACTTCTGCGGGGTTGACAACACGGTTGGATCATCGCTGGTGATGTCCGCTTCGGCCTCGCCGAGGTCGCGCCAAAAGGGAATCGGCCTGACCGAAGATGATCAAAATAGGGCCGGGAGACCTGTTCCAATGGCTGTGTGTGACGATAAAAACGGCATCGAAAATCTGCAAAGCATCACTCAGCAATCAAAACTTGCACAGCACACGCGTGACAATGTGTGCGGATGATCCGACGATTAAAAAACTAACACGGCACATCAAGGCACGCTATCAATTAGCTAGATGCTCTCGCGCACTATGCGCGTTGCCATTGAAACTCATTGGCCTTATGTCACGCCTGTGTCATGTCACGCGCAGGTCAACTTAGGCGCTGACCCTATGTTATTGAATTATAAGGGCGTAAATGGTGAGCACAGCAGGATTCGAACCTACGACTTCCACCGTGTGAAGGTGGCACTCTACGCTTATTTTATTGACGGCAAAGGGCTTATAAGTTGATTGAGTCGGCAAAACCGGCACAATCGGCGCTATTTGCTACCAAATTGCTACCAACTTTTCTAACTATCAACCAATTTGGGCCGATGGGCTGGCCGTGCGGGATCAGCCCAGTTCTCCTCTCATTCGGACGGCATTGAGTACTTTGCTCCATGTATATCTTGCTGGCCCGACAACCAGTATCCGAAGTACGCCTTTGGAATACCGGCATGGGCAAGCCACAAACCGCCGTCACCAATTGGCAGCACGATCTACGGCAGGTCTTCCGGGCAGCGGGGATGCCAGAGGGCCATCCTCACCAACTGCAGGATACCTTCGTTGTGGCGCTGCTAGAGAAAGGCGTACCGCGGGAGGATTAGGGCACGAGTCGATCAAGACGACTGAGAAGTACTATGCGAAGTGGGTCAAAGCCAGGCAGGACCGGCTTGACGCACTTGTGAGTGCTACATGGGCCTCCGAACCCGTGTTGCACCGCGGCGACGCCGGACATGCATAATGTTCGCTCACTTGCCGTGACACATTGCCAGACAGCGCTCAACCCTTGCCACTGCGATCAGACGCTTATCCATCAGCTTGAACGGCAGAGACTAGGTATAGATTGCTGATTATTCACTCTAAACTTATTCCAATCATATATTTGTTCCGTCAGATAGTTTGCGGTCAGGCGTAAAGCTGCTGACGAGGTCGGGGAGTCTGCTTCGCTTACTGCCTCTTATTCGGCTAGAATTCAACTCCTTATGCTCTGGAGAATGCCGAAGCTTATCTACCTGGACGATTTTTTCGGAAGTTGCAGCAAATCCTGCTTAGCGGAGCCGGATATGATATAGCTGTGCGATCTAGCATTTCCATACTAATGAACTTCGTGCTGGCGCTGACGTTTCTACAAGCGCCCTTTCAGCACGTTCATGAGCACGAGAGCACGCAACACCATCCGCACGGCTTCATCCACACTCACTTTCCGCATCATCGGTTGTCGGCTGCCAAGTCGGCGGAGTTTGACGATCTTGATCCTGACGACGACGCCCATTTTTTTGATTGGATTGCGACCACGATCGTCAGTCATACCCCTGCGCTGTTCTTACAGACCTTCAGCTATCACTTTGAACCAGTTTGGACTTCCGAGTCTCATGTCGAACCTCTGATCCTGAGCGGGCATGATCCACCCGGGTTATCGCGTTTCTCGCCTCGTGGTCCTCCCGTCTAATCCTGCTCGCTGCTGCGCCTTCTGCACAGGTCGCAATCGACCGTGCGCGTTCCCAAGGTTCACTTGAAACCGGTCTTCTTCGGTGGACGAAGGTGCCATTGCCCATTGCTGCCCCTTCCTTCGGCGGCTTTCAGCGAAGTCTATGCAGGATCATCTTGAACAAACAATTTTTGTTATTTGCACTTGTCGCCTCGCTTCCGTGGCCGCCCCTCTGTTATGCGCAGACGGCGCTCTCAGCCACTGAAGCCGTCAACTTTGCTTTGTCCCATCGGCCGGAACTGCGAGCCGCGAACGACCGCATAAGCGGGTCGGAATATTTACGGAAGCAAGCGGGCTTGATTCCTAATCCACGCTTCCTCTTTCGCAAAGAAGATCTTCGCCCACAGACATCGGCTTTCGGTGACAGTTCCCAGACCTACTGGGAAGGTGAACAGGTCGTGGAGATCTCAGGAAAACGAGGGGGACGAATTGCGGTTGCGAACCAGAGCATCGAGCAGAGACGCTTGGAGGTCGATCTGGACCGCCGTCAAATTGCCCTAAACGTTCGTGAGAGCTATTGGAAGGCAAAGGCCATGCAGGCGCTGGCTGCTCTGTATGAGGAGAACGCTCGATACTTCCGGCAGGTGATCGACTATCACGAGGCCCGCTTCAAGGAAGGCAAGCTGGCCGAGGTTGATCTACTCCGGGTTCGTCTGCAGGGTCAACAGATCCAGGCTGCGGCATCGA
>JAOAPF010000137.1 GCA_025462755.1 Edaphobacter sp.
CTCAAAAAAATCAATCCCGACTCCGAGATCATCATCTATCACTACACTCCAGTGCCTCAGCCTGGCAACATGTATGGCAACATCGACACCGAAATCAAATTCCCGTCTACACCAGCCGAGTTCGCTACAAAGCAGTGGATGAACTTTATCTTGCGCATCGACACCCAAGCTCCGTGGCTCAAACGCAAGACGAAAAAACTTATCGATAACTTTGAGATCGTGATTGGTTCACGCTGGCCTACAGTCCAGGACATACGCGCTCCGAAGTGGAGCCGCGCGCTCTTAAAAACTCTCAGCTCCTGGCGCTACGCCCTGGGCATCTATCACTACCCCATCGAACTTCAATGGGCCAACGAGTTCATCAATCTCCGCAAACCCAAACGGGAAAGTCTATGACCACCATGGCCGTCTCTCCATCTGACGTCTTCAACATCTGGGCGCAGGTTTACGACGAGCAGCCAAACCCTCTTCTTGCGCTGGAACAACGCTTTCTCAGCCGGTTGCTCCCCGATGTCGGCGGCCTCGATGTTCTCGATGCCGGCTGCGGTACAGGCCGATGGCTTCAGCTTCTGGCGTCGCTTAGCCCCGCCAGTATGGTAGGAGTGGATACCTCCCCTGAAATGTTGCAGCGCGCCTCCGTCAAGCTCGGAGCCAAATCGAAGCTGCACCTCGGAAGCTGCACAGCTCTGCCCGTCCAGAACGCCACAGCCGACCTCATCCTGGCCTCCTTCGTCCTTAGCTATCTGGACAGCGTCGATACCTTCGCTCGCGAGCTCCATCGCGTCGCCCGTCCGGCCGCAAACATCTATCTAACCGACATGCATCCGGACACCGCACACTCTCTCAACTGGAAGAGATCATTCAAGACGAACGATGCAGAAGAACATCTCCAGGTCAGCACCCACTCTCTTCAACAAATTGAAGACGCCTTCCAGACCCATGGATTCGAACTACTTACTCGCATCGAACCAGGCTTTGATTCGCCAGAGAAAACGACCTTCGAGCAGAATGGAAAACTCGAATCCTACAAGGAATCCTCAAATCTTCCCGCCATCTACATCCTGCAACTGCGAAAGCGATCAGCCATCATCCCTCGTCCGCACATTCTTCCGGAAAACTCCGAGGGCCTCCACATCAGCGGAGCCAGCTACGCTCTCGGACCAGACGCCGCGACCACGGCGTCCATCGCGATCGAGCGCGGACACGTTCAGTCCATTTCTAGTAGGAAACCGAGATGGGGCAACAACATCTCTCCATCTGCAGCCATCATCGATCTGCCCGGATACCTGCTGCTGCCCGGCCTCATCAACGCGCACGACCACCTTGAGTTTGGCCTCTTTCCCAACCTGGGCTGTGGACCCTATCAAAACTCGGAGGAATGGGCGAAGGAGATTCACCACAGCCACGCCTCTCTCATCGCGCGTCATCGCAAGGTGCCCAAGGCCGTCCGCCTATGGTGGGGAGCTCTCCGTAATCTCCTCTGCGGCGTGACCAAAGTCTGTCATCACAATCCACTTTCGCGCGAAATACTCTCCTTGGACTTCCCGATTCGAGTCCTCTCCAGGTTTGGCTGGGCCCACTCGCTCGAGATGGATCCCAACCTCATCCATAACTTCGATCACACTCCGCCCAATCTGCCCTTCGTTCTGCACGCGGCAGAGGGAGTAGACGCGAAGAGTGCACAGGAGATATTCGATCTCGATCGCATGCAGGTTCTCGGTGACCGAACCGTGCTGGTGCACGGCCTGGCATTAAACTCAAAGGGAGTTGCACTCCTCAATCGTCGCCGCTCAGCCCTTGTCATCTGCCCAACTTCCAATCAGTTTCTCTTCCACTGCGCACCGTCCTCCGCTTTGATCAAGTCCCTCAACACCGTGGTGCTGGGCAGCGACTCTCCGCTCACGGCCGCCGGCGATCTGCTCGACGAAATCAACTTCGCTCGCAACGAAATTGGCCTCGCCCCTAATTCCCTGTACGAGATGGTCACGGGCAGGTCAGCAAATGTTCTTCGTCTGCGCAATGGAGAAGGGCATATCCGGGCCGGCTCCATAGCGGATCTGATCGCCGTCCAAGATAAAGGTCTCACTCCGGCTGAAACGGTCGCGCAGCTCACCTTCGATCAGGTCGAACTGGTAATTCTCTCCGGGCGAGTCCAGCTTACGAGCCCCTCGCTCTACAATCGCCTGCCCGATTCCCACAAAGCAGGCCTGCAGCCTATCAACATCGACGGCCATCAGCGCTGGCTGCGCGCTCCCATCGACAACCTGTTAGCCGAGGCAAGAAAGGTCGTAGGGCGAGATATACGTCTCGGTGGAAAGAAGGTGGACCATGCCGGCGCTGCATGAAGCTCCCGCAAGATCCTGCTTTCCCGCGCGGGTTGCGAGTCTGCCGATCCTCATTCTCAACGCTCACAGTCGATGCAACTGCCGCTGTGTCATGTGCGACATCTGGAAGCGCGAAACCAACGAACAAATGCGAGCGCAGGATCTGGAACGTCACCACAACTCCCTAAAGGCGCTTGGCGTCAGACATGCTGTTCTCACAGGCGGCGAACCATTGCTGCACAACGACCTCTCCGCCCTCTGCAACTTCTTTCGTGATCGGCAGATTCACCTCACACTTCTTACCACGGGTCTTCTGCTTCACAAACGCGCAGCGGAAGTCGCCATCCTCTTCGACGACATCATTGTTTCTCTCGATGGCCCTCCAGAGATTCACGACTCCATCCGCCGTGTGAACGGAGCCTACAATCTGATCCACAAGGGTATCGTCGCTGTCCGCAACTACAACCCTTCCATGCCGATCACCTGTCGCACCACCATACAGAAGGCCAATCACCGTCATCTGCGCCAGACCGTCGACGCTGCAAGAGCACTCGGTCTCGACTCCATCTCCTTCCTCGCAGCCGACCTTACCTCTGAAGCATTCAACCGCCCGCTCCTCTGGCCTGGCGAAAAGCAGAGCGAAATAGGCCTGAACCTCGAAGAGGTAAACGCACTCGAAGAAGAGATCGAACAGCTCATCCTCCAATACGAAGCCGGCATCAGTCACAAGTACATCGTCGAACCAGCCTCTAAACTTCGCAGGATCGCCCGCCGCTTTCGAGAGCATCTCGGCCAGCTCACGGCTCAGGCTCCCACCTGCAACGCCCCATGGGTCTCCGCCGTTGTCGAAGTCGACGGCTCGGTACGTCCCTGTTTCTTTCACCGACCGATAGGAAATATAACCTCATCCACGCTGGAAGAGGTCATCAATGGAGAAGCAGCTCAGGAGTTCAGACAATCACTCGACATAGAAAACGATGCAACCTGCCGGCGGTGTGTCTGCTCCTTGAACTATCAAGGAACTTAGTGAAGCGGCGCTTAAGCTACTTGCTCTTGGCCGTTGCTTCCACTAGCAAAGGCTGGCCCCGGTCCGCTTCCTTCCATAGCATCAGAAATCTCCGATAGCCTTCAACGCTATGGGTCTTATCGCGGCCGACCGCATAGGCCCTCGCTATCCCGAGCTCCGCCATGGGATAGACACCCCCGCTCAACAACAACGCTGACCCGCGGTGAGCCTCTGCAATCTGAAAATCTAGAATAGCCGCCGGCATCAGCCCTAGCGCCGCATTCGCCAACCCGCGCAGGTAGGGCGCAAGCGTCATCTCGTCGTATTGCTGAAGTTCGATCAATATATCGAGCCCCTTCTCCGGTTCGTGCACGCCAATCTCGGCTGCCGCTCGTAACTGCGGCACGTAATACTGCGTCACCGCGGTACTCTGCGGGTAGCTCTGCTGCAACGCCGTGACCGTCTTCTCCGCATACGATTGATCTCCACAAAGCGCTGCGGCCATTCCCGCATTAAAGCTCGCAACCGGACCCTTCGGCAAACTCTTTACGTCGTCAACCATCTCCAGCGCGGCGGTACAACTCTCCGTTAGCGCACGATCCAGCGCCCCCTGCGCCAGCAGCGACGCCTGCGTCGAAGCAAGCTCCGGCACGGAGCCTGCTACAGCCGCAGTAACCCTCCACAGCTCCGAGCCCGCTCCTGTCTTCCCAACGCTGTCCAGATAAAGACCATACTCATACAGTTCCGCACGAGTTACCGGTGCACCGTTAGCAATCGTTGTTCCTGCAAATGCAACCTGCATTGCATTGACTCGGGCTGCAGTCGCATCTTCCTTCCCTGCCAAATAATCAGCGATCAACGCATTTCGGTTTCGTGGCACGCCAACGTGCTCCGCCGTAGCCTCGAGTTGAAGCGCATCGTCATAGCGGTCCATATCAATCAAGGCAAGTTCAGCCTCTGTATACGTCTCCGGATCGAAAGGATGCTCTCCATAACCGCGTTGCGCCGCCTGCAGTGCCTCCGGCAGAAATCCCTGCACCCGCAGCGCCTGCGCCAGCCCTCTCGTTCCCTCCACGTCGCGCGGATATCGCGCCGCAAACTCTCGAATCGTCTTCAGTGCTCGGCCGTAGTCCCCACTTGCATTCATCTCGTAGCAGAACTCCGCCAGCAGCTTCGCCTTCTCGCTCGCTCTGCCCGCAGCATTCCGCGCCAGTTCTGCCGCATTGGCTGCCGCCACCTCGGCCTTCTCCGAGCGGTACAGCCACGCCAACCGCATCTGCACCTGCGCAAACTTCGGATCGAGCGCCGCAGCCTGCTGATAGGCCGCCAGCGCACTGACCGGCCGTCCACTCTGCATCGCCGCTTCGCCCACAGCATAAGCATGCAACGCATTCACGTTCGCTGTCGCCTCAATCTCCAGAGGAATGCTCCCGTGCGCCTCGTCCGTGCTGTCCTCGCTCATTTCGACCCGTATATCCCGCGCCAGCCTTCCAATCGCGGCTGGAATCCGTTCCCTCGTCGCCGCGGTCTCCTCCAACGTCGCCACTTTGTCGTTCGAATCAGTCTTCAACACATCGACGCTGATCGTATAGGACGTCCCCGATCGCGTGATCTCGCCATACAGATACGCCCTTGCGCCAACCTTCTGCGCCACTCGCTGTCCGGAGATTGTCTCGGCGGGACCGCCACCTTCACCCACAATCTGCCGTCGTCCTGCACGGTACGCCTCTCCTCCCAGTACATTAAGAAACCTCGATTGCGCCAAGCCAATCTCGATACCCTGCATCACTGTCCCGTCCAGATTCTTATCCGCGGTCTTGTTCTGGATGGCGGTCAGCAATAAATGATCATTCAAACCCAGTACAAGCGGTCGGAAGAGCCCACTGTGCAGCACAGCCACCACCGCAACCCCAATGACGATCGAAACCGCCACAATCGCAATGCGGACTCGTGTCTGCGCATCCACCGCCAAAGACGCCGCAATCAACTCCTCGTCAGCATCATCCTCGGGCGCAGTCTCAACCGACACTCGTCCCAGATGGTCGTCGTCGAAATCTTCTTCAAGCAGCGTCACAACCGATCGCGACCGTTTCAGGACCGACTCCGTTCGCCACATGTGCCTTGCAGCCGCAGAATCATTCTCCACCCTCTGCGAGACAGCAACTGCTGCGGAACTGCCTCCTGCGATCCCATCGTGAGGGGTTTCCACGTGGGTCGGCATCTCTCCACTCTCAACCGCCAGAGCGCCCCCTCGCGCGGAGCGCCTCTGCGTCGCCTCCGGGCCGCCCCAACCTTTGTCCAGTCCCCGCACCGCACGAATCACCATACTGCCGGAGTTCGGCCCTGAACTCTCAATCGCTAATAGCGCCCTGGCCCTCGTCCCACTCTGGCTTCGTTGCGGCCCCTTATGCCACGCCACCGGATCGTTTGACCGCACCAAAGGAACCACCACCGGGGCCGACCCTCTATTGAGCCATCCCACCCGTCCCAGTTTTTTGCCAACCTTGACCAGTGCATCTCGCAACTCCTGCGCCGTCTGGAAGCGTGCCTTGCGCTCCTTCGCCAGAAGCTTCAGAATCACCTTCTCCAGGTCCCGCGGTATCGATTCGTTCCAGTTACGCACCGGTTCCGGATCATGGCTGAACAACTGCACAAACATCAGCGCGCTCGTCGTCCCACGAAAAGGAACCTGCCGCGTTGCCATCTCATACAGCACAATTCCCAGCGAGAATAAATCCGACCGGATATCCAGCGACTCCCCACGCGCCTGCTCGGGAGACATGTACGACAAAGTACCCACCGTAGACCCAGCCAGCGTCAGGTCAAGTCTTCGCGACTCCAAGCCGCCGCGATGTTCCAGCCCAATCTTTGCCAGACCAAAATCCAGCACCTTAGCCTGGCTCTTCCCATTCGGCATTTCCACCAGGAAGATATTTGCCGGTTTGACGTCACGATGCACGATTCCTTTGGCATGCGCCACGGTCAGCGCATCCGAAATCTCTATCCCGTAGCCGACGATCTCCTCAGCCGTCAGCGCCGCATGTGCAATCCGGTCCTTCACCGTCTCGCCTTCGAGCAACTCCATCACCAGATAGGGATTATTGTCCTGATCCCCAATATCGAACACCGTACATATATTCGGATGATTCAACGCTGAAGCCGCACGCGCCTCCTGCAGAAAGCGCTCCCGCATCCCGGACATCGTGTAGTCGTCATGCAACAGTTTGATCGCAACTTCGCGATGCAGGCGCCCATCCCACGCCCGAAAGACCAGGCCCATACCGCCGCCACCCAGCCTGCCCAGGATCTCGTACGGCCCGAACCTCTGGCCTGCCTCAGGAATCATGCCGCTGAATCGCCTTCTATCGTGCTTTCTATCTGCTACCGTTCGTACACATCGACAACGCGGGTAAAGACTTTTACAACCTGATCATGTCGCCCACCCGCGTCGAGTCGCAGCTCTGCCTCGAACGGATTCCACACTCGATAACCAACATCGGCCGAAGCTCTGCGGTCATGAGTCGCTTTCTTCCCACCCGGTCTATCCAGTCGTGCAATATCTCTATTAACCATTGCTTCCAATCTGGCACACCCCAACACCGGCTTATATCCCCCAAGCGTGGCATACCAGCCGCACCTTGGTAACAAAAGCCACCCGGAACCGACTTATAATCAGTAGGTGACATCCCAAAATCAGGCCGCCAATCAGCTCCGCAGCCAGCCCCTCCGCCGCACGCCAAATCAGACTCTGCTAATCGACGCCGATGACACACTCTGGGAAAACAACATCTACTTCGAGCGCGCCATTGCCAGCTTCATCTCCTACCTCGATCATCGCGTCCACACCCCCGAAGAGGTCCGCGGCCACCTGAACCGCGTCGAGCACGCAACCATCCTCTCCCACGGCTATGGCTTGCACAGCTTCCGCCGCTCCCTCGTCACGTGCTTCGAGCAGCTCACGGACACCCCTGTCACACCCGAGAAGCATGGTCGCATCGAAAGCTTCGCCCAGTCCATCGCCGACCAGGAGATCGAACTCCTTCCAAACGTAAGCCCCACCCTCGCCGACCTCGCCACCCGCCACCGTCTCATCCTCGTCACCAAGGGAGACCTCGAAGAGCAGACCGGCAAGCTCCAGCGCTCCGGCCTCGCCCCCCACTTCACCGCCGTCGAGGTCCTGCCCGAAAAGCACCACGATGCCTATCTTTCACTGGCCGCTCACTACGCCTGCGAAGCCCCCAGCACCTGGATGATCGGCAACAGCCCGCGCTCGGACATCAATCCCGCCCTAAGCGCCGGCCTCAACGCCATCTTCATCCCCCACGATTTCACCTGGGTTCTCGAGCACGAGGTGGTCAATCAACCCCCTGCCGGACAGCAGCTGCTGGAACTATCGACCTTCGCCGACCTGGCCCGTTACTTTTAGTGTTCTGTGCAAAGAGCTATTGAAATAATTTGTCATCCTGATCGGAGCAGCGGAATGGAGGAATCTGCTGTTTGTGTGGGTTAGGAATAATGCTACACGTGGCGATTAGGCCACTAACTTAGCGGACAGTAGTCTGTTCTTTCAACAATCCCGCATTCCGTCAAACAAACTTGCCTGCTTGGCCAGAATCGCAGCCTTGGTCGTCAAATCAGGCTGCAGATTCCAGTCCCCCATCTCATGCGTCCCGCCCAACAGCACGCCATCCCGCCGCGAAAACATATACGTGTTCTCGTAGCTGGTCGCATAGGTCACCTCAGGCTGAGGTACTAGAAACGTCAATTGCCCACGAATCGGTGCCAGTTCCTCATCGCCAAACAGCCCTTTGGCTCCAAGCCCCGTGCAATTAAACACAAGCTTCTCCCGCAAGCCCCGAACTTCCTCCAGACTCTTCATCTCCCGCACCACCACCTTGCCTCCGGCAATCCGAACATCTATCAGCATCGCAGGCAGATAGATCGGAGGCTCCACAATCATCCCGTCGAACTGCCGCACAAACTTCGTCCCAAAAGGATGCGACCCCGCCGGAAGGTCCTTCATCTCCGGCAACAAATCCTGGATCAACCCAGAGTCGCCTCCAATCGGCGACTGCCAGGGCTGATTCTTAACAAAGTAGTTCCTCATCCAACGGATCCCATACTTCGGATCCGTCATGATCTGATACCTCCGATACCCATACCGTGCTGCGGCGACAAACTGCTGCGTAAACTCCGGCGTCAGCGTCTTGTCCGGGTCATACACACTCGCAGGAAACCACTGCCCGCCCGCAATATTCGAAGTCGTCTCCGGCGGCATCGCCTTTGTATAAATCGTCACCTCGAACCCGGCCTCCTGTGCCAGTCGAGCCGTAGCCAACCCCACCGCCCCACACCCCAGCACTGCGACCGGTCCCACATGCCCCGGCAGCCCAAGATCCGCCGCCAGCTTTGAAGTCCCCCAGCTCAACGTGATCCCACCGCCGCCGTGCCCGTAGTTGTGCACCACGGCCGTCTCCCCCACCATCTCCTTCGCCACACGAAATCCCGAGGGCCGAAACGGACGCAAACCCACCACCGTCCGAATCTCCCGCTCCGGCGAAACCCTCACCCGGGGCAGACGACAAGCCGTCTCCGGCAGATTAACCGGCAGAGCGCCCGCCGCAATCGCCGCGCCCACAGGCCTCTTCAAGCACCCCAGCAGTCCACCACCAGCAGCCAGAGACACCGCCGCCATATTCGCGTTTCGCAAAAACAGCCGTCTATTCATAGTCCGCACCAATCAATAGCAATCTTGGCTAATGTTACCGCCATAGTTACAGATTATGGGCGCGCCCCGCAGACGAGAATATCCGCTGAAACCATCCCCGACAACCTGTGAATACCACCGTAACATTCTCTGTATCCGTTATCGCTTTTATCCCGCCGATCACCGTTACTCCTCGCGCT
The DNA here is from genome assembly GCA_025462755.1 of Edaphobacter sp. GTDB lineage: Bacteria > Acidobacteriota > Terriglobia > Terriglobales > Acidobacteriaceae > Edaphobacter. The sequence continues at coordinate 9,238 of JAOAPF010000137.1, forward strand.
CCTCGTCACGAATCCCGCAGAATCGCAACATATTCACACTGTTAATGTGTGATGGGGCAAATCGCTATACGATAAAAGAAGAAGTGAGAGGTCGATGAGCGAAGGTCGTTGGGTTTTGTTGATTGCAAGTGAAGTAGGTGGCACGGACTCCGTATCGGACCGCGCCATGGAGCGATTAGTCGAGGCAATTCGCCTCGAAGGCTACGAAGTCGTCAGAACGTCCACGCCGGAAGACGGCCTTTCCCTGGTCACGTCCGATCCGTCGTACAGCACCATCCTTCTGGATTGGGACCTCGAAGGCGAGAACCAGTTCGCCGAAGGCGCAGCCCTGGCCATTCTTCGCGCCGTCCGCCGCCGCAACAAAAAAATCCCCATCTTCCTCATCGCAGACCGCACCCTCGTCAGCGAACTCCCCCTCGAAGTCGTCAAGCAGGTCCACGAGTACATCCACCTCTTCGGCGACACCCCGGCCTTCATCGCTAACCGCGTCGACTTCGCCGTAGAGCGTTATCACGAGCAACTCCTCCCACCCTACTTCCGCGAACTGAAAAAATACAACGATCAGGGCGCCTACTCCTGGGACGCACCCGGCCACATGGGTGGTGTCGCATTTTTGAAACACCCCGTCGGCATGGAGTTCCACAAGTTCTTCGGCGAAAACATCATGCGCTCCGACCTCGGCATCTCGACCTCGCCCCTCGGCTCCTGGCTCGATCATCTCGGGCCTGCCGGCGAATCCGAACGCAATGCGGCCCGCATCTTCGGCGCCGACTGGACCTTCTACGTCCTCGGCGGCTCCTCTACCTCAAATCAAATCGTCGGCCATGGCGTAATCGCCCAGGACGATATAGTCCTCGCCGACGCCAACTGCCACAAGTCCATCTGTCACTCCCTCACGGTCACAGGCGCGCGTCCCGTCTATATGAAGCCCACGCGCAACGGCTACGGAATGATCGGCCTCGTTCCCATCAAGCGCTTCAGCCCCGAGTTCATCCGCGGCCTCATCGACAAGAGTCCCTTAACCAAGGGCGTCGCCAACCAGAACCCCACCTACGCCGTCGTCACCAACTCCACCTACGACGGCCTCTGCTACGACGTCAATAAGGTTGTCACCGAACTCTCCAAATCCGTTCCCCGCGTCCACTTCGACGAGGCCTGGTACGCCTACGCGAAGTTCCACGAGATCTACCAGGGCCGCTTTGCCATGGGCGTCCCCGACGACATGCCCGAACGCCCCGCCATCTTCTCCGTACAGTCCACACACAAGATGCTCGCGGCCTTCTCCATGGCCTCGATGATTCACGTCAAGCTGAGCCCCCGAGCGCCGCTCGACTACGACCAGTTCAACGAGTCCTTCATGATGCACGGGACGACGTCGCCTTTTTACCCGCTGATCGCAAGTCTCGACGTAGCCGCCGCCATGATGGACGAGCCCGCCGGCCCAACCCTCATGAGCGAGACCCTCCAGGACGCCATCAGCTTCCGCAAGGCCATGTCGTCAATCGCCCACCGCCTCCGTGCCGCAGAGCAGGGCTGGTTCTTCCGCCTCTACCAACCCGAGTACGTCTTCGATCCCCTCGACGGCCAAACCTACCTACTCGAAGAGGCAGCCGATGGCCTGCTCACCAATCGCTCAAGTGCCTGGACCCTTAAAGCCGGCGAAGAATGGCACGGCTACCAGGACGAGGACATCGCCGACGGCTACTGCATGCTCGACCCCACGAAGGTCACCATCCTGACTCCTGGCGTAAACGCCCAAGGTGTCGTCAGCGACTGGGGCATCCCTGCAGCCATCATCACCGAGTTCCTCGACGGCCGCCGCGTCGAGATTGCCCGCACCGGCGACTACACCGTCCTCGTCCTGTTCTCCGTCGGCACCTCTAAAGGCAAGTGGGGGGCCCTGCTCGAAAATCTCTTCGAGTTCAAACGCCTCTACGACTCCGAAGCCTCTCTCGAAGAGGCCCTCCCCGAGCTCGTCTCGAAGTATCCAGCGCGCTATCGCAACGTCACCCTGAAGGAACTCTCCGACGAGATGCACGCCGCGATGGTCCAACTGAATCTATCCGGCCTCGTCAATGACGCCTGCGACGAAGACTTCGACCCCGTCCTCACCCCCGCCCAAACGTATCAAAAGCTGTTACGTAATGAGACGGAAAAAATCCGCTTCTCCGAGATGGCCGGCCGCATCGCCGCCGTCATGCTCGTTCCCTACCCCCCTGGCATCCCCATGTCCATGCCCGGCGAACGTCTCGGTTCTGCCGAAAGTCCCGTCATCAAGCTCATCCTAGCCATGGAGGAGTTCGGCAAGCGCTTCCCTGGCTTCGAACGCGAGGTCCACGGCATCGAAGCAGACGCCGAGGGCAACTACTGGATGCGCGCCGTCATCGAGACCAACGGCAAAAAACGCAACGGCACCGCACCCGGCAAGCAGCGTCCACCCAGCGCCGCTCCCCCGGTCAAAAAGAGAAAACGCGCCGCGCCCGCCACTACTCCCGAAGTCCCACCCACCGGCCTCTCGTCACAAAGGTAATTTCGCTGCTTTGCCGATTCTTCTGCTAAGCTCGGCCACTTCTACTGATAGAAGTGGCCGTTCCCATTCCCCTCTTCCCCTCAAAGACTTCGTTGTGAGCTACTGCAACTACGAATTCAGGAAGCCATGAGCGCGTTCCAACCCCTCTATCATCATCTTTTTATGTCTCCCTCTAGTAATTTTAACAGTTTCGCTTGATCCGATTGGTCGGTAACTTGATCTTGAACCAGACAACCGATGGAGTCGCCGGCTGCCGTTAGGGCAGGCTCCCGGTCACAATCAAGAGAGGTCTTATCATGAAGAAAACCGCGTTACTAGCTCTAGTGAGCGTCGCAGCCACCCTGCCGGCATTTGCTCAAAACAAGATTGACGATCGCTTGGGCAACTCGGCCGAAGTTCTGAGACAGATCCTCGCCAAACCCGATGAGATTCCTCAGGCCTATCTCAACAAAGCCAAATGCGTACTTGTCTTCCCCGGCGTCAAGAAGATGGCGGTCGGCATTGGCGGAACCTACGGTCGCGGCGTCATTGTCTGCCGCACCGGGACGGACATGACTGGCCCTTGGTCGGCGCCCGCCATGTACAAAATTGACGTCGGCAGCCTGGGTGTCCAGCTCGGCAGCTCCACCACCGACTATGTGCTTCTCGTCGAAACCCCCACCGGCGCCCAGAAGATTCTCTCCGGCAAGATGAAGCTCGGTGCTGACGCAACCGCTGTCGCGGGCCCCACCGGCGCCAAAGCCGTCGGCGCCAACGACACCAACGTCGATGTCCTCACCTACTCCAGGGCAAAGAGTGGACTTTTCGCTGGCGCGTCCCTGGCCAGCGCATCGCTCGACACGGACGATGACGCCAACAAGTCCGTCTACGGCAAAGACGTCACCGCTACAACCATCGTGCGCGAAGGTGGAGTGACAACGACAGCTTCAGGAAAGCCCCTCGTCGCCGTCCTCACCAAGGCGTCGCCCAAGTGGATCAACTAGCCAAACTGTAAAAAACTGGGCGGAGCGAGCAGCGTCGACACAACCGACGCCCTCTCTCCGCCTAAATCATTTAAGTCAAACAAGATTCCATTCCGTGCCGCCCCCGCTCACGCTTTACAACGGAGGCTTCAGCAGCTTCACCGCATACCCGCCGTAACCCCTTTAACCTTCACCGGCCGCCGAAACAGCTTCCCACCCTCCGACACATACATCCAGTCCATCTTTTTTCCCGCGAACACCACACTTCGAAACTCCACCATGCTCCGGTGGGTTGAACACCGCCGCCATCCGGCCATTCGCCTCGCACATCTGCCCCTATCGGTGTGGCAAAGTACACCTGCCCAATCGAATCCTCCACCACCGACCGCGCCCCACTCCTCCACCCCACCTCAGGCGTCTCCAGCCGGTTGAATGGTTCCCCATTCTCAATCGAGCCATCCGCCGCAATCTGAAACGACCAGCTGAACCGCCCCTGCGCAACGCTCACCACCAGCATCGCCTGGTCCCCCGACAGGGCACTCCCCTCGGCACAGCAATCTGCCTCCCTGATACATCAAGCGCACCCTGCCCGCGCCATCGACAGACCCGATCGTCTTGTGCACCCCATCCGAAAAATAACCCGAACACGCGCTCAAACCTGTTCTGCACATCAGCCGAAACCGTCGGCAGTACCCCATGATCGACGAAGATCCCGATCATCGGCGGCACCTCATGCTTCGCAATCAGGTCGTCGAGCACCACCGGCACGCGAATCCCGTCCCCCGGATACCCCGCTCCCATCCAGAAACACCATGAACACCGCCGGCTTCTTCGCGTCATACTGCGCCGGCACATACACCGCATAGTGCGGAGTCCCCGGATAAAAAACACCCGCCGCCAACACATGCTTCGTCACGGTTCCCTTCGGGACGCCATCCTGCGGTTGCGAATCCGGCCCCAGCGAATAACTCTGCGCCCGCACCGGCCTCAACCAAACAGGACCAACGCAAACCAGAGAAAGTCAGAAGAACCGCGCCTGTCGCTCATCGCGAAAGCATACGTGGCCTCTCCCCCAGCTAAACTCCAGCCACTCCACCCCGGGATGGTATACTACCCTTCGGATTGCTAACCGCAGCTCGCGCCACCAGCGTCGAGACACAACGCGGAGGTGGCGAAATTGGCAGACGCACTAGCTTGAGGTGCTAGCGCCGCAAGGCATAGGGGTTCAAGTCCCCTCCTCCGCACCAATCCAATAAATCAATCAACTTACAGGAAGGCAGCCCGAAAAGGCTGGCCTTCTTTTTCGTCACGGTAGCTGTTTTGTAGCGGTTGTAGAAAGGCTACGGGATATAAGCGACACGCCAGAGAGCGCAAGGCCATGCTCACCAATCCGTCGGCTTCGCGCTGTTCGCGGAAACATGACGGAGCTGCGTTGATAGAAGCTCGCAGGTGTTTCGTTCTTCAGTCCCTCGTGCGGGCGCTCATGGTTGAACATGTGCTGGAACCGATCGAACTTCTTTTGGTCGAGCCTAAGCGTCAATGCCGGAGGCTTCGTCGTGTCTTCCTTCAAAGTCCGATGCATCCGTTCATGCCGCCGTTTTGCTGCGGCCGGCCTGGCTGAATACGTTCGTGCACGATACCCATCTTGATCCAGCTAAGAGACAGCTTCGACAGACCGAGCAGCTTTCCAACGAAAAGGCGCGCCATTGTCGGTCCTAATCCGCGTCGACATCCCATACTCATGCATCGATCTGCGCAACCGGGTTCATCGTGGAACGTATCGGGCCAAGCACTCGAGACGAGTCTTTATCCCGAAGGCTGACGGACGGCAACGTCCGTTGGGCGTCGCGGCACCTCGATCCATCGGATTCGATTTAGTCAAAGGTGAATGTAGTCAGCCGACGCTGTTCCTGTCTGTAGACCGATGGCTCATCGGTCGGCTTCTGCAGAGGAACACACATTCCTAGACATTGGCCGACTCATATTTCTAGATCGACGGCCAAAGGATGTCCTTGATTCAAGCAGCAATCATTTAATTCCTGCAACATGCGCCCGGGGGAGACGAATGAGGTATGATCCTCCAACTCGATTCTTCTATCAATTCGGATCGAATCCGGCCCAACCTCACCACTGGGGCCCGCAGTTCCTATTCATGGCCAGAGCAAGTTGTTCGCGGCACCGCAGGGTGGCCGCTTTGTTTGCCTTTACACAGGAAGTGCCATATGGATCGAACAGTCATTCTCGGCCGGCTGCAGCAGCTCACGGGCAGTCTGAAGCCGGCGCCGGGTACCAGTGCCGACGCGCTTTCCACCCTGCAACGACATCTGGCGCAGCAGCTGATGGCTGACCCGGGCTTCACCGTCACAGGAAACCGGCTGCAGCACGAAGCCACGGAGGCGGGACCTACGGTTGATCTCTCGGCGCGCTTCAGTCACCTCTCGGAGGTGTTGTCCGCACAGCCCGGCGCTGCGGCCGGCGTTGCCGTGCCCGCTCCGCTGGTGTTCCGGCGCGAGACCGCATTCAGCAGCAGCCTGCTGGGCAACTCGGTTCCGCAATGGGGAGCGGGAATGGCTCCCAGCCAGATCTTCGGACCTTTCCTCGATGAGCATGGCCTGCTGATTTGGTTCGATTTCTTTTTCCCAACCCGGCTGGTGCAGGTGTTCCTGCAGGGAAGCTCCACCCCCGCTCTTTTGATACCGTTATGGGGCGCTCTCACTGCAAAAACGTCTTACCGCATCGAAGCCGGCAGCGCCTGGATTGCCTCCGGCCTGATTGCCAAGTCCGCGGCCCTCAACGGCTTCTACACCGGTGTGAAAATCAAGGGGGGCTCGCTCGATCTTGCTCATGCCGTCACCATAAGTTCCGGGACCATCATCATCCCGTCGAACACCGCAGCCAACCTGCACCTAGATCTCGACCAGAATTCGGTCAACCCGACTTCGGTGGACGCGGGTCTCGACGCCAAAGACGCAGTCATCAAGATGCCGGAGACCCTGGAGCTGAAATTCCCCTCGACCGGCGGCGCACTGACGCCGGGGAACGCCTCCTGCACCGTCTTCGGTTGTGAGGTTGATTTTCAATTCAAGAAAGCCGCGCCGGTCTGGATCCCCGCCATCGGGCAGATCCTGATTCCCTACTCCGTGCAGTCCAACCGCGAAGCGACGGACACCTTTGATGTCGCCTCTTCGCAGTCGGAGCTCTGTCCGCTTGCGGGAAGCGCAAAGCTCGACGTGAACAGCGGATGGCTGTTGCCTGTCGCGAAGGTCGACCCGAAGCAGTTGGGCCAGGCACTGGGAACCGGCGCCCTGTGTATCGGTTTAACGAAGGGAATTTCTGCCAGCTGGGAAGGACTGACCGGGGCCGATACCGTGCTTGTCCACCCCGCCATTCTGGCCGAGCCCGGGCTGGTCACGGTGGTCGATTTCTTTGCCAGCAACGTTTACGGGAAACAGAAATGGGTTCTGTGGAGAAACGCCGGCAGTAAGCATCACTCCGAAATCACGCTCACCTTCGGTCCGGCTTTCCCATTCATCTTTGTTATCTCGGCGCTGAACAGCGAGGCCGTCTTCTGCTTCTGCGGTCACAAAGCCTCGCTGGACCGGCCGGTCGATGCCAATGGCGCGCCGTTCCGCATCGAGTCCACCATCGCCCTGGCGGCCGTTCTGCAGAATGGGGCAGATTTCCAGGCGATGCTGCAGGACAATGACCTGTTGTTCGACGGCAATCCCAAAAAGGCTGGCGCTTTTGAGCGTCATTCGCTCGCCCTGCGCAACGCATTCTTCCAGGTAAGCCGTCCCTACAGCCTTTTCCTCTTCGGCAAGCTGGAAAACGGCAACGAAATCACCAAGGGTTTTGCCGCCTTGATGTTCGGCATCCACGAATATCTTCCCACCCTGCCCGACCCATACGTAGCCAGTTACACCGCCTTCCTGCATGATCGCGCCGCTCGGGGCTTTGGCCAGCTGGAAAACGCCCTCGCGGGTTTTGTAAAGTGGCCCAATCCTTCCGGTGCGCCGCTCGCCGATGCCGAGCAGCCTGACGATCCCGCGTATGTCTACTTTCGGATGGCGCCGCTGGACCAGTCGGTGGTCCTCCGGACCCTGGAAGCCGGACCTCAGGAGGCACAACCTCAGTTTCCGACCCACAACGTGGCCGTCGCACAAACGCCGCGCAGTTTTCAGACCGGGGTACGCACCTTCAATGCTGACTTGAGCGCCAATGCCAGGGTTTCCATGCCGCTCACGGCAACCACCGCAGTCGCGCAAACCACCCTCTCCCGCTCGCTGGACAGCGTCAGCGCGGTGAGCCCGCAGCCAACCATCCAGGCCAGCGATGTGGCCTCGGCCGTGGCCAGCCTGGAAGCGAATCCCCTGCTCCGTCACATCGAGGACAAGGCCCTTCTCGTCAACCAGACCCTCGATGCCGCTCTCAGCAATTCTCCGCCAGACTCATTTTCGATAGCGTCGTTCAAAGGTTCGCCGGGGACCAGTCTCCTGGAAGTGACCGGCCGCCTGGGCGGACTGTTCGGGCCTGACCTGTTCATGCTGCTCGACGTCTCCAGCAACGCCGACCAGATGGGCGTAAGCCTGGGGAATGCGCTCCAGGTCGAGGACGATTCATCGGGCAACACCCGGCTGCGTACCATCAGCACGCCCATTCAAGGCACAACCATCGGCAACGAGGGCCTCCAGCTTCAGGTCCTGAACATGGATGTCGTGGTGAGTGCGCAGAACCTGCGCGCCTTTACCCTGCCGCAAATATCCTGGGAGCCCATCTTTAACATTCCTTTGCCGTTTAAGTACGACGCGGACGACGCGATCACCACCACCCCGGGACTTTTGGTGTACGACAATGACGGCATTCCCACGCGCATCGCCTCGGAGAGCCCTTACCAGGTGCCGATTGCGCCGCTGCCAGTCACCAAACATTTCCTGAAAGAATTCAACGATCGGCACGTGCCCCAGCCGTTGTCTTCGGCCTTCACCCTGCCCTTCGCTCTGCTCGCCCAGGCCAACTTCACCCGCAAAGTGAAGGGAGCCCCGGAGGACGGTTGCCGCGTCCATTTCCACCGGCCACACTTCGCCAAGGTGCATGGCGGGCTCCAAATCAGGACCCAGGCTCCCGCGGTTCCCCCGGCTTCAGCCGCCACTTCAAGGCCATTCTTTGCCGGTTGGACCCTGCAATGGGAACCCGAGGGTTTCTCGCCGCCTTTCATCAAATGGGGTTTTTTCGGGATTCCGATCACCGGCAGTACCCTGGGCAAGAACGTACGGCACATCTTCAACAAGGAGTTCCAACCCGGCGGCGACAAGCCGAAGGTGCCGCTGGAACAGATGGAAATCTCCGGCTATGGCGCTTCCATTTTCAGCAATTGGCTGGATGGAAAAGCTGCGATCGCTTTAGTCAGCCAGGCGACCTTCGAAGTTCTGGTGGGACGCACCGCTCACGAAATCATCCAGGTCAGGAGCATCCTGTACCCCTACGCGGTCCACGTGGTGCGCACCATCACCTTGATGCGCTCGCCCAACGGCTATGTCTTCCGTTCCGACTCCGGCTGGAAGGCCGAAAGCGATGGCTTTTACGACTTCAGTTACGACATCAATTTCGACCATCCTCCCGATCCTCCGATTCCTGACGTTCATGTGGCCGACCCTTACATCGTGCTCCGCCAGCCGGTGAAGGGCGTCTCCAATGTGCGCGAGATAAAAGACAACCCCGATGCCGGCACCTTCACCTCCTCCTTCACCCTGAACGATCCGGACCTTCCAAATGCAGTCAGGACCCTAACGCCTGCCCAATTAGTAAGGGTCTTCGCCCAATTCAAAAACAAGAGCGATCCTTTGCCGGTCGAGATGCAGGCCGTCTCCTTCGATGCCGATGTCCACTTCGACAGCGTGGTCAGCGGTGGGGTCAAGGATCCCGTTCGTAAAGATTTCGTTGTGCAATCCCGCAAAATGCTGGGCTATGTCCAGCTTTCTCCGTCCTCCATCCTCGTTCCTTCGCGTGTTTTCGCCGACCTGCTGAACTTCCAGAATGGCTCGCTCGGTGGACCGGTCAACTGCATCGTAGACATTGCGGACTCCAAGCAGACCATGCGCATCGGCCGGGTGGATGTGAATCCGGCTTTCGATGCCGCCGGCCAGCACGTCTTTGTCCCCGCCGCCCGCGGCTCGCTGATCCTGCCCAAGGACGGTTCCTGGTCGGTCGTGAAACAGAACGCCGATACCGGCGACGTGAAGCCGCTGGAAGAAGGCCAGAGCGTTCCCCTGATCAAGCCGGAGGGCACTCCTGACTTCCGCATCGCCAACCCTGCCGACGCCGTGGTACCCACCTCCAAGGTGAACTTCGGAATCGTGCAATCAACCGGCACCCAGAAGCTGCTCTTCAACATTCCGCACTTCTCCCCCGGGCAGCTCAAGTTGAAGAGTGAGGAGACCTACTTTGCCGATGCCTATAAGCTGCTCAACGCCAAGAGTGTCTTTCCCAACCTCGCTAACGCGCTGCAGCTGACGAATGCCGAGAAGGAAGTTGCCATCCTGGGCGAGGGCCTGATGCAGATGCCCAACCGGGACATCAATTTGCCCACCTCGCTGCCGGATTACGATTTCATCAACGAGCCCAATATCATCAGGGTCTATGCCCAGTACAAGAACACAGCCGGCACCGCCGGCAAGCTGACTCTGGGGATCGACTCGGGAGCGGCGGACCTCGCCGACCGGTGGAAGGCCGCGCTGTCCGGCATGAGGGTAGTGGTCGACTTGGCTGGCATCACCGAGGTGATGTGGGTGGACGGCAACTTCAATGCCTCCAGCGGCCTCGACGCCAAGTACGACTCTCCCCAACTGCAGTTTGGGGATTTGCTCAAGCCAGTCGTGGAAATCCTCAAGGTCCTCGCCCTGCTCACGGGCGACGATTTCGACAATGGCATGGATGTTGGGATGAGCAATTCACCCGATAGCTGGGAGTACAAATTCCATTGCTCACAAGACATACCGGTCATCCAGTTTCCCAGCCCGGAAGAGCTGACCATTAATCCCAATCCTCCGCTGAAGCTGGAAGCCGGTCTGAAAGTCGGTTTCTATTTCAACGAAGTATTATCCATTCCCACCGACCTGAAACAACTGGTGCCGGCTTGCGGCGCTTTTGTAGACTTCCACGGCGGGATGCACGTCATGTGTTTCTCGCTGGCGGCCGCCAGCATCTATGCCGTCGGCCAGGTCGATCTCGGCATTGCCGCCGACACCAAGGCGGGAAAGTCGCTGCACATGAAATTCGGCTTCGGTGTCGAGGTGGTAGTCGGGCTTCCGGTCGTCGCCAATGTTTCCGTGCTGTACATGGTGGAAGTTACGGCGGATATCGGCGAAAACGCGCTCGATATAGGCGCCATGATGATGTTTCGCGGCCACGCCGAGATCTGCGGTGGGCTGGTGGGCATCTGCATTCAGATTGAGGCCGGCGGCTCTGTTCACCATGACCTGGGGTCAGGGGAAACCGATTGCGTCGCCCAGGTCATATTCTCCGTCAATGTCACGCTGCTCTGGGTCATTGATATCCATGAGTCCGACCAATGGCAGGAAACGCGTCAGATCGCTTAGAACGGTCTTTGACCAACGAAGGTAAATCGCTATGCCACTTGCACCTCAGAAACTACGAATACTGACTTTCCCGCAACACATCGACGGCGATCAGCTCAAGATCAACGCGCTGCTGCTGCCCACGCAGAAGCTGCTGAACGATACCTCGATCTTTCCCAGCCAGATCAGCCCCGGCACCACGGTGGAGCTGCCGAACTTCATCACCGCGGACTTTACCCTGGAATTGATGGCGCTGAAGGGACTTGGCACATATCCGTTCTCCGATCTGCCTAGCCTGACGCCCCAGGGCGTGACCGTGGAAACCCTGGCCACCGGCGCCGCCTTCCCCCCGGGCCTTCCTGCGCTCTATGAACAGCTGGCTGCGCAATTCGAGATCGTGCCGAACGGGTCCTCTAAGAACACCGAGGGCGCGGACGGCCCCAGGGCGCCCAGCGACGGCATCCGCAAGTATCTGCCGCAGTCCTATCGCGGCGCGTTCAACTTCACCCTGCCGCGCACCGAGTTCGCCAAGACCGACGACAGCTATCACTGCGCTATACGCAAGTCGCCCCCGCCCGACCCGGCCTTCCGGCAGTCTGAGGACAAGATCACCTGGGGCCGCGTCATCGCCTTCTGTTTGCGCCAGCCCCTCCTGGCCAAACGCATCGGCTTGCTTTACCAGCTCGACATTCCCCTACCCACCTCGAACTATTTCAAGGATGGCGGCTGGGTGTATTTCCATCTCCCGCGGCCGGCCGATTTCGGTCTCGTCGACAGCGAGCTTGTGCAATACGCGGCCCGCATCCCTCCCATCGACGTACCGCGGCAGCTCTTCGCCGCTGTGCTTTTCCCCGCTATCAACGGACCGACCCAGCCCCTCGGCAGCTTCGACACGCTGAAGATCGAAGCTGCGGATTACGATGACGGCTTTGCCAAGATCGTGCATGCCGCCCAGCCCGTCAGCGCCAACGTTCTCTCCGAAGAGCCCGACGGCCTGCACGTGCAGAAGGACATGGGCATCCGCCTGGGATGGGACGATGAGCAGATCCTCATTTGGCAGAACCGGCAGGTGCTGGCCGACCCCGCCTCGGGCGCGCGCCTCGACGCACCCCTGGGCGTCTTTACCTATCGTGTCGATGTCCGCCAGAAAGGTCAGCCGGACTGGGGTTCGCTGGTGCGCATCCGCAACAAGAAGAACCTGACTCTCGCCGGCCAGTCCATCAGCCCCGCCAAAACTGCCCTTGAGACCGGTGTGCAGGTCTTCCCTGTCAGGATCAACGCCGGCCCGTCGACGGACTACTGGCTGCCCAGTTACTTCACCCAGTGGTATGGCCCGTCCCTGGTGCTGCCCGACGACCGCGTCGCCCAGTTGGATGAGAGCGGCGCACTCGCCGAACCCGGTACATATTCCGACAAAAACATCAAGGCGCATCCCGAGCAGAAGGGCGGCTTGTACGAGCCGCTTCTGCCCGGGAACGTTGAGCTGAAGTATGGCAACGAGTACGAATTCCGCGTCCGCCTGGGTGATCTTTCCGGCGGTGGCCCGCTCGTCGAAGACGACGAACTCAATGACGCCCCAGCTACCAGTTCCTCCATCGTCTTCCGGCGCTATGTGGCTCCCAAGCAGCTGAAGCTGGATCCCTCGCCCGCGCAGCCCGATTCCCGCACCGGCGTCTTTTTCGATGGCGACTCCTTCGATGTTTTCCGTCCCCGCCTTGGCTATCCTGCCCTGCTCTTCACCGGGATCGACACCGGCGACGCCTTTCAGAAGCTTCTCGACGACAAGGCGTTTCTTCACGCCGGCAAGGTGCCTCCCGAAACCATCAAGGAGCAGCGCGAGGTCAGCTACTTCGATCCCGATGTCAATCGCATATTTGTGATTGTCGAGGTCAAGACTCTCCTGCTCGACAATCTGGACTCCCTCAACCAGCGGGACCCATTCATCCCGCTGTACACCACCTTCCGCGATTTCCACGAAGACCTCGAAGCAGCCGTCAACCTGCAACTGGAATATCGCGACGCCAATGTCATTCACTTCGGCAACAAGATCGATCTCGGCGACTTGAACCTGTCGCAGACCGACATCGACAACGGCGACACTCTCGTCCTGCCGAAATCGCGCGACATCCGCGTCACCTTGTTCCCCGTCGCCTCCGACAAGGCCGCCAAGCCGGATTACTTCGGCTTCGCCGAGACCCTGTTCGCCGGCAAATTCGTGCGCACCGGTGAGCCCGTGCAGTTCTTCGTTCGCCAGGATGCGACCGAGGAGCAGCACCTCTTCCGCAAGAACCTCGAGTCCCGGGAACTCCAGGGCATTTACCTGCAACCCGATCCCCCCCAGCTCAACAACCCGGTAACCATCGTCAAGGTCACCGTCGAAGGCAAAGAACTCAGCCAGAGCACGCTTATGCAGCGCCTCGCAGCGCAGTTGGACCTCGTCCCCAGCGGCTCAAGCTTGATTGGTAAGCCCGGGGAACGGATCCAGTTCGGTTGCAGCAGCCGCATCCGCCACACCCTCGCACCCGACAATTCATCCCTTACCTTCGCTACCCAGGGCGACCTGTTGAACCATTGGTTGTGTGTGCTGTCTTTTGAAATCAATCGCGATTGGACCTGGGACGGGATGGACCAGACCGGCATCGAGATCCGCCGCAAGAAACAATTCTCCGGCGAAGGCGCCACCCTGGAAGAAGAGAGCGTCGGCTACGTGCGCCTGATTAAGACCGCCAGCCGCGTGGCCACCACCAACCCCGACCGCACTTACACCCGGTTCATCTTCGTCGACGCGGTCGAACCCAAGAAACCTCTCGATGCTCCGGCCACCCACGCGCATCCCTTCCCCAACACCATCGACGTAGAGTACGAGCTGGTGCCGAACTTCATTCCCAGCGTCGATCCGGCATCCTCCGACAATGAGACTGCCACCCGCGATCTGCAGCTGCCCACCACCGTCATTCCGGACCAGGTGCTGAAAATCGTCGGCGCCGGAATTGCACTTTCGCCTTACCAGCACAATCCGGACTACTCCCAGACTGCCGTCCGCCAGCGTTACCTGTGGCTGGAATTTTCCGAGCCGGTGAAAGACCCTAACGACACCTGCTTCGCCCGCGTCCTCGGCTATGCTCCCGATCCACTGCTCAGCTTTCCCAATCCCGATCAATTCGTGGTGCGTCAGGATGATCCTCCCCTGGGCATCGATCCCGAGCTGATTCGCGTGATCACCAAGGATCATGGCAACGACAATGCCGGCCTTGATGCCATGCAGTTTATGGAAGCGGAAACCGCCAATCCCGAGGAGCCGATGGTGAAGCTTTCGCCGGTCCATTACCTGCTTCCCTTGCCCCCGGGGCTGCATGATGAGTCGCCGGAGCTGTTTGGGTTTTACGTTTACGAGTTCCGGGTAGGCCACACCGATCGCATCTGGTGTACGGCCCAGAGCCGCTTTGGTCATCCCACCCGGCTAAACGGCGTACAGCACCCGGCGCCGCCGTTGAAGTGCCTGATAGACCGCAAGCCGGCTGGCATTCTGGTCACCGCGCAGTACGCGCAGGCGACCTTCGGGGGAAGGAATGTCACCAGCAAGCCTCCCAAGACCGAGATCTGGTGCATGCTCTACGCCCAGGTCAAGCAGGCCGACGCCGTGCAGAACCGCAACATCCTGCTGGCCGAGACCAGGGTCGAGTATGTCGCCCCCAAGCATCGGGACGTTGCTTCCTTCCTCGCAGCACGCTCCGACATGCCGCCACAGCTCGCCAACAGCATGAACATTACCCTGGACCTGCCGGCGACCGGCAAGACGCAGTGGTCCGCAGACGAGATCCTGCAACTCCTGGACCAGTTCAATCTGTCCCGCACCACTGGCCTGAGCGTGCTGGCGGTGGAGATGATGCCGCGCTACGACCAATACATCTTCAGGCCCAGGCAGACACCTGACACTTCGGTTTATCCCTTGTCACGGCAATTGGGCCAGTACCGGATTCTGCGCACGTCACCACTCGTGGCTGCTCCTGAAATCTGTTAAGTCTCACTGCAAACGGTGGCCCGATGGCGTATCCCTTTTCCAGAGATTGTTGACCCACAAACACACTCTTGACGATGCGCAGCCAACAGGACCCGTGGAGAACCGGAACTGGTTTGTGCGCAGGCCCGGAGCTAAGAACCGCCGAGGCTGACTTCCGCTTTCTCATGAAATCAATGAGATGGGAGCAAAACCCGAACAGCCGTTCCAGCCGGTCCAGACAGAAGCTCGAAATGGCCCTTCAGCTGCCGCGTCCTCTCGCGCATTCCCTGGATGCCGACACCCTTTCGAAACGTTTGATCGTCCACGGAGGTAAAACCTGGAATCCCCTTACCCTCATCCCGAATCTCGACTCGGATGTTGCCGTCTTCCCGTAGGATCAGGACGGTGGCCGTCTTGGTTTGGGCGTAACGGCGGACATTCGTCAAAGACTCCTGGACGATCCGGAAGATTGCCGTTTCGACATCTTGTGGCAGTCCAGCCAGGTCGTCATCTATTCTCAAGTTCACAGAAAGTCCGCCTCTTTCAGCAAGTCCTTCCACATATGTCCGGATCCCTGTGCGCAATCCCGCTTGATCCAGCACTGGTGGGTAGAGCTGGTGTGAGATCGTGCGGAGTTCTCTCGTAAGGTCCTCGACCAGCTCAGTCGAAATAGCAGCCCGTTTGACGACTTCGGGAGTGTACTCCACGATGGATTCTTTGAGGAGATGTAGGTTGAACTTCAAAGCTGCTGCGAGTTGGCCAGCGCTGTCGTGTAGTTCGAGCGCGAGCCGTCGCCGCTCCTCGTCTTGCGCCCGCAGCAGCCGCTGAGTTAATTCGCGCAAACTCTCCTCCGCCTGCATCAGCTCACCGGTTCGTTCCCTGACTCGGGCTTCCAATTTGATTCGAGCCAATACCTGCTCAGTGATCTCAACGACGTGGACCATGATTCCCTCGATGTCTCCGGAAGGTTTTCGCATTGGATAACAGGTGAAATTGAAGTAAGCGGACTCGCGTCTTCCGTGGCGATCGAGTTGGAGCGGGAACTCGTTCACAGCATATCGCTTGCCCGTCCGGTGTACCTGGTCCAGTATCTCTAAGAGTCCTTGATCTATGATTTCCGGTAACGCGTCGCGGATCGATCTGCCGATAAGCTGCTGACTCTCGCGACCCGATATCCGAACGTACGCCGCATTCACGCATGTATATATGTGATCGGGACCGCTCAGTAAGGCCATCGCCGCTGGCGACTCTACGAACGAGTCACGCAGCCGGTTACGTTCCAGTTCCACCTCTCGCCGCAGCCTGCGCTCGACCTCTGCGCTCTCGGTGCGGATTCGTGCGATCTTTAAATGGGCGCTTACGCGCGCCATCAGCTCACGCGCTGTAACAGGCTTGACGAGGTAATCGTCGGCCCCGGCCTGCAACCCCTCCACACGCGACTCCTCTCCGGCACGCGCAGAAAGAAGGATGATCGGTATTGATCGCGTCGCGGGATCGTTCCGGAGCGCCATCAGCACGCCGAATCCATCCAGGACTGGCATTATCACGTCGGTGAGAACCAGATCGGCGTTCAGTTCACGCGCTGCTCGCGCTGCGTCCACACCATTGGAAACCCCATGGACCCGATAGCGTTCGCCCAGCAGTCGCCGAAGGTAGTCCCGCATGTCGGAGTTATCGTCAGCCAGCACGATGAGTTCGCCGCCCTCCGGAGACTGCGAGAATCTTGACCCATCGGTGTCCTCACTCGCAGAAAGAACGGCGTTCGGCTCAACCAGAGGGTGTTGATCTTCTGCGAGCTCCGTCGGTAGCCATTTCAATGCTTCCTCGACATAGCTGTTGGCGGGGATTGTGCTCGATGCCAGGCTAGGCTGTACCCCAATTCGGTCCTGCGGAAGATGGCTGCTTCCCTTTGGGATCGTCACTGTGAAAGTGCTACCCTCGCCCTCAACACTCTGAACGCTTACCGTTCCGTATTGCAGCTTAACCAGTTCCTGAACCAGCGCGAGCCCAATCCCCGTCCCTTCATAAGTTCTGCCCCGCGCTCCCTTCACGCGATGAAATCGTTCAAACATGTAGGGCAGTTCGGCTTCCGGAATACCCGTTCCTGTGTCGCTGACCTGAAGCTGGACGGAATCTCCGGCTGATCTGACCCTGACTGCCACGGTCCCTTCGAACGTAAATTTGAAGGCATTGGAGATGAGGTTCAGAACGATCTTCTCCCACATGTCGCGATCAAGGTACAGCGCCTCGGCGATCGGTTCGCAATCCACCTCATACCGCAAGCCGGCGCGTTGCATCGCAGAACGGAAAGAACTAGCTAGGTTTGTTGTGAAACTCGCAATGCCGGTGGGTGTGTACACGGCCTCCACCCGTCCCTCCTCGATGCGAGAAAAATCGAGGAGAGAGTTCACCAGCTTAAGAAGCCGCAGTTGATTGCGATGAACGGCCTTTAAGTCTTCGCCTCGCAGAGCGGGCTCCGGCAACCTAAGTGCATCCTCAGTGGGCCCTAGGATCAGGGTAAGGGGAGTGCGGAACTCATGGCTCACATTGCTGAAGAATGCGGTCTTCGCCCGGTCGATTTCGGCTAGCGCCTCAGCCCGTTTGCGCTCTTCCTCATGGGCGCGTGCACTGGCAATCACCGCAGCCACCTGATTGCTAATCAGATCGAAGAAAGTACGGTATGAGCTGTCTAACCGCAGGCGCGGGCTGATACCGGCTACCAGAACGCCGGCCGGTTGGCGCGCGACGTTCGATCGAATAGTTATGAGCGCCGCCGAGTGCGGAGGGTCCGACCACGGGCCGAGTGGAATCGCGTTCAGGCGAACGCCCAGGTCTTCGATTAAAAGCGTTTGCTCATTCTCGACTACTTTTCTAATTGGCCATATCCCGTCGGAATCCCGTCCACGCAAACTAATCACCGGAGCAACGCCGGGACTTTCCTTATCAATCCCACAGGAAGCTGCGAGGCGCGCACTGCCCCGATCGGAATCGATCAGATACAAGAGTGCAAAGGGAATGTCTCGGGGATAGTTGCTAAGCGCTTCCGCCGCTATCATGCAAGCTTCCTCTGCCGTCTTCGCATCGGCAGAATGGGTTCCCAGGTCGCGGAGCGCGGCCACCCGCCTTTGACTCACAACATTTTCGGTAATCTCATGTACGGTTCCTAGCACACCCCCGTTACCGCCTGGAACCGTTTGATCCGGGACAGGGCTGTAAGCGATGGTGAAGTGCGTCTCCTCCGTGAATCCGTAGCGATTCATTTCGAGGCAGATATCATCCATCCAAGTTGGATCACCGCCTCGATACGGCACCTCAATCAATGGTCCGATGATGTGCCAGATTTCCGACCAGCATTCGCTGGCAGGTTGCCCCATCGATTGAGGGTGCTTCTCTCCTAGGATGGGACGCGACGCATCGTTGTAGATTTGACAGAACTCCGGCCCCCACCAAAGAAACAATTGGAAGCGGTTGACGAGAAGTAGCTGAACCAGCATTTTCAGAGCGGGTGACCACGTCTCCGCGGGGCCTAAACGGGTCTTGGACCAGTCCATGGAGCGCATGAGAGCACCCATGTGCCCGCCTCCGGAAAAAACCGCGGGGGCCGCGGAGGTCGCGCTATCGCGGGGCAATGACATCCCGGCTCCTCACGTCATTACCGCTAAACTATAACAAAGAAGTTATAACGTTGATGTTATGAAATATCACGATAAGGCTAAACTTGATCTGCGGTGCGCGATAAAACCCAAGGTTGATGGCGGTGCTACTATACCAACTGCCGCGCAGAGCTCGCTGAGGTCGGATGAGCTGGTTACGACACCACAGTGTTGAATCGGAACTCACATGAGCGATCAGGAAAGACAGAAGCCTTTGCCCGAATGGACAGAACGAATCACCGGCCTCCGGGACCGCCTGGGCATGAGCCAGGGAGAGTTTGCCAAGCGGTTGGAATGTTCCCCGATGACGATCTCTCGCTGGGAACGCGGTTTAGGGGTGCCTTCAACCCATCATTACGTCCAATTGGGAAAGCTCGCAGACAAGGCGGGCGCCTGGTTTTTTTGGGAACGAGCGGGTCTGCAGAAAGCGGACGTCGCGCGTACTCTCAACCTCGCCAGGATGCCCTCGGGACGCCTTGCCGCTCCGGGGCTTGATCAAGCACGAGCAGGTTGTGGACAAGCCACCCGATTGATCTCCCTGCCAGTGCTGCGGGCTGTTGCTGGCACGCATGGAACCTACGGGAACAAAAAACTCAGTCTGGATCGAATCCCCGCTGACAGAGTGATGGGAGCTCCAGCGGATTGGTGCCCAAATCCCGAATACACAAGCTTGCTCAGGGTTCGCGGCCATTCGATGGAGCCAGTCATTCGGCAAGGTGACATCCTGGCCATCGATTCGTTTCAGAATGAGCCCGGGCTCCTGATAGGCAAGGTCGTAGTGGCAGCGCACGACCACAAGGGCCTTTGCGTGTCCCATTTACGTCGCTACCAGAGGCTCTATGTTCTGGAATCGGAAGACCGCTCGCACGAGCCGGTCATTCTTGCCAAAAACAGCGGATGGCGAATAGTGGCGAGGGTGCTGTGGTGGATCTCTCCCGCCCCCTGACAGATCGTCGTAGTTGATGCTTTGCCTTGCCAGTCAATGGTTGACCAGCAAGAGCCACAACTCTAGTATTTTCTGTACGACTCCCTTCCGATATCCGATCCTGTATCCGAGTGAAGCATCCCGGGTTTGCCTCTGAAAATCGTGAAACGAAATTCGTCGAAGAAACTGCCCGTCTCTTCTAAGAAGGCAGCTTTGAGTCCCCGGAAGCCCCTGCCTAAAAAGCTCTCGTTCCCAATCGTCGGCATCGGAGCTTCGGCGGGAGGTCTTGAGGCATTCTCCCAACTCCTGCCAGGGTTGCCCGCGGATACGGGTATGGCTTTCGTGATCGTCCAACACCTCGATGCATCTTCCGCAGGTTCGCTGCCCGGAAAGTTGCCCCGGTTTAGCAAGCTTCCGGTCTACGAAGTCACAGATGGAATGGAAGTACGCCACGATCGGATATACGTCATTCCTGCCCGCGCTTCAATGACACTCAGGGGAAAATTCCTGCAACTAAAACCGAGGGCCACTGTCGGACAACAACCCTTACCCATCGATCTTTTTTTCCACTCTCTAGCGGAGGAACTCGGTAACCAGGCCATCGGCGTTGTCCTGTCGGGTACAGCGTCGGATGGAACCGATGGCTGCCGGGCAATCAACGCGGCAGGTGGTTTCACCTTTGCGCAGGATGAAACATCCGCCAAATTCACACGCATGCCTCCCAGCGCCGTCGCCTCTGGGGCCATTGATTTCGTTCTGAGCCCCGAGGGTATTGCACGGGAACTGGTCCGCATCGGAAAACATCCCTTCGTGTCAGAAGTCGCACATGACTTGCTCTCCCTCGGTGACGATGCCGACCTTGTAGAACTGCTCTCCTTGGTGCGCGCGGCTTCTGGAGTTGATTTTGAACACTACAAACAAACAACCCTCAAACGTCGTATCAAGAGACGAATGGTCGTCCACCGTGTGGAAACTCTCAAGGAGTACCTGCGCTACATCAAAGCGGATCCTGCTGAATTAAACGAACTGTACCGGGACATCCTCATCAACGTCACGGGATTTTTCAGGGACAAAGAAGCTTTCGAGGCACTGGGGCAGGATATCTTCCCAAGTCTCTTGCAGGAGCGCAAAGTCAACGAAGTGCCCATTCGGATTTGGGTCCCGGGTTGCTCTACGGGCGAGGAGGTTTACTCCCTTGCAATTGTGCTTTTGGAGTGCTTGTGGGAGAAGACTCGCAAGAGCCCTATCGGGGCAATGATCAGCAAGGGTGTTCAGATCTTCGCGACCGACGTCAGCGAGATTGCGCTCGACGGCGCCCGCATCGGGCTCTATTCCGAATCAGCTGTTGCCGACGTCTCAAAGAAACGGCGTGCTAATTTCTTTCAGGCAGTCGATGGCGGTTACCAGATTAGCAAGCTCATTCGCGAAATGTGTGTCTTCGCAAAGCAGAATGTGACGAAAGACCCACCGTTCTCCAACATTGATTTAATCAGTTGCCGTAATCTGCTTATCTACTTGGGACCAGCGTTGCAGAAACGCGTGATACCCACGCTGCATTATGCGTTGAAGCCTAACGGTTATCTCCTGCTTGGAGGATCGGAGAGCCTGGGAGCGTTTAGCGATCACTTCACCCTCATCAACAAAAAACAAAAGATTTACCAGAAGAAGAGCATCGCTGCTCGCCTGATTACTTACTTCGGCGGTCCCGATTACGCTATCCGCAAACCAGAAGCTAAGGCTGAAAGGATTGGCGAGGCGGCTCTGAGCGTAGAAAGGAACGTCGAACGGGTATTGCTCAATCGCTTCGTTCCCGCAAGCATCGTTGTGAACGAGCAGATGGAGATCGTGCAGTTCCGTGGACGGACCGGCGCGTATCTCGAGCCCGCCTCCGCCAGTCCTACGTTCAGCCTTTCCAAGATGGCGCGGGAAGGCCTGCTTATTGACCTCCGTGCCGCACTCAACAAGGCGCGCAAGAACAATGCAGTCGTGCGGAAAGAGGGGGTTTTCATTAGGTCAAACTGGGACACAAAAGAAGTGAACCTCGATGTCATTCCGGTGCAAGGCCAAACTCTCCATGAACGGGTCTATGTGGTTGTCTTCCAGGACGCAGCGCCGGCGCCGCCCCCCGACTTTACGGGAGAACACAAGATCAAAAAAGCGCTCCACAAGCAGAACTTCCTTGCGCCTGAGAATGCGCGCTTGACTCAAGAGGTAGCCCAGCTGCGGGACCAGCTTCAACTGTTAATTGAAGATTACGAGACAACTACCGAAGAGTTTAAATCTGCGAACGAGGAAGTGCTTTCAGCCAACGAAGAGTTGCAGAGCACGAATGAAGAACTGGAGACCGCCAAGGAGGAACTACAGTCAAGCAACGAAGAACTTACGACCCTCAACGAAGAGCTCCAGAATCGCAACATTGAGCTCAGCGTGGCTAACAATGACCTGACAAACCTGCTCGGAAATGTGAATATTCCCGTTGTGATGGTCGGGAATGACTTACGGATTCGCCGCTTCACACCTCCTGCCCAGAAACTTCTCAACCTGATCCCGGCCGACATCGGCCGCCGAGTGGGGGAAATCCGTCCCAATCTGGATTTCGACAAGCTCGAGCAAATAGTTCGGGAGACGCTCGATACAGCTACTCTTCAGCAACGGGAAGTGCACGAGCAAGAGAGCGGCAGATCGTACCTGTTGCGCGTGCGTCCCTACAAGACATGGGATAACAAAATCGACGGGGCGGTTATCAGCTTTCAGGACGTGGATTCATTGAAGCGGACTCTGGACCAGACTCGGCTGTATGCAGACGCGCTGATCGAGAACGCCCGAGAACCTATGTTGATCCTCGATGGAGGATTGCGGGTAACAACGGCAAATGGTGCGTTCTACAAGGCGTTTCACGTCTCCCGCGAAGAAACCGAAGACCGGCTGATTTACGAACTCGGCAATGGTCAATGGAATGTTCCCCGCCTGCGCTCGCTTTTCGACAACATAAGCCAGAACAACTCCCGCATCGATGATTTCGAAGTCGAGCATGAGTTTCTTCGTCTGGGGCGGAGGATAATGATCTTGAACGCCCGAAGAGTCGAGCCTCAGTCAGGTCGCCAGCTGATCGTTCTGTCAATCGCCGACATGACGGAACAGAAGTCAAAGGGGCCTCGCGGTAGCTAGGCTGGCCGGACCTACGCATATCTTCGTTAAGGACTATCTGGCTCCCGAGGCTTGTCAGCTCACCTGTCGACGCTACTCAGCTCGCAAAGCCTCGACCGGATCAACCGCCGCAGCACGGCGGGCCGGAAGGTAACTTGCAAATGTCGCGGACGCTGTCAGGACCAATGGCACCGTGATGTAGGTGAAGGGATCAAGCGGACTGATGCCAAACAGTAGCGACTTCATCAGCTGCATCAGTGCCGCCGCCGTGCCCATACCGATCGCGACCCCAACCGCTGTGAGCAGCAGTGCGGAACGGACGAACATCCACTTGAGTTCGCCTTTCTGCGCTCCTAATGCCAGACGGATGCCTATCTCGCGGGTCCGCTGCGATACGCCGTAGGAGATCACGCCGTAAATGCCGAGGATGCCCAGCAGCAGCGCCATCGAGCCGGCAATCGCAAGCATCACCAGCGTGAACGAAGTGCGCGCCAGCGACGCGCCGTAGATCTCCTGCATCGTTCGCACCGACGCCAGGGGCAGGTTCGCGTTCACCGACCAGACCGCCTGCTGCACTTCCGTAAGGAAGCTCTCATTTCCGGCCCGTGTGCTGCGGATGGCGAAGGTCACCGAGCGCGGCGCATCGATCGTCGGTTGCGCGGTATACGGATCCTGTTGCATCGGCGGCCAGTACACGATGGCAGGAGCATCTTCGTCCACGCCGTTATGCCGCACATCCTCGACGACGCCGATCACCTCCACCCAGGGCATGCTTGAAAACTGGCGAATCCTCTTCCCCACCGCGGCCGAGGCCGAGCCCCACGATTCGCGGGCAAAGTTCTCCGATACCATGGCGACCGGTCTTAGCCCATAAATGTCAGTCCACGTAAAATCGCGCCCTGCAACCAATCTGGTCCCTGCGGCTTTGAAATAACCAGGCGAGACGGAATTGAAGAGCCTGAGCGGCGGATCACCGCCCTCGTAGTTTTTCCCCTCGATTCGCATCTGATCCCAGTTGGGATCGACGCCTTCCATAGGCACAGCGGCCGCGAACCCAACGGAACCTACGCCCGGAATCGCCGCAAGCTTGTCGGCAATATCGTTCTGGATTCGCGTCACCATCTGCGGATCCGCGACCAGCGACCCAGGGATGGAAATCCGCATCGTCTGCAAATGCTCGGCGTCTGCGAAACCAGGCTCAACATTGCGCAACGCGGCGAACGTGCGAATCATCAGCAACGCGCTTACCAGCAGTATCAGCGCCATTGCCACTTGGGCTACTACCAACAGATTGCGTGAGCGATGGCGCTCGCGGCCCGCACTCGCTGTCCGGTTCGCTCCTGGGATCATCGCTGCAGCCCGAGTCTGCGCATACTTCCAGGCCGGAATGGATCCGAACAACAGACCCGAAAGCACAGACAGCGCGAGCGTGAATCCAAGCGAACGTGCGTCGAGCGAGATTTCACTCAACCGCGGCAGATTGGCCGGTCCAACCGCAACCAGAAGCCGCAATCCCGCGTAGGCGACCGCGACAGCAAGTACGCCGCCCATCAGCCCAAGTGACGCGCTTTCGATGAGCAACTCACGTGCGATGCGTGCGCGCCCCGCGCCCAGCGCCGCCCGAATCGAAAGCTCCTGCTGCCGCCCGTCCGCACGCACCAGCAGCAGATTCGCAACGTTGGTGCAGGCGATCAGCATCACCAGCCCGACGGTCGCCATCACCACCCACAACACGTTGTCCACGCTGCCGATCACCTGCTGCTTGAGCAGGCGAAAATTGGGAGTGATCTTCCACGTCTCATAGAAGTGCGGATTGGTCCCGGGCCCATTCGTCCACGTATCCATCCAGACGGCAATCAACCGGGTAACGTCTGCGTCAGCCTGCGCGAGCGTGATTCCAGGCTTCAGCCGGGCAACACCGTCGAAGCCAAAGCCCGCCAGCTTCAGATGCTCGCGATCGAAAGCCAGTGGCACAAGCAGATCGAAATCCTTATCGACGAGCCGGAATCGCTGTGGCGTCACGCCGACAATCTCCCTCGGTTGCGCATCCACCTGGATGCTGCGGCCAATCACACCGCGGTCGCCACCAAAACGCCGCTGCCAATAGCCGTAGCTCAACATCACAGCCTTGGCTCCACGCGGATCTTGATCGGCGCCCGTGAGCCAGCGGCCCGCAACAGGCGGAACATCGAGAGTCTGCAGCACACCGTCACTGACGAGTTCCGTGTGAACTTCCTCCGGCCGAGCAAGGCCTGTCACGTTCGCAGTTCCCGAAGTCCATATCCCCAACGACTGAAACGTCCGATTCTGCTCGGCGAAAGTGAAATACATCGACGCCGAAAGATGCAGACCACTGGTGAAATTCGCAAGTCCAGCAGCGCCGGGAGCGTTGAGCCACAAGGCTACAAGCCGATCGGAATCAGGATACGGAAGCGGCTTGAGGAGCACACCATCGACCACGCTGAAGACCGTCGTGTTTGCGCCTATGCCTATCCCGAGCGTCAGAAGCACAGTGACGGCAAACCCAGGAGACTTCCTCAGGCGGCGGAAGGTAAATTTAATATCCGCGAGAATCGATTCGAGACGCGACCACTGCCACTCTTCGCGGCTGCGTTCCCGTAGGAGAGTCACATTGCCGAATTCGCGGCGCGCCGTTTGCTCCGCCTGCCCCCGCGACACGCCCTCCTCTATCAATTCTTCGGTTCTCTCCTCAATGTGCTCCTGGATGGAGACGGAGAGATCGTCGTAGCGGCGCCTGCGGTCGAAAAGCCATTTGAGAACTTGCATGGGTAGTCCTCCTACACCTTGGCGACAGCCAGCACGCGGGAGATGCCGGCAAACATTTTTTCAAAGCTGATGACTTCCTCTTTCAGATGGCGAAGGCCCGCATCGGTAAGCCGATAAATCCGGGTGGGGCGTCCTTTCGCCGATGTCCCCACCTCCGATTCCAGCCATCCCTCCCGCAGCATCCGTTGCAGCGCCGGATATAGTGAGCCCTCTTCCACCTGGAGCAAATTCTCCGAAACCTGTTTAATATGTTTCACGAGCGCGTAGCCATGCATCGGCTTCAGCCGCAGCGACTGCAAGATCATCACCTCGAGAGCGCCGGGAAAAAGATCGCGATGTTCGGGATTCTTTGCCATGCACAACAAGATATATCCATAATACCTATTTGTAAAATAGGTATTACCTTTGGGCACATTTTGAGTTCAGTCGAGCCAGACCTCAGTTCAGCAAACAGGCCAAGCACTCCTTGAGAGCAGGCACCGGGTGATACACTCAATATTGGTTTCAGGTGCTGGCGCCACAAGGCGTAGGGGTCTAAGTCCTCTCCTCCGCACCAATCCACAAATCTTTTCTCCGGTCTTCTCTCCGGATATCCAAGAGGTTACAAGCACTATGCTGGTCGGTCTTCTCGTCACTCTTCATATCATCGTCTCGCTGTTCATCGTTGGCGTCGTCCTCCTCCAGCAGGGCAAATCCGCCGACCTCGCCGGAGCCTTCGGCGGTCAAGGTTCTCAGACAGCCTTCGGCCCCCGCGGCGCAGCCAACCTCCTCACCAAGCTGACCACCTACTCCGCCATCATCTTCATGCTCAGCTCCATCGGCCTGACCATTCTGCTCTCGCGCTCCAGCGGAGACCGCTCCGTCCTCTCCGGCGTCAAGTCCACCCCCGCCACCCAGACGACGCCCGCGAAGAAGTAATCGCTTTCTAAATCAGAGATGCGCAGGCCATCGGCTTGCGCATTTTTCATGCCTCAAAATGCCCGGCGATAATCTCCATGCCGAAGCGCCTCCCCCCCTCTCTCTCCTCCTACTCGCGCCAACCCCTTCCCCATCCCAATCCACACCGCGAGCCGACACCGCGTACCATTCGGAGCATGTTCCTGGGCAGATAATCTAAGCCCCCGTGCGGAGGCTCCCTGTGTCAGAGATCTCATCGCGTCTTCGCTTCTCCCGCGGCGCCCTTCTCTTACTTCTCTTCATCCTTCTATGCGGTGCAGCCCTTCGGCTCGCTTCCCTCCCTTATGAGGCTCTCGAAGGCGACGAGATTTTTTCGCGGCAAGTGGTTCTCCTATCCGTCCCCAGCGAGATCTCCGCCATCCGCGAGGACCTCGTGCATCCTCCGCTCTACTACTTCCTCCTTCAAGCAAGCACCAGGCTCTGGGGATCTGGTGCCGGCGGCCTCCGCGGATTCTCCCTCCTCTGCGGTATTGCCAGCATTGGGCTCATTGCACTCCTTGGCCGCACTCTGCCTCAGAGCCGCTTCGCCGGCATTCTCGCAGCCGCCCTCCTCGCCCTCAATCAGATCCACATCTTTTACAGTCAGGAGGCGCGATCCTACACCTGGTACTCCCTTCTCGTGCTGCTTCTCGTCCTGTGGGTCTGGCGCGTCACCCTTCTCACCGGCCCTCCGCCGACACTCCGTCACTGGGTGCTTGGCACAGTTCTCATGACGGCGCTCGTTTACACCCACTATGTCGGAGCCATCTACGTCGGATCTGCAGTCCTCGCTCTCCTGATCTCCCGAATCCCCGTATCCACTCGCATCGCCGCCGTTGTATGCGCCACGATCGCTGCCATTTGCTTTCTCCCCTGGGTCGTTGCCATATCCCGCGTCTACAAAGAAAAGCACGGCATCGGAAACAATCTGGATTGGCAGGGGCACCCGAATGCCAAAAATCTCATCCAGGCCTTCGCCTCCACCTTCGGTATTCTGCAAGGCCATGGAACCATCAAAATTGCATTTCTTCTCATCACTTTCCTGCTTCCTCTTTTGCTCATCCTGGCTGTGTTTCTAATCGGACGGCGCCCCCCACTCAGGCACTCCCCAGTCCTTCTCACGCTTTTTTTCCTATCCGTCCTTCCTCCTGTCGTTGTATTTCTGCTCTCCCGGGCTCCCTTCAACCTGTCCCTTTTTGGACTCCGGCATTTCCTCCCATCCATCCCCGTGCTCATGCTTCTCCTCTGCAGCTACGGTATCGATCGCCTCGCGCAAAGGGCGAACTCACGCTCTACATTTGCTTACACGGTCGGTTCTGCCCTTCTCCTCTCCCTCACGGCGATACCCACCCTTCAAAGCCTCGTCTCCCGCCCTAGCCGAATCCCCTACAACCTTGTAAGCCGGGAGGTCGAAAGAGATCGCCTTGCCGGAGTCCCCGCCTACACCACCTGGTTCTACGGAATCGGTGGCCCTGTGAACTTCTACTGCGCTGACGTCTGCGTGACAGAGCTTCCCCCCGATCACCATCCCCTCCCATCACAAATGGTCCTACTCTACCGCCCCGCACTACCCCAGGAGTTGCAGCAGTACCAGCGATTGCAGCAGGAGGGTTTCGTCGAAATCGAGCAACGCTATTACACCAACGGGACACGCGGCGAATTCGGAACCACACTCTCCGTTCTCAGACGGACCTCGCCGCCTCGGTAATGCATCTCCCCCAACGCACTCGCCTCATGCTCCCCGGCACACTGGCAACAAACCCAAAATCGGATCTCGCAATAAAATAAACCGATGATCCTCGAAACCCTACCCGTGGGCCCCCTCCAATGCAACTGCTCCATCCTCGGCGACGAAACCTCCCGCGAAGCCATCGTCGTAGACCCCGGCGACGACATCCCCCGCATCCTCGCCCTCGTCGCCAAACACAACCTGACGGTCAAGCAGATCGTCATCACCCACGCCCACATCGACCACATCGCCGGCGCCCACCGCCTCAAACAGCTCACCGGAGCCCCCATCCTATACAACGAGAATGATCTGCCTCTGGTCAAAATGATGGACGTTCAAGCCGGCTGGCTTGGCATCCCCAC
Organism: Edaphobacter sp.; assembly: GCA_025462755.1. Taxonomy (GTDB): domain Bacteria; phylum Acidobacteriota; class Terriglobia; order Terriglobales; family Acidobacteriaceae; genus Edaphobacter. The sequence goes on from JAOAPF010000137.1 coordinate 37,843, forward strand.
CCCCGCCGTCTTCAGCCCCGACGACACCCTCGACGACGGCAAACTCATCAGCATAGGGACGTCACCTGAGCGCAGTCGAAGCGGCCTCACCGGCACCATCCTCCACACCCCCGGCCACACCGAAGGCTCCATCTGCCTCTACCTCCCCGACCAGACCCTCCTCTTAGCCGGGGACACACTCTTCGCCGGCTCCGTAGGCCGCACCGACCTCCCCGGAGGGAACACCAGTAAGCTCCTCCGCTCCATCCACGAGCGCCTCCTCACTCTTCCCGACGAAGTCACTGTCATTCCCGGTCACGGCCCCGGTACAACCATCGGTTCGGAACGAGTCTCAAATCCGTTCCTGCAAGACATTTGAAATGAAACAGTTGCGGTAATAATTGAAACCAGCACCTTACAAGCATCGCATGAACTAGTAACTACCGTGGTTCAATTTAAGACCATGCACGA
>JAOAPF010000177.1 GCA_025462755.1 Edaphobacter sp.
GTTCATCTGTGCATCAGGAAGCATGCAAGCCATTGCCGGGGCCAAGCATGACACCAGCAGCAAGACCAGAACACCGAATTGGCGCAGAACACGCATTCTCTCTATCAGACTACGTCCTCTCAGGTAATGAGAGCAACCAACAACCTCCTCTTACGAACATATTGAAGACCAACGCCGCCCACTATAGATAAGCTGCACGTCGATGTTCTGCTCCGCCAAACTGTCTCCCCCGTAACCGGGCTAAATGGCCGCGACACCCATGACCTTGCCGAGTGATCGACACAGAAGATGATCGTCATCTGCGCCGAGACATACAAAGGGTGTCAATCTATTCACCAGAACTGTTGAGCAATATACGTACTGGCACACATACCGCCTACTAGCATTTTTGATAGCCTCGTCAGTAAAAGTGAACGAGCAGCGGATTACACGCGAGCTGTGAGTTGGGGATGTCCATTCATTCGCCGGCACCTGTAAGATCAGCGGGCACGTAGACCGGCGCATTCGCCTCATTCTGGGTGACAATGTGATCCGATGTCAGACCTTTCCCGTCCTAAGTCGACCAATTTTCATAAAGAGGACGGCGGGTCCCTCCATCACCCAAAGATCATTGAGCTGCGATTCCGGATACTGCTGTGACAGGTACAATTGGTTTTCTCCCAAGCAGCCGTTCGGCGAATGAGGTTGAAACTCTCGAGATGGGTCTCCTAGCGAATTTTAGAATTCGGACCAAGGTTTTTGTGGCCCTGCTACCGCTGGCTTTGATGGTGATTGTGGCAGCGTTGTACGCGTCGATCGAGATGAATAGAATCGATGCGCGGTACAGCGATCTGATTAGCAAAGACGTCAAAGCCCTCTACAACCTGACTATCGCACGGGTCTTGAGCAACCGCTTCGGCTGGCTTCTCTATCAGGAGGTTGCTGAGCCTGACGCTGACCGAATGCGAGTGATCGACGCGGATCTCGACGGGACAGCCGCGGAATTCTACTCGTCTGTCGCGTTGGCTAGAGCCGAAATACCGAGTATGGCGCAGAAGATCGACTCGGCTAAGGGTCTTTTCGAACAAGCGGTTTCCGACTCCCGCCCAATTCGAGCTGCAACGTTGATCGGCAACAGCGACAAGGCCATTAAGCTGACGCGTGAAACGTTTGATCCCGAATTGCGCCAGAGCCGACAAGCTTTGAGCGAACTGGCTGACGAATTGCACGCGACAGTTGACGAACAGTCGGATGAATTGACCGCGAAAACTCATCGCACCATTCTGATCACCTGGATCGTGATCATTCTTGGACTAGCCGCCTCTTTCATCATTGCTCTATCCATCGTGAATGTTGAAGTTGTGAAGGTTGTGTCGTCATTTCGGACTCGAATTTTGGACGTGGCGGAGGGACGACTGGACCTGCCCATAGCGAATCTCGACCGTCCCAATGAAATTGGGGAGATGAGCCGGGCGCTGCAGACCTTGCAGATAGCAGCCCGCGAGCGCGAGATGGTGGGCTGGGTCAAAGCCGAGGTGGCAACTACGACGGAGCGACTGCAGTCGACGGAGGACTTCTCTGCATTTGCCACAATCCTGTTGTCGCGGATCTCGGGAGCGTTAGATTTGCTGTACGGAGCGTTCTATCTAGCCGACGAAAACCGCACACGCTTCACTCGCGTTGGAGCCTTCGCGATGGATGTCTCGAACGAACCGCGAGAATTTGCTCTCGGCGAAGCTCTGGTGGGACAAGCGGCCGCTGAGCGGCGCAGTCTCCGGATCGTTTCTGGTGCCGACGAACCCCTCCAGGTCAGCACGGGTGTTGGTACAGTAACGCCGGCTTGCGTCCTTTTTGTACCCGTGATGAATCAGGACGACGTATTAGCGGTCATCGAACTGGCCTCTGCGGCTCCAGTATCGGAGCGTCAGCAAGCCCTCCTTGACGCGCTGCTACCAACCGTTGCCCTCAATACAAAGATCCTAATCAGCAAGCTGGTTACCAGAAAGCTGCTCGAGCAAACCCAGCAACAGGCTGCCGACCTCGCTGTGGCCAAAGAAACAGCCGAGGCCGCCACCAAGGCCAAATCTGACTTCCTGGCCAACATGAGCCACGAGATCCGCACGCCGATGAACGCTATCATCGGGATGACACACCTGGCCCTGAAGACCGATCTCTCTCCGAAACAGGCAGACTATCTAACGAAGGTGAAATTCGCCGCACACGCATTGCTCGGGATTATTAATGACATCCTGGACTTCTCCAAGATCGAGGCGGGCAAGCTCGATATTGAAAAAACAGACTTCCGTCTTGAAGACGCGCTCGACAATCTATCGACAATCGTCAGTCAAAAGGCACAAGACAAGAACCTCGAGTTCTTGATCGCAGTGCATCATGACATCCCACACAACTTGATCGGTGACCCGCTGCGCCTGGGACAAATCCTGATCAATCTGGTAAACAACGCAATCAAGTTCACAGAACGCGGCGAGGTCTTGGTAACGGTTGCACTGGAGGAGCAGTTAGCGGACCGGGTGAAGGTGAGGTTCTCAGTTCAGGACAGTGGCATCGGCATGACGCCCGAGCAGAGCGCCAGGCTGTTCCAGGCATTCTCGCAGGCAGACACTTCGACAACGCGGAAATATGGCGGTACCGGTCTTGGGCTCTCGATCTCCAAACGCCTGGTTGAGATGATGGAGGGCACCATCTGGGCTGAGAGCGAGCCCGGCGCAGGTAGCACCTTCTATTTCACTGCATGGTTCGGGATTGGATCAGAGGATAAACGCAAGCGGTTTATTCCCGATCTGGCGGGCGTCCGGGCGCTGGTGGTGGACGACAACGCGCAGGCGCGCGAGATCCTCACCGAGGCACTTCGGGTATTTGCGCTCCGAGCCGATTCAGTTTCGTCCGGGGAAGACGCAGTTCGCGAAATAGCCGCCGCAGATTCGGCGGATCCCTATCGCCTGGTATTGATGGATTGGCACATGCCGGGAATGGACGGACTGCAGGCCAGTCGCATCATCAAGCGGAATGAACGTCTGCAGCATATCCCCAAAATCGTGATGGTCACTGCCTTCGGGCGGGAAGAGATCAGAACGCAGGCGGAGGAGATTGGCATCGAAGGATACTTGTTGAAGCCGGTCAATCAGTCACTCCTCTATGACACTCTGGTGGACCTTTTCGGTGTCGCGGGAATGGACGAGCACCGCTCCCGTGGGAGGAAGGTTGAAAGCGCGACGCATGATGCCACAGGAATCCGTGTCCTCCTGGTCGAAGACAACGAGATGAACCAGCAAGTTGCGAGAGAACTGCTGGAGAGCGCCGGAGCTATCGTAACCGTGGCCAACCACGGCGGTGAAGCCGTGAAAATCCTGACCGCTAGAGACCAGGCCCCCGCGTTCGATGTGGTGTTCATGGACCTGCAGATGCCGGAGATGGATGGGTTCACAGCAACCAAGCTATACGAAGCGATCCGCGTCTGCGGAAATTTCCGATCATTGCGATGACGGCGCACGCTCTGGTAGAAGAGCGCCAGCGCTGCCTCGATGCGGGCATGAATGATCATGTGTCGAAACCGATTGACCCCGACAACCTGTTTGCGACTTTGCTGCGATGGGCGAAGCCCAGACCCAGGCAGGTAGTCGAGCCCCGAGTAGCCGTAACCAACATAAAGGCGTCCGACGAAGTAGCTCTGCCAGAGATCGCTGGGATCAATCTTGCCGATGCCCTGAACCGCGTTGCGGGGAACAGACGGCTCTACCGCGACCTGCTCGGGCAGTTTGTCGCCAAGCAAGGCGATGCAGCCAATCAGATTTCAACTGCGCTCGAAAGTGGCGACTCCAAATTGGCGGAACGCATCGCCCACACCGTAAAGGGCGTTGCCGGCAATCTTGGAATTACGGAGGTTCAGTCCGTGGCTCAAAAATTGGAGAAGGCGCTTCGCGGCGGCGAGGGAACTGTTTCGACAGCGCTGGTTGAGTTCGCGAGCGTGATGGGCACTCAGGTTCAAGTCATCGACAAAGCGCTACGCGACTCAGCAACCGATCAGCCGGACGCGGTGCAAACGGCTCCCTTTGATGGGGAGGCGGCGGCGGCCGCCATTGCCCGGCTCAAGAGATTGCTTGAAGCGAGCGACGGCGATGCCGAAGAATCATTTTGCAGTGTCCAGAGTGCGGTAGCAGGTGTTGTCGAGAAGCCGTATCTGGATGGTCTGAGTGCATCAATCAACGACTTTGATTTTGACGCAGCCCTAGTGAAGCTGGATGAGATCGCTGAACTTTGCGCACGAAATGGAGATGAGAATGCACGAGCTTGATCAGAGGAAGACGGTGCTGCTGGTGGATGATGCTCCCGCTAACATTCAAATTGTGAATTCGATCCTGAAGGACATATACAAAATTCGAATTGCAACCAGCGGTGCAAAAGCATTGGAAGTCGTGAAAGTTACACCTCCGCCCGACCTGATTTTGCTGGACGTCATGATGCCCGGAATGGATGGGTACGAAGTATGCGAAAGATTGAAATTGGAGCCGGAGACGCGGGACATACCCGTCATATTTCTAACCGGACAGACGGAAGTGGAGGATGAAACGAGGGGCTTCAATGTCGGTGCAGTGGACTACATCCATAAGCCGTTTTCCCCTGCGGTTGTAAAGGCCCGTGTGCAAACTCACCTCGCGCTTCGCGGAATTCGCGAACAGCTGGCACAGCAATTGCTCGCGATCCAAAAAGAATTGGAAACCGCGCGCCAGATCCAATTATCGATTCTTCCGTCCGTGGTTCCAACAATCGAAGGTCTGGACATCGCGGCACGCTACATTCCTATGACCTCGGTCGCCGGCGATTTCTACGACTTTATAGTCGTGGATAAAAAGCACATCGGGATTCTTGTAGCTGATGTGTCCGGACACGGAATGCCTGCCGCGCTCATCGCCTCGATGCTGAAGATTGCGCTGTCATCCCAAGTGGGCCACGCTGCCGATCCGGCGCAAGTGCTATTGGGTCTTAATCAAGCGCTATGCGGAAAATTCCAGCATCATTTCGTCACGGCGGCATACCTGTTCATCGACATGGAGAACCGAACCCTGACTTACGCCGGCGCCGGTCACCCGCCACTGCTTTTATGGGGAGGACCCGAAGGCTTGCGCAGTGTTGAGGAAAATGGGTTGTTTCTGGGAAAGTTCTCGTTCGCAACTTATTCTTCGGTGGTGTTGCCGCTCAAGGCTGGCGATCGCATTTTGCTCTATACCGATGGGATTCCGGAAACGACGAACCCTACTGGAGTCGAGTTTGGCACGGACCGTTTCAAGCAGTTTCTGGAGACTGAGCAGAGCACCTCGGCAGATCATTTTGCCGATCGCCTTCTCGAGGAATTGTCACGCTGGTCGGCTCGACACTCAGCAGAAGACCTGGATGACGATATGACGATCGTGGCAATCCAGGTAAAAGGCGAGTAGAGCGGTGTTCGAAGAAACCATATCGGGAAATAGGTCTTCACAGCCTAAAAACTGTATGCGATGATGGGCAACTTGCTAATGACGTTCAAGGGATTCCCACGCGCCGGAAACAGCCTGCTTCGGCGTTGATCCGGTCACCGAGAAGCTGTAGGCAGGTAGGCCGAGGGAAAACCTGACAGCTATTCCCGCGCCTGATGGTTACCTGGATACGCGCGGTCTGAGTGAAGTGAATGAGATTTCGGGAGGGTACGATGGCAATAGCAAAGCTTGAACCACCGCCGAAGTACGACATGGGCGACGAGATTGTTACATCCCTGATCACCGGAATTCCCGTGATCAAGTATGGGTTTGCTGGAGATCTGGTATTTGCAAAAGCGAGGTCTTGGAGGGGCAACTCGCCTCCTTTTTGGAGCAAGTCCTCTGCGGCCGAACCGAAGAGGACGCCGACGCGTTCGAGGCGTCCAGCACATTGAATCCCAAACTGACCCGATTCCGCAGGCTGTAGAAAATGCGGACGAGCGAACCCCGCCAGGACCACCCATTGGCGCTTCAAATCATCCACATCGTGTTTTCACCGTTCCTCAGTTGAATCCCGTTCAGAATGAATCAATTGGCGATATGGCCGATTCTTGCCTCGAACCATTTGCCATATCCCAATAACGCACTGATCCACCAACTCAACTCCGAAGTGGGTATGATGACTTCGACTTCCAATCAAGCTCCGGCTTTAATGGATTGAAGGAGAATGTCTTTGCGAGTTGGCCTGATGACACGCGAGTACCCGCCGAATGTTTATGGGGGCGCCGGAGTTCACGTTGAATACCTAAGCCGCGAGCTGGCGAAGAGGATCGATGTCGAGGTTCACTGCTGGGGCGATCAATTCCTCGACGAGGGAAATCTGCATGTCCGTGGCGCTCAGCCCTGGTCTCAGATCACCCAGGGCACGCAGGAGAAATACAAAACGGCGCTCGAGACACTGAGCCTCAATCTTGCGCAGATGAAGCCTCTGGCGGCCATCGACATTGTGCACACGCACACGTGGTACGTGTCCATGGCCGGGTTTCTCGCAAAGAAACTATTCGACATTCCCTTCGTACTCACAACCCATAGCCTCGAACCGCTGCGCGCCTGGAAGGCCGAGCAACTCGGCAGTGGCTATGCGATGAGTTCCTGGATGGAGCGAACCGCGATTCTCGATGCAGACGCCGTAATCGCCGTTTCCAAAGGAACGAAAGAAGACATTTTGCGCGCATACCCCGAGATCCGTCCCGAACGAGTGCATGTCATCTACAACGGCATAGATCTCGATGAATATCAAAAGACATCGGACACCACAGCGCTGACCAAATACGGTGTAGATCCCGCCTTGCCATACGTCTTGTTTGTAGGTCGAATCACACGGCAGAAGGGTGTGACCCATCTCGTCGAAGCGATTCGCTATCTCCCTCCGGGTACTCAGGTCGTTTTATGCGCCGGAGCGCCGGATACCCCAGAGATAGCAGTGGAGATGCGGAAAAAAGTAGAGGAGGCCCGCGCACTGAATCCTAAGGTGGTATGGATTGAAAAGATGGTGACAAAGCCCGAGGTCATCCAGCTTTACAGTAACGCCAGCGTCTTCTGCTGTCCGTCCATCTATGAGCCCTTCGGCATCATCAACCTGGAAGCGATGGCATGCCGCGCTCCAGTCGTCGCTAGTGCGACAGGCGGAATCCTTGAAGTCGTCGTCGATGGAGTAACCGGCCACCTCGTTTCGTTCGACCAGGATCAAACAACGACCCTCCCTTCAAATCCCGATAAATTTGCACATGATCTCGCCGAAAAAATCTCCGACCTCCTGGCAGATCCCGAAAAGGCCCGGCAATTCGGAGAAGCAGGGCGGAAGCGTGTCGAAGAGAAGTTTGCCTGGTCCGCAATTGCAGATCAGACGATTGAGCTTTACCGCCAGCTCATCAGAAGCCCTCATGCATAACCTGCTCGCTGAAGGACGTCGCCAGGAAAGAACCACCCAGTAGATCGAAGCACTGACACATACAACGGCCCAACCCGGTTTTCGGTTCCACTACACCGCAAACCCGATTTCCTTTTTCAAGGTGCTACTGCTTGTAGATGCGGGACTCCCAGCCCTTAAGGTGAAGGATCATGGAGGAGTTCTCATGCCTGGGATAATTTGCGAGAAGCATGGTGCCGGCCTTCATCTTATCGGGCAGGGTGTAGTCGATTGGTTGCGAGGAGAAATTGTGAATGACGAGGTACTGGTCGCCGTTGAGCGTTCGCGTGTACACGAAGATTCGAGGATGCTTCGGGTCCAGGTCTTTGAAGTCGCCGTAGATGAAGGCTGGGGTTTTCGCGCGTAGGGCGATGAGTTGGCGGGTGTAGTTGTAGACAGACTTCGGATCGGCGGTTTCCTGGGTGGCGTTGATGGTGGTGTAGTTGGGATTGACGGCAAGCCACGGTTTTGCGGAGGCGGTAGTGAAGCCGGCGTTGGGGCCACTGGTCCACTGCATTGGGGTGCGAGCGTTATCGCGGCTGGATCCGCGGAGCTCGGCGAGGTACTGATCGGCGGAGAGGGTATGACGGGTCTCGACCTCGTCCTTCCAGGCGTTTTTCGCTTCGATGTCGTTGTAATCGGCGATGCTCTTGAAAGGGTAGTTGGTCATACCGAGCTCGTCGCCCTGGAAGAGGTAGGGCGTGCCTTTGAGGGTTAGGATCATGGCCTCGAACAGCTTGGCGGAGGGGACGCGGAACTCCGGCGAGTCGTCGCCGAAGGTGGAGACGATGCGCGGATTGTCGTGGTTGGACAGGAAGACCGTATCCCAGTCGTGCTTGCCAAGGACCTTCTCGTGATTGGTATAGATGGCTTTGAGGTCGGTAAGGACGAGGGGTTCGACCTTGCGACCGCGGCGGTTGACGCGCACCGCGTCGAAATTGAAGATCTCGTTGAGTTCGTGGCGGCGATCGTCGACGAGCTCCGGCTCCTGAGCGAGGGTGATGCCGGCAGCCTCGCCGACGGACATGTCGTTGTACTTCGACAGCACTTCGCGGTTCATCTGCTGGAGGTACTCGTCGCGATGGGGACCGGCGGCGAAGACGGCGAATTGATCTTTGAGCTGCTCGGGGGTGAGGTTGGGCATCCCAGGCTGCTTGGAGATGATGGGGATAACGTCCATGCGGAAGCCGTCGACGCCTTTATCGAGCCAGAAGCGCATGATGGAGAAGACTTCCTGGCGGACCTTGGGATTATCCCAGTTGAGGTCCGGCTGTTTCACGGCGAAGTAGTGGAGGTAGTACTCGTTGGTTTTGGGGTCGAACTGCCAGGCGGAGCCGGAGAAGACGGAGCGGTAGTTGTTGGGCGGTTCCAGTTTGCCGTCTGGGCCGGTTTTGCCGGGGCGCCAGAAATAGAAGTCACGGTAGGGGTTGTCTTTGGAGCTGCGGGATTCGACAAACCATTTGTGCTCGTCGGAGGTGTGGTTGGCGACGAGGTCGATGATGAGGCGCATGTGCCGTTGCTTGATGCCGGCGAGCATGGCGTCGAAGTCAGCCATGGTGCCGAAGTCGGCCATGATGGCGCGGTAGTCGCTGATGTCGTAGCCGTTATCCGCGTTGGGGGAGGCGAAGTGGGGCGAGAGCCAGATGACGTTGACGCCAAGCTTCTGAAGGTAATCGAGGTGCTGGGTGATGCCTTTCAGGTCGCCGATACCGTCGCCGCTGGAGTCCTGGAAGGAGCGCGGGTAGATTTGGTAGACGACGGCTTCTTTCCACCACTTGGGCTCGTAGCCATTGATGAGGTGGGATGCGGTGTCTCGCTCGGAAGCGACCTGCTGGCTATGGCTCGCGGCTGGAGATGTGATGAGGGATGCCGCGAGCAGAACGGCAAGAACGGAAGTTTGGATCAACGGTCGACTCGATCGCAGGGTTTTTGGCACGAGAGAGTGTGTAAAGGAGAGGCTTCGCATAAAAGAGACGGTTCCATTCAAGTCAGCACTTCTGGCTGATTACTTTACTGCAAGAAGAGCAGAAGTGCTCAACCACAATTCGCCACATCCTGGAGCAGCAATACACGCC
>JAOAPF010000213.1 GCA_025462755.1 Edaphobacter sp.
AAGGGTCGCTGGGAAATTCCAACTGCCTTGGCGCCAGTGCGGCGGGTGTCAATTACCTCGCCAACCAGCAGCGCTTCGATCCCAACAATTCGAACTCGTTGTTTGTGAATCAGAATTTTCTTGCGGCTGGATTTCCTCTGCCGATCCTGCCGTCGGGTCTGCCCGCCGACCTGCGCTTCACGACTCCTTATGTGCAGCAGATCTCTTTCGGGATCGAGCAGGACCTTGGCCATAATATTTCGCTGAACATTGCGTATAACTCTACTGGCGGCCGTCATCTCAACCGCCCGATCAATGTGAACCCGGTGAACCCGCAGCTTTTGATCGCGAACTGGCGTAACGCGGTTAACGCTGTGAAGGCCGGGACCGCGGCGCCCGCCACAGCGAGCGCTACGTCGAACCCGCTGACCGTTGCTACTGCGAGCGGAGTCAATCCCTGCGGGGTTGGGCCTACGGGGCCTTATGTTGCTCCGCCGCTGGTGAATTTCTTCCGCCCTTCGGGACTCAATGTTTCACTGGCCCCCTTTCTTTCCAACCCGGCTGTCGGGGCCGGTCAGTGCGTTGCTCTTGCGAGCCAGATTGTGTTTGCGGATGGACTTGGCAAGGGGCTTCCTGTGCCCTTCGGCGACATGTCGCCCAATCTCACCTCGGGAACCTCCGGCTATAACGGATTGAGCGTGAACCTGAAGAAGCGCTTCACTTCGAAGTATGAATTTCTGGTGAGCTATACCTGGTCGCATGCGATCGACGATTCCACCGACGTTGTCTCCAACTCGGACGCGCCGCAGAGCAATTTCGCGCCAAACGCCGAGCGCAGCACCTCGACCTTCGACCAGCGTAGTCGCTTTGTGCTGTCCGGGGTCTACAACTCGGGACATATCGGCGGCTCGGGTTTCGTGCCTACCGTCTTCTCGGGCTTCACTGTTGCGCCTATCGTCGAAATTTCTTCGGGGCGTCCGTTCAACATTCTTACAGGCACCGATACAAACTTCGACTTCAATCCGCTGACCGACCGTCCCAACGCGGTGGCGCCGAACAGCGGAGTCACGAGTTGCGGAACCACCCCTGTGGTTTCGAAGTATTCGCCCACTGGGGCGTTCAATCTGCCGTGTTACATTGATGCTCCGGCGTCCGCTGGCCCGGCCAGCAGCTTCTATGCCGGCAATCTCGGGCGCAACTTTGGCGTGAAGCCTTACACGGTCTTCACCGATCTGCGGATCGCACGTGCGTTTACGTTCCCGCACGAGATTGGGCTGCAGGTTACTGCTGACGTCTTCAACCTGATCAACAAGAACAATACGCTGGACGTGAATCTCCTTTACACGGCGGCTGGCACACCGACGGCATCTTACGATCCACGACAGTTCCAGTTCGGAGCACGCGTCTCCTTCTAACTCCTTCCAAACAAATCGTCGACCAACTGCGACACTGTCCGTTGTCAACTAATTGATTCAGTTGTCATCTAACAGATAGGCGTTGCTCGTTGTCGTGTTCCGACCTTGACCCTCTGGGTAGTGGTGCAAAATACCGCAACATGTCTGCGAAGATCAGTGTCCAAAAAAAGGGAGTTCCTTGATCTGAGGAAGACTTGTCGAGCGCTCGTTTAAAACCGTTTGGAGAGGGCAGGAATGAGAAGGATACGCGTCGCTTTGACGGCGGTTGCTGTAGTGGTGCTGGCGATGGGGGGGCTGCGGGCTCGTGCCGATGCGGCCTTGCTGATGGAGGAACCTTACGCGGAGTTTGGCGCCTTCAATCCAACGGGCCACGCAGCGATTTATTTGAACCACATCTGCGCAGAGTCGCCCACGCGGTTGCGGCTTTGCCGTGCGGGTGAGCCTGGGGCGGTCATCAGCCGTTATCACAAGATCGATGGTTACGATTGGCTGGCCATTCCGCTGGTCCCCTACCTGTATGCGGTGGAACGCGTGCAGGATGTGCCGTCGACTGCGGATGCAGCGCTCGAGGCCAGCCTGCGGGACCGGTACCGGCGTCAGCATCTACTGGCGTTCGCGCCGGACGTTGTTGCGGGAAAGAAGGCGGGCGAGGCTCCGGGTGGAGAGTGGACGCAACTGATCGGCGCGTCCTATGACCGGAGGATCTACGGCTTCCAGATTCAGACAACCGCCGACGAAGATGAACGGTTCATGGACAAGTTCAACGACAGCCGGAACGAAGGGCACTTCAATCTGCTGTTTCACAACTGTGCCGATTTTTCGAAGGCCCTTTTGAATGTCTACTATCCCCACAGTGTTCATCGGAATTTTTTCGTAGACGTGGGCATCACGACGCCGAAGCAGGTGGCGCGGTCGTTGACGAAGTACGCCGATCATCATCCGGAGCTGACGTTTTCCACGTTCATGATTCCGCAGGTGCCCGGCAGCATCAAACGCAGCCACCGGATCGATGGCGTGATGGAGTCGGTGGTGAAGTCGAAGAAGTATGTTGTGCCGCTGGCGGTGCTGAATCCGGAGATTACCGCGGGTCTGGTGGTGGCTTACCTGACGGACGGACGCTTCGCGGCGCCGAAGGACACTACGGTCGAGATCATTCCGGGTGCGGAGCCAGCAGCGGGAACAACCTCAGGCACCCTTCCCGGAGCGGTCGAGACCAGACGTCCTATGCCGCGCCCGGCTCCGCAGTAGTTGACGGGCCGATCTCCTTAATCAACTTTGAGGTCGGCGTCGGCGTCCATTACCAACGAGTCTCCTTCGACGAGCAGGGAGTGCAGCTTCAGCGAGTTGAGGGAAAGCGCGTAGCCGATTGTCTCGGTGGAACGGCTGAGGAGTTGGCGCATCAGGACCGCGGCGTTGACCTTCATCTGCGCGGGCAACTTGTGACTCATAAACGGCACCAGCAGGAAGTTCAACTCCCTGGACTCGCTGAGACGTTCGATCCGCGCATCGCGAAAGCCGACGCTCTCTTCTTCGGCCTCCGGAATCAGGGAGACATCGGTATTGGTGGAGAGGGAGACGCCGATGCAGGTTCCGTGAACCGAAGTGCCGAGCTTCGATCTGGCGTGAACGCGGACGACGATGCGGTCCTGCACAAAGGTCACGTGCGGCGATTCGGCGTAGACATAGCAGGCCGAATTGGCGTCGCCCCGGATGTAATAGCGCCCCTGAGGTCCGTTGAAGAGCTGCGCCTGGAGTGTGCGTTCCAGAGCCTGCGCCGATACTTTTACTTCGATCGCTGAGGCGGTGTGTGTGGCAGAGAACAGAACCGCAAGCGAGAGGAGCAGTCCGAGGAGCGGTTGGGGCATGGTGCTCTAAGCATAAAGGCAACAGCCGTGGTTTCGTGTGTGCTGAATCTTCTTCTCTGGCTGCTACTCTGTCTTCATCATGATTCGAAGATTGGCTCCGCTCTGTTTGCTGATTTCCCTTGCCTTGGTCTCTGTGGCTGGAAGCGCTCAGGCTCGACGCATGGTGATCATCGATCAGGATGGGTCGGGGCCCGGGGGCACCAACCAGATGGCGATGATGCTGCTGCTGCAATCGCCGCAGGCCGAGGTGCTGGGGATCACGATGGTGACGGGTGATGCTTGGGAGCCGGAGGCGGTTCAGCACACGCTGCGCATGTTGGAGCTGATTCACAGGACCGATGTGCCCGTGGTTCCGGGAGCAGTCTTTCCGCTGGTGCGCTCGGAGCAGGAGTGGAAGATGGAACGGCAGTTGTACGGCGGCTATGCCTGGTATGGCGCGTGGGGCGAGCTTAGCGAGAAAACCAGCCGGGAGCGGTACCACGCTCCGTACGTGATTCCGAAGATGGTGGAGGGTGAACCAACGCTGAAGCCGGTGGGGGAAGACGCGGCACACTTTTTGATTCGGCAGGTTCATGCGCACCCGCATCAGGTGACGATCTTCGCCGGCGGGCCGCTGACAAATATCGCGATGGCGATTTCGATCGATCCGCACTTCGCGGAGATGACGCAAGGGATTGTGATGATGGGCGGCAGTCTCAATCCGCAGACGAAGGATCCGGAGTTCGCAACCAATCCGCGGCACGAGTTTAATTTCTGGTTCGATCCCGAGGCGGCGCATATCGTTCTTCGTGCTGCGTGGCCGCGCATCGATCTGACGACGGTGGATATTTCGATCAAGACGAGCTTTACCAAGACAATGCTGGATGAGATTGCACGATCGCAGAATCCTGCTGCGAAGTATCTCGCCGCGTTCACCAGCGATTTTTACTACTGCTGGGACGAGCTGACGGCGGCCGCGTGGCTTGATCCAGCGATCATTACCAAAGAAGAGACGCTTTACATCGATGTGAACCTCAGTCGCGGGCCGTCGTATGGGGATACGCTCTCGTGGGACGCGGCGAATAAACCTGCGCTTGAACTTTCGCCCGTTCATGTTCACGCTGATCTGGATCTCTCGCGCTTCAATAAGCTGTTCGTCGATTTGATGAAGGCGCCACCCCAGCTACCATCGAAATAGCGATTGGAGATTCGCATACACTGGAACTCTACGACAGCGGAGATAAGAACTTTGGACATTACCCAGCTCAACGCACACTTCGGCCTTCCCGGGGTCCTTGTATTTCATGCCACGCCTAGCGGTCTCATCTACGCCAGCATTACTACGCCGCATGCAACGGCGACTGTTTATCTTCAAGGGGCGCACCTGACTGCGTGGCAGCCTAAGGGGGAACAACCGGCGATCTTCGTCAGCCGCAAGAGCGAGTTCGCGCCGGGCAAGCCGATTCGTGGCGGCGTTCCAATTGCGTTTCCGTGGTTTGCCGTGCGGCACGATGGCAAGACGGGTCCTTCGCACGGATTCGCCCGCATTCAGGACTGGACGCTCGCCTTCGCTGCTCTGGCCGGCGATGATCTGCATTTGACTTTCACGCTGGGACCTACAGAGATCAGTCGTAACCTCGGCTACGATAATTTCCGGCTTGCGTTTCAGTTGACGATTGGACGCACGCTGACGATGCAGCTGACCGTGGCAAACGACGGAGCCGCGCCGTTGATCTTTGAGGAGGCGCTGCATACGTATTACGCCGTCGCGGATATTCACGAGGTCAGCGTCGACGGGCTCGACGGCGTGACATACCTGGACAAGAATGACAATCTGCAATCGAAGGTGCAACACGGTGCGATCACGATTACACAGCCGACGGATCGCGTGTATTTGAACACTGCCAGCACGTGCGTTCTGCATGACACCGGCAACAAACGGCGGATTACCGTGGCCAAGAGTGGCTCCAACACCACGGTAATCTGGAATCCCTGGGAGTCGGGCGCTGCGAAGTTGCCCGATCTGGATCCAACCGAATGGCACGAGTTCATCGCGATCGAAACGGTGAACGCAGCGGCGAATGCGATTACTCTCGCGCCCGGTGCGACCCATGTGATGCAGGCCCACGTCTCGGTGGAAGGCGATACCGCGTAGCTCATTTCCGGAGTTGCAAAGGCAGGGCGTGGATGCTGCTTATAGCGACAGCAGCGGCGACACCATTCCGTTTAACTTCGAGCCGGGTTGAAGCCTGATAGTCGTATGTTGGTAAGCTCGATGGGGCCGTTGATTACCAGAGCCTGGAGCGGTCCAACGATAGTCAGGTGGGTTGTTAGCGTGCCGCCCTGCAGCACGGATCCGTTCGGAACCTTGAGGCCAACGGCGAGCAGGATTAATTGCAGCTCGTCAATGGGCAGCGTATCTCCAGCGAGCGTCAGATCGACGGTGATGTTCCCCGGCTGCAGCTTGTAGGTGCCATGCAGGTGGGCGGTCAGCTTGCCCGTCTGGAGGGCTGCATTCCGCAACTGGCCGGTGCTGTCGCTCAGGCTGTGCGTGATGTTGTAGGTGATGTCGATCTGTTTGGGTGCCGGTACTGCGTTGGGCCGCGTTTGAAGGGTCAGCGTTCCGATGCTGCTGACAAAAGAGCCGTCCGAAACCGCATGCGCATCAATGTCGGCAAGGACGCAGATTCCTGCGCTCTTGTCTACGAGACCAGCTGCGACCGGATCGAAGTGACGCAACGCGAATTGTATATCGAAGGTACTCTTGGCTCCATCCTGTGGGTTGATTGGACCGGCCCTCCCGTTCATGTTCAGGGTGGCCTGTCCGGGAAGAACCGCGCTCAAGGTAAAGGGAAATTGTTTTGCCAACGCGAAGCTGTCTACTGCCATGTCAATCTGGTCAACAAGGAGCGACGTGCTTGCGGAGAGTAGATTCTCTAATCGCGCATGGCCATCTTTGATGCGGAAGCTGTTGACGGCGAAATCGGGAATACCCCGCTGTTTAGCCTGCGTTGGGCTCCCGGCCTTCCGGCTGAGGGTCGAAAAGTTCCACGCACCGTTAGCCGCGCGGACCAGATGAATCTGCGGGGCTTCAATCTCGAGGCTCTCGATGAGGATTTGCCGCTGAAGGAGGAGCGGACGCACCTGCACGCCTATATGAACTACCTTCGCGGTGATAAACGGTTCGGAGCTGAACTGCGGATCATCTGCCACGGTGAGATCACGAGCGTCTACAGTGCCCGAAAGAATAGACAGACCGAGGTCTCCCAGCTTCACCTGACGACCCAACATGGCTGTCAGGTGGTTCTCAATTGTCGGTTTGAAGGTATTGATGTTCACAAAGGGACTGGAATGACTTTGCCCGGGTGGTCTTGTGCCGCTACTCTTATGGAGATGCTTATTCTTGCCTCAGCTTCTCCGCGTCGCCGGGATCTTCTTGCGCAGGCGGGCCTCAAGTTTACCGCAGCGCCAGCGAATCTGAATGAGGATCTGTTGCCCGACGAGGCGGCTGCCGCGTATGTCCGGCGCTTGGCGGAGGAGAAGGCCCAGGCAGTCTGGAGTGCCCATCGCCTGTCAGATACGTCGAACGATCCGCTCGTCGTGTTAGGCGCTGATACCTGCGTCGTCGTTGACGGTCATATTCTGGGCAAACCCATCGACAGTGCGGACATCCGTCGAATGCTGACGCTGTTGAGCGGTCGAACCCATGCCGTCATGACCGGTCTTGCCGTCGTGACCAAAGACAAGATTATTCGCGATGTGGAGATTACACAGGTGACCCTCCATCAGCTCACCGACCGGGATATCGCACACTACATCGCCAGCGGTGAACCCTTCGATAAGGCGGGGGCGTATGCCATTCAGGGGTACGCGGCACGATGGATTCCAAGGATTGAGGGTTGTTACTTCAACGTCATGGGGCTTCCGATCGCGCGAACGATTGCTCTCCTCGCCGAGGTTGACGCTCGCGCGGCGATGGGCGATGAACGAGCTACAGATTAGCCGGGGTCTACTCCACACTGGCGATCATTGCTGCGAGCAGGGCGGTTCGGGGGACGAGATGCTCGATGACGACCGACTCATGCGCGGCGTGAGCCCCGTCGCCGACGGCACCCATTCCATCAAGCGTCGGTACGCCTAATCCAGCAGTGAAATTGCCGTCGGATCCGCCGCCTGTCGCTGCCTCCTCGAGGACGAAGCCGAGTTCAGCGGCTATAGAGCGTGCTTTCTTGAACAGAGCGATGGTTCCGGGCTTGCGCTCCATCGGCGGGCGGTTGATGCCGCCGGTGATGGTGAGTTTGCAGTGCGGATCGGAGACCTTGAGGCTTCGAAATGATTGTTCTACGTACGCAGCATCGCTTGCCTTGGCGATCCGGACGTCGACCTCGGTCCAAGCCTGCGAAGCGACTACATTTGACCGCGTTCCACCAGCGATCACACCACAATTTACCGTCAACTTTCGCGCTAAATTCGTGAAGCCGGAGATGGTCTGGATTTGTTTGGCGAGCTCAAGAATCGCAGAGTGACCGTTTTCGAAGTCGACGCCGCTGTGCGCACCAACACCTGTAACCTCCAGACGGTAGTGGCCTACGCCTTTGCGGGCGGTCTTGTAGGCGAGCCCCTGCGCCGGCTCGAGAACCAGGACCGCAGCTGATTCGAGGGCGAGCCGCTCTGTAATCGCTCGGGAGATTGGGCTGCCGACCTCTTCGTCACTGTTTAGGAGCAGAATCACGGGACGAGCCAACTTCATTTCACGCAGAGTGCTGAGAGCTGAGAGAGCCATAACAACTCCGGCTTTCATGTCGAGCACGCCTGGACCCCAATATCGACCGTCGGCTTTGCTCCACGGCATCCTCTTCAACGTCCCGATCGGCCAGACCGTGTCGAGGTGCCCAAGCAGGAGCACTGGTTTCTGTTTCGAGCGCGATGGGCCGAAGCGGAGTTCGAGCGGGTCGCCGAATTCGCGCTGCTTGTGGCGTTTGACGCGCGCGCCTTGCTCTCGCGCTACGTGTTCGGCCAAGGCCATGGCTGCATTAACCGCTTGGCGGTCCTCGCTGGGGGATTCCTGCTGGACCAGTTCGTGGAGGGTGTCGCGAATCCACCCTGATTTCTTTTCGACCTGACGAAAGACCGCATTGGCATCCATGAACGGATGTTATAGCAGTCAAACGAATTAGTTCCAGCCTTCGCAGGGATGATGGACGAGGTTAGAAGTGGCACAGTTTGTGGCATATTTGCCACAGTGTCGATTTCCTGATCGGCTGTAAGCTTGTTGATGGCTTTGCTGGAGGATCTCTTTTCGTGGCCTTGGAAGCTCATTTTGAGCAGACAATTCGATCTGAGATTGAGTTCAGCGGCATCGGCTTACATAGTGGCGCCCCGGTTTCGATGCGCTTGGTTCCGGCGCCTGCCGGATCCGGTATCGTGTTTCGACGCACAGACTTAGACAACTTTGAGATTGCCGCTGTGGGGCGCAATGTGGCCAAGGTCAGCTATGCGACTAGCCTGATGCGGCAGAGCGTGTTGATCTCGACTACGGAACATCTGTTGTCCGCGTTGATTGGATTTGGCGTGGATAACGTGATCGTCGAGGTGGATAATCTTGAGGTTCCTATCTTGGACGGAAGTGCTCTCCCCTATGTACAAGCCTTTCATTCTGTGGGGCTTAAGCAGCAGAGGCGAAAACGGGAGTATCTGAAAATCTTGAAAGAGGTCGAGGTTCGGGATGGGTCCAAGTTTATCGGGGTCTATCCGGGGTCTGGGTACAGGATTCAGTATACGATCGACTTCCCGGAACCAATTGGTTATGAGATATTTACGGGGGACCTGGCTACCGGGGATTATGTGAAATGGATTGCTCCGGCGCGGACGTTCGGGTTCAAAGAGGATGAGCGGATGTTGCGGGATATGGGGCTGATTCGCGGGGCGACGAAGGATTGCGCGATTATTTTGTCGCGGCAACGTGTTGAAAATGGGCCACTTCGGTTTGAGGACGAATTTGTGCGGCATAAAGTGCTGGATTTGATTGGGGATCTGGCGCTGGCGGGGCGGAGGATTCAGGGCCGGGTGGTGGCGGAGAGGGCGGGGCATGCGATGCATACTGCTCTGGTACAACGACTTATGCGGGACCGGTCGGCGTGGGAACTGGCCCATGGATATAACGAAGTGATGGAGCCCGAGACCGCGATGGGGCACATGCAGCCTGTCACTGTGGCGTGATTTTGTGGTGTTCTGGATGGTAATTGGGTGGTTTTTTGATGGTGGATTCGTGGTGAATTTGTGGTGATTGGTGTGGTGGGTTCTGTGGCTCAGGGTTTTTGCGGAGTTCTGGGGGGCGGATGAGAACGCTCGCGGCGATTGCGCTCGGGTCGAACCTAGAGTCGAGATTTGGAGGCCGCGAGGCTAATCTGCGGGAGGCTGTGCGGCGGGTTAAGGCGCTGGGTGAGGTGCGCGCGGTTTCGTCGTTCTATGACACGGAGCCGGTGGGGTATCTGGCGCAGCCTCGGTTTTTGAATGCTGCGTTGTTGCTGGAGACGGAGCTGGAGCCGAGGGCTTTGATGCGGGAGTTGCTTTCGATCGAACGGGCGATGGGTCGAGAGCGGGTGGGGGCGGTGGTGAAGGGACCGCGCGTGATCGATCTTGATCTATTGTTGTATGGGGATTGGGTGCTTTGGGCGGAAGAGTTGATGCTGCCGCATCCTGCGATGCAGGGGCGCAAGTTTGTGCTGGAGCCGTTGGCGGAGATCGCGCCGGAGTGGGTGCATCCGGTGCTTGGAGTGACGGTGCGGGAGTTGCTGGCTGGGTTGGGTCGCGATTCTTGATTCGTTGATCGTAGGAGTTGTGGCCGGGCAGGGAAATATTTAGTCGTTGCGGCTCTGCCCTCACTCCGGTCTTCGGCAGAGCGGAAGCGCCTGCGGCTGCGGCGCGGCTCTTCACGGCACGCGTGAAAGCGTGCCCTTCCGCGCGGGTCGGGACGGGTTAGTGCATCGCACGAAATGCCCACCTTAGCGCGATAAGACTGCGCGAGGATGCGGCACCCGGCTTCATTGTGGCGGTACAGTTCTGGTCTCAGTTGGCTCCGTCTGACTTGGCGAAGCGGACGGTATACTCTCCGATGCGTTGGCCTTGCGTGAGTCCAGCTTCGATGTCGGAGCGATAGTGGATGCCTCCGTAGAGCCTGGACAGGGCGGCTTCCTGTTTGAGCGCGTTGAAGTTGCTTGCGCCGTCGGGGAAGAGATATGACAGGACGTCGGCTCCGGCGGCGGAGAAGTCGGAGTGGCCAGAGACGTAGGAGGGAAAGTTGGGGAGGCCGGTCTGGGTTTTGATCTCGGGATCGAGTTGCGAGGGGCGCGGGCTGAAGTAGAAGAACTTCGTGTCCCAGCAGGCGAC
>JAOAPF010000024.1 GCA_025462755.1 Edaphobacter sp.
GGCATCCCGATATCCACACGCGCCTGCTGAATCGCCTGCGTCGCATCACTCAGCGAAGCCCCCGGCGCCAGATTGAACGACAGCGTCGTCGCCGGAGACTGCGCCTGATGGTTCACGGCCAACGGAATCCGCTGCGTCTCAAAGTGCGTCACTGCAGACAGAGGAACCATCGCCCCCGTCGTGCTTTTGACGTAAATATTCTTCAGCGCATCCGGGTCCCGCTGAAACTCTTCCGCAACCTCCATCACCACGTGATACTGGTTCAATGGCATATACGTCGTCGATACCTGCGTCTGCGCAAACGCATCCGACAACGTCGCGTCGATCGTCAGCGGCGAAACCCCCAGCCGGCTCGCGGTAGCCCGGTCGATCACCAACTGCCCCCGCAGCCCCTGCTGTTGCTGATCCGTCGCCACATCTTTGATCTGCGGCAGCTTGTCCATCGCGTCCTTCAGCTTCGAGCCCCATTCGTTCAGGTCCTTCAAGCTGTCCGCCGTCAGGGTGTACTGATACTCCGTCGCCGAATTCCGTCCCCCGATTCGCAGGTCCTGAAACGCCTGCAGATAAAGAGTCGCGCCTGGCATGTTGCTCAGCTTCGGCCTCAGCCGGTTCACAATCACCTGTGCCGTATCGCCGTTCTTCTGCCGCTCCGCATCCGGCTTCAACGACATAAACATAAAGCCGGCATTCGTGTTGCCGCGTCCACCCGCAAATGCCGTCACATCCTGCACCGCCGGATCTTGGCCAACGATCGCCGCCAGCGCCAGCACCTTCTTCTTCATCTCAGGAAACGAAACATCCTGCTGCCCCTGCACCTGCCCGCCGATACGTCCCGTGTCCTGCTCCGGGAAGAACCCCTTCGGCACCAGAATGTACAGATACACATTCAGAAAGAAGGTCAGCACCGTAATCGTAAGCACAAGCCCCTGGTGCTGCAGCACCCATCTCAGCCCGCGCTCATACTCATCCGCCAGGCGCTTCAGCGCACGCTCTCCCAGGCGATAAAACCACCCATGCGCCCGCCTGTTATGTGCCTGCAGAAACTTCGCGCTCAACATCGGTGTTGTCGTCAGCGAAACCACCAGCGACACCATGATCGCCACCGACAGCGTCACCGCAAACTCGCGAAATAACCTGCCGATAATCCCACCCATCAACAAGATGGGGATGAACACCGCAATCAGTGATGTGCTCATCGACAGCACGGTAAACCCAATCTCCTTCGACCCCACCATCGCCGCCTCAAACGGCGACATCCCATCCTCAAGATGACGGCTGATGTTCTCTATTACGACAATCGCGTCATCCACCACGAATCCCGTCGAGACCGTCAACGCCATCAGCGACAGATTATCGAGCGTATACCCCAGCAGATACATCACCGCGAACGTCCCCAGCAGGCTCAACGGCACCGCAACCGTCGGGATCAGCGTCGACCGCACCTCGCGCAGAAATAGATACACCACCATGATCACCAGCAGAATCGAGATCACCAGCGTCCGCGTTACATCCCTCACCGAAGCGCGAATCGTCGTCGTTCTGTCCATTGCCACGTGAACTTGAATGGCTGGTGGTATCGAAGCCTGCAGCATCGGCAGCATCTTCTTGACGTTATCAACTGTCTCAATGACATTCGCCGTCGAAGTCTTGAACACAAGCACAACAATCGCCGGCTTGCCGTTGAAGACACCCGCCGCCTGAACGTTCTCCACACTATCGACAACCTTCGCCACGTCTCGAATGCGCACAATGCCGTGCCCCGTACCAGCACCCGCATTCGGTGTTGGCGTCGCAGCCGAGACGCCACCTGTCGCCCCCGCTGGCGCCGTCGAACCGCTTCCCGAATTCACCGTCGTTGTATTCGTCAACGCACTCGCCACCGACGCCGGCAGCCCCGAGCGCGCCAGCGCCGAACTCACCGGCCCACGATCCGTCGCCACGATCAGCGGAGCATACGCCGCCGCCCCAAAAAGCTGATCCGTCGCACTGACGCTCCACCGCCGCTCATCGTCCTGTAGATACCCCTTCGGCTGGTTCACATTCACCGTGCCGATCGCCGCGCGCAACGCCTCCAGCCCAATGCCGTAGTGCGCAAGCTGCATCGGGTTCGCCTCGATCCGCACCCCCGGCTTCGCGCTTCCTCCGCAGAACGTCTGACCCACCCCCGGCACCTGCGCGATCTTCTGCGCCAGAATACTGTCGCAAGCGTCGTACAGTTGCGGCACGTTCATCGTGTTGGAGGTCAACGCAATAATCATGATCGGCGAGTCCCCCGGGTTCACCTTGTAGTACCCCGGATTACTTGGCAGATTGGCCGGCAACTGGCTCCGCGCCGCGTTGATCGCCGCCTGAACATCCCGCGCCGCGCCATTCACGTCTCTGCTCAGATCGAACTGCAAAACAATACCGGTAGACCCAGTCGACGAGTACGAGGTCATCTCATTAATCCCAGCGATCTTCGAAAACTGCCGCTCCAGCGGCGTCGCCACCGACGAAGCCATCGTCTCGGGATCCGCCCCCGGCAAACTCGCACCCACTGAGATCACCGGAAACTCCACCTGCGGCAGACTAGCCACCGGCAGCAGCGTATACGCCACCGCACCCGCCAGAATCACCGCCACCGACATCAGAAATGTCGCCACCGGCCGCCGAATAAATGGTGCTGAAAAATGCATAACCCTCTAATCCCTTACGCCATCAATCCGCCGAAAAAGCATGCGCGCGCGTCTCCACGTCAACATGCTTCGACTTACGTGCAAGCCGGTCGAAGAACAGATAAACTACCGGCGTCGTAAACAGCGTCAACACCTGCGACACAATCAAGCCGCCCACAATCGTGATACCCAGCGGCCGTCGCAACTCGCTGCCCGTGCCCGTGCCCAGCGCCAGCGGCAATCCGCCCAGCAGCGCTGCCATCGTCGTCATCATGATCGGCCGGAACCGCAGCAGACAAGCCTGATAGATCGCCTCTGTCGGCGACATCCCCTGCTCACGCTCGGCCTCCAGCGCAAAGTCGATCATCATAATCGCGTTCTTCTTCACAATGCCGATCAGCAGAATGATTCCGATCAGCGCAATCACACTCAAATCCACATGAAACAGCAACAGTGCCAGAATCGCCCCCACACCCGCCGAAGGCAGCGTCGACAGAATCGTAATCGGGTGAATATAGCTCTCATACAACACGCCCAGCACGATGTAGACGACAATCAACGCCGCCAAAATCAGTAGCGGCTCATTCTCCAGCGACGCCTCAAACGCCCGTGCCGAGCCCTGAAACTCCGCATTCACGCTGGGCGGCATCTTCAACTCCGCCTTCGCCCTATTCACCGCAGTCACCGCATCGCCTATGGACTTGCCCGGCGCCAGATTGAACGAGATCGTCACGGCAGGGAACTGCCCCTGGTGACTGATCACCAGAGGCGTCTGCTTCTCCTCGAAGTGCGTAAACGCCGACAGCGGCACCTGCGATCCGTTCGAGCTCTTCACATAAATGTTGCCGAGCGAAGACGGATTGCGTTGAAACTTCGGAGCCACCTCCAGCACCACGTGATACTGATTCTGCTGCGTAAAGATCGTCGACACCTGCCGCTGCGCAAACGCATCATCCAGCGTGTCGTCGATGTTCTGCGGCGTGATCCCCAGTCGCGAGGCCGTATCGCGGTCGATCACCAGGCTCGCCTCCAACCCCCCAAGCTGCTCGTCGCTCGCCACATCGCTCAAAATCGGAATCGTCTTCAGCTTCGCGACCATCCGGTCGGTCCACAACGCCAGTTCTTCCGTGTTCGCGTCCTCCAGCGAGTACTGGTACTGCGTCCGGCTCACCCGGTCTTCCACCGTCAGGTCCTGCAGCGGCTGCAGAAAACACTGGATACCATCCACCTTCGCCACCTTCGGCTCCAGCCGCTGAATCACCTCCAGCGCCGAAGACGTCCGCAGTTCACGATCCTTCAAGTTGATCTGAATGCGCCCACTATTCAACGTAGAATTTGTCCCATCGATTCCGATGAACGACGAAACACTCTCCACATCCTTGTCCTGCAAGATCACCCGGGCCAGTGCCTGCTGCCGCGAACTCATCGCTCCAAAGCTCACCGTCTGCGGAGCCTCTGTAATCCCCAGCAGCACACCCGTATCCTGCACCGGGAAAAACCCCTTCGGCACAATCAAAAACAGATACACCGTCAGCAAAAACGTTCCCAGCGTCACCAGCAGCGTCATCGTCTGGTGCCGCAGCACAAACCGAACGCCCACCGCATACTTCGCAATCACATAATCGAAAAACTCTTCGCTCTTCCGGTAGAACGTAGTCTGTTCACTATCCGGAGTATGTTTCAGCAGCTTCGCCGACATCATCGGCGTTAGCGTCAGCGACACCAGCGCCGAAACCAGAATTGTAACCGCCAGAGTTACGGCAAACTCGCGGAACAGCCGCCCCACAATGTCGCCCATGAACAGCAGCGGAATCAGCACCGCAATCAAGCTCACCGTCAGCGAAACAATCGTGAACCCGATCTGCTCCGAGCCCTTCAGCGCAGCCTCGAGCGGCGAATCACCCTGCTCCAGATACCGCGAGATGTTCTCGATCATCACGATCGCATCATCCACAACAAATCCCGTCGAGATCGTCAATGCCATCAACGACAGGTTGTTCAGGCTGTACCCCAGCAGATACATCACGCCAAACGTGCCCACGATCGAAAGCGGCACTGCCACCGAAGGAATCACCGTCGCCGCAAACGACCGCAGGAACAGGAAGATCACCATCACCACCAGCCCAATCGTCAGGACCAGCGAGAACTTCACATCCTTCACCGACGCCCGGATCGTATTCGTCCGGTCCGTAAGTATCTCCAGCTTCACCGTCGCCGGCATCGACGCCCGCAGCTGCGGCAATATCTTCTGCACCTCATCCACCACGCCGATGATGTTCGCACCCGGCTGCCGCTGGATGTTCACAATCACCGCTGGCTGCAGCATCGCGGGCCGCGCCGGTTGTCCATCAGTCGCCGCCCGCGCCGAAGTCCCCATCCACGCCGCCTGAAACAAATTCTCCGCGCTGTCCACCGCATTCGCCACATCCGACAGCCGCACCGGAGAGCCTCCCCGATAAGCGATGATCACATTGTTGTAGCCGGCGCTCGTCGGAATCTGATCGTTCGCACCTATCGTGTACGACTGCGTCGCTCCATTCAGATTGCCCTTCGCCTGATCCACATTCGCCGTACCCACCGCCGCGCGAATGTCCTCAAGACTCAGTCCATAGTTCGCCAGCGCCGTGGGGTTCGCCTGAATCCGCACCGCCGGCTTCTGTCCACCATTGATCGACACCAGCCCCACGCCCGAAAGCTGCGAGATCTTCTGAGCGATCACTGTGTCCGCAAGATCCTCCACCTTCTGCAGCGGCAGCGTATCGCTCGTCAGCGACAGTGTCATAATCGGCGCATCCGCCGGATTCACCTTGCTGTACACCGGCGGGTTCGGCAGGTCCTTCGGCAGATAACTAAACGCCGCATTGATCGCCGCCTGCACATCCTGCTGCGCCACGTCGATCGACTCCGCCAGCGAGAACTGCAGCGTAATCACGCTGCCTCCGCCCGAACTCGTCGACGTCATCTGGCTCAGCCCCGGTATCTGTCCAAACTGCCGTTCCAGCGGTGCCGTCACCGACGAAGCCATCACCTCCGGGCTTGCCCCCGGATAAAACGTCTGCACCTGGATCGTAGGATAGTCAACCTGCGGCAGTGCCGAAACCGGCAGCTGCACATACGCAACAAATCCCGCAAGCAAAATGGCCACCATCAGAAGCGAGGTGGCCACTGGCCGGAGAATAAATGGCCTTGATGGACTTATGGAACTCACGAAGGCTGCCCCGCAGTCTCACCCATGGTAGTGACCTCAGCCGTCGCCCCCTTCACCGGCGCCGTCTTAGGAAATACCTTGCTTCCATTCTTCAGCTTCTCCTGCCCGTCCACCACAATCTGGTCGCCCGCCTTCACACCGCCATTCAAAATTACCTGCGCCCCTTCAGTCAGCTCTACGTTTACCGTCTGCGCCTCAACGTAGTAGTTCGTCTGGTTCTCCGCCAATTGCGGCAGCGGCATATCTGTACTCTTCTTCTCAACCAGATTCGCCGGAGGCTGCCCCTCCTTCAGCAGATAAACAAAGTTCCCCTGCGTCCCCGTCTGCAGCGCCGCCGCCGGAATCACGATCGCGTTCTGCTTCTCCTGCAGAATTAGTCGAATATTCACAAACTGGTTCGGAAACAAAGCCCCATCGCGGTTGTCGAAGACCGCCTTCGCCTTTACCGTTCCCGTCGTCGTGTCGATCTGGTTGTCCACCGTCAGCAGACTCCCGCTCGCCAGGTGCGTCTGTGCCGCGCGATCAAACGCCTCCACTGCCAGCCTGCTTCCTCCGCGTGTCCTCTTCAACACCTCGGGCAGCTGGTCCTCCGGCAGAGTAAAGATCACCGAGATCGGCTGCAGCTGCGTCACCACCAGCAACCCCGTCGCATCGTTCGCATGCACAATATTTCCCGGATCCACCTGCCGCAGCCCCACCACCCCATTAATCGGCGACAGGATCCTCGTATAGCCCAAATTCACCTTTGCCGCCTGAATCGCCGCCTGATCCGCGGCGAGCGAACCCTCTGCCTGCCCCGCGGTCGACACCTGCGCCTGCTCGCTCTCTTTCGACACCACGCCCGCCTGCAGCAGCGCGCCATATCGTGCCGCCTGCGCCCGTGCATTCACTGCACTCGCTTGGTCCTTCACCAACTGCCCCTGCGCCTGTTCCAGCGCCGCCTGATAAGGCTTCGGATCGATCTCAGCCAGCGTCTGCCCCTGCTGCACCGTCTGGCCCTCGCGCACAGGCACCTGCATCAACTGCCCATCCACGCGGCTCTTGATCGTCACCGTGTTATAAGCCGTCACCGTTCCCAGCGCCGTCAGAAAAATCGGCATCGTCTTCTGCTGCACTGCCGACACCTGCACTGGAGTCGGCCGGTCCGCCTGCGCCGCCATGATCTGCTGAACCGAATCCTGCTCCTGCGCATTGCTACGAATCTTCCACACCGCCGCCCCCACCACCGCGACAATCACCAGCAGCACAATCCACTTCCGCGCCGCCGAACCCTTCGGCCCTTCAGGCTCAAAACCGGACGAGGGGACTTTCAGGTTCGGCTCTTGTGCCGGCGGCTTAACGTTTGAATCTTTTTCGCTTATCTGCGCTGACAGCATAGGGGGCGCTCACTGTTCTCTTTCGGAATTCAGGGGTGTCGATCTTCTGATTACTGTGTCAGATACTTTCAGAATACTTGATAATGACCTTGGTCGCCCAATCGGCAGCCTGCCGCCCCGTCGTACTGGGAAACTATTTCCATTCGACGTATCTTTTTCCAGCCATTGGTTTAGACGTAAGGAAGGACACTTTTGGCCATCCCGCCCTCCGCGCTAGACATCGCCACCCTGCCGGCGCTCTGCGTCGATCTGGATGGAACGCTCGTCAAGTCGGACACCCTTCACGACTCCGCCCTCGCCGTCGCCCGGCACCATCCCCGCGCTCTCCTTAGAATCCCCGGCTGGCTCCTTCAGGGCAAAGCCGCCCTCAAACGTCATCTCGCCAACACCATACAGCTCGATGTCGTCCATCTCCCCTACAACCGCGAACTCCTGCAATACCTCGAGCAGCAGCGCGCCACTGGCCGCCCCCTCTACCTCGCCACCGCCGCCGATGCCGATACCGCCCACCGCATCGCCGCCCACCTCGGCATCTTCACCGGCGTCCTCGCCTCCGACGGCGAGCTCAACCTCGCCGGCAAAAATAAGCTCGCCGCTTTCCAATCCCGCTTCGGCGACAACTTCTCCTACATCGGCAACGCGCTCCCCGACCTTCCGCTCCTCCAGCATTCCCGCGAACCCATGGTCGCCAACCCCACCCCCGCCCTGCGCGCCGCACTGCGCAAGGCCCGCATCACCCCCGTCCGCACCTTCGACGAACGCATCTCCCCCCTCAAAGCCTGGCTCAAGGCCATCCGTCTCCATCAGTGGGCAAAAAACATCCTCATCTTCCTTCCGTTGCTTCTCGCTCACGCCTGGACCCCCGGCCTCGCCGCAGCCGCAGCCCTGGCCTTCCTCAGCTTTGGTCTCTGTGCCTCCGCCACCTACATCGTCAACGATCTCCTCGATCTCGAAGCCGACCGCCAGCACCCCCGCAAACGCCTTCGCCCCTTTGCCTCGGGCGACCTCTCCGCTCTCGCAGGCATCGCCATCATCGTCCTCTTTCTCACCGCGTCTCTCACCCTGGCGCTGCTCGTCCCCCGCGTCATCGACGCCCTCTCACCCGACTTTTCTCTCCTCCACCCCCACCGCTTCCTTGTCTGGCTCGGCATCTATCTGGTCACTACTCTGGCCTACTCGCTCCGCTTCAAGCGTGTCGCACTGGTGGACGTCATCGTCCTGTCCGGCCTCTACACCATCCGCATCCTCGCCGGCTCCGCTGCTACAGGAATCCCGGTCTCCACCTGGCTCGCCGGCTTCGCTATCTTCTTCTTCCTCTCCCTGGCCTTCGTCAAACGCTTCGCCGAACTCGAAAACCTTCGCGAGCGTGGCGGCGTCTCGATCGGTGGCCGCGGCTACCACATCGCCGACATCGAACAGCTCCGCAGCTTCGGCTCCGCCAGCGGTTATGCCTCTGTCGTCGTCCTCACCCTCTACATCTCAAACCTCGACGCCGCCCAGCTCTACCGCCACTCCAACCGCCTATGGCTCCTGGTGCCGGTCTTATTGCTATGGATCAGCCGTCTATGGCTCCAGGCCTCTCGCGGCCAGCTCGACGAGGACCCCGTCGTCTACGCCATCACCGACCGCCGCAGCCTACTCCTCGGTCTAGTGGTCGTAGCCATCGTCCTCTCCGCCCTCTAATCTCAAATTCACCCCCTATCGTCCTCGAACCCGGCCTCGTCGTCTTCAAGGTCTACAACGGCTACTGGTTCTGGGGCCGCCCAACCCTCGAAGACCTCCGCCGGGATCTCCGCGCCATCGCTAAAAAGTGCCGTCCCGACTGGGACATCACCGGCGCCGAACACCGAGCCGCCTGGCAGCGCGGAGAAACCGATCGCGCTTCTCATCCGAACCTGGCGCAGGCAAACCGATTCGCTTCCACCCAGGCCACGGCTTGAATCCGCCGGACCGCAGCTGGTCATCTCGGCCGGCAAGAAAAAGAATCACCACGGTCGGTAAAGCGCCCTCCCCGGCCCTGAGCGCCTCAATCACCACCTGGCGCTCAGGGCCATCAAACAGGCCCGTCCTGGCCACAACTCCCGCGCAGTCGTTTACTCTAAACACTGCCACCATGAACGAAGCCATCCCCCAACTCCAAACCTTCGACGACCCCTCCCTCGACACCGCCTTCGCCACCCTCTCCGAAGAGGTCCGCAGCGAAACCGCCTCCCTCCAGGACGTCGAAGCCTTCCGCCTCCGCTGGCTCGGCCGCAAACAAGGCCGCCTCAAACTCATCAGCGAAGCCTGGCTAAAATCCGCCCCGCCCGAAGCCAAAAAAGCCCTTGGCATCCGCTTCAATCAACTCAAGCAACAGATCGAGCAAGCCCTCGAAGCCCCAACATCCGCTCCCCAAAAATCAGCAGAGCAGGGAATCGACATCAGCCTCCCCGGCACCACGCGCGCCCCCGGCATCCCCCACCCGCTCTTAAAAACCATGCACGAGATCGTCTCCGTCTTCCACCATCTCGGCTACTCCACCAACCTCGGCCCGCAGGTCGAGTCCGACTTCTACAACTTCGAAGCCCTGAACTTCCCCCCCAACCACCCCGCCCGCGACACCCAGGACACCCTCCTCATCGCCGCGCAACACGGGCGCCCCTCTCGCGATCGCCTCCTCATGCGCACCCACACCAGCCCGGTCCAGATCCGCACCATGATCGCGCAGGCTCCACCCATCCGCATCGTCATCCCCGGCAAAGTCCACCGCAACGACGCCGCCGACGCCACTCACTCCCCCATCTTCCATCAGGTCGAAGGCCTCTGCGTCGATACCAACATCACCTTCTCCGACCTAAAAGGCACGCTCGACCACGCCATGAAGGCCCTCTTCGGCTCCGACGTCAAAACCCGTTTCTTCCCCAGCTTCTTCCCCTTCACCGAGCCCAGCGCCGACGTACAAATCTCCTGCATCTTCTGCGGCGGCAAGGGCTGCCGCAAATGCAAACACAGCGGCTGGATCGAACTCCTCGGCTGCGGCATGGTCGACCCCGCCGTCTTCGCCGCCGTCACCGAAGAACGCCGCAAGCTAAATCCATCCGACGACGCCTACAATCCCGAAAAGATC
>JAOAPF010000032.1 GCA_025462755.1 Edaphobacter sp.
GCGCCCACCGGCCGCATGGTCGAGCAGTTCCTCGCCAGCGCCTACGTCTCTCACCCGTACCGCCGGCCCGGCGTCGGCTGGGAGAGCGAGATCAGCCAGGTCTCTGCCACCGAGGCCACTGCCTTCCACGCTAAATATTATGTGCCGTCGAACATCGTGATTGCCGTCGTCGGCGACGTGAAGGCCGCCGAGACGATGCCCGTGCTGGAACGCTACTTCGCGCCCATCCCCGCCGGCCCCAAGCCCGAACCGATGACGACCGTCGAGCCGCCGCAGGTCGCGGAAAAATTCGTGACCATCCGGGAAGCAACGCAGCCCTTCTACATCGAGGGCTACCACCGCCCCGACTATCGCGACCCCGATGACTCCGTCTACGACGCCATTACCGATATCTTCTCCAACGGCCGCACGGCGCGCCTCTATCGCAGCCTCGTTCGCGACCAGTCGATTGCGGCGGAGGCGCAGGGCTTCAGCGGCTTCCCCGGCGACAAGTTTCCCGGCCTCTTCGCCGTGTACGCGGTGCCCCTCCCCGACCACTCGCCGGACGAGATGCGGTCGGCCATTCACAAGGAGCTTGATCGGCTCAAGAACGAAGACATCACTGACGAGGAGCTCGCACGCTTCAAAACCCGCGCCCGCGCCGACCTGTTGCGCGGCCTCGGCAACAACGAAGGCCTTGCCCGACAACTAGCCGAATACCAGACACGATTTGGCGACTGGCGGCAGCTATTCCGCCAACTGGACAAGATCGACGCCGTTAACAAAGCGGATGTGCGCCGGGTAGCCAACAAGATCTTCACAGACAGCAACCGAACCAGTGCGCGAATTGAGTTCGTCGCGCCGAAAAGACAAGCTCCGGGAGCGGCCAGCCTGACAGAACCTCCAACGCCTGCCGAACAGAACGCTGGAGGTGCGAAATGAAAACACAGAAGACACAGAAGACACCGACTGAGATGCGTTTTGCCATTGCACTGCTGCCGATTCTGCTCTCGACCCTTGGCGCTAACGCCCAGAGCGCACCCGCCAAGCCGGAGACCACACCGAAGCCCGCCGCAACGGCACAACCATGGAAGAAGATCGCGATTCCTCCGCTGCATGCGTTCAAGCCAGTGCAGCCGCGGCGAATCGAGCTCTCGAACGGCCTTGTGGTCTTCCTGCAGGAG
Source organism: Edaphobacter sp. (assembly GCA_025462755.1). Lineage (GTDB taxonomy): Bacteria > Acidobacteriota > Terriglobia > Terriglobales > Acidobacteriaceae > Edaphobacter. The sequence goes on from JAOAPF010000032.1 coordinate 1,164, forward strand.
GACCACGAGTTGCCCTTCATCAACGGCACGATCCTGATTCGAGGCGGCAGCCGCGATGAACCCGACGCGAAAGTCGGCCTCGTCTCGATGTATGGCGAAACGTGGCGAACCAGCGGCACCGCAACCGTCGATGGCGACAAGCTCGACGATGAACTGGAGGCGAAGGCGGCATCCGTCGAGACCTCGGGCGGCACTGCCTCGACATCGATCACCTGGTCGAGCCTCAAAGGCGACTTCGATTCCGTCTTCGCCGCGACGATGGATCTGTTGCTCCATCCAACCTTCAAGGCGGACAAACTCCAGTTGGCCAAGGGACAAGCGGAGACGGCGATCTCGCGGCGCAACGACGATGCCAACGGAATCGCGATCCGCGAGGCGGTGAAGCTCGTCTACGGCCCGCACAATCCCTACGCACGGCGGCCCGAGTATGCAACCGTCGACGCCATCGCGCTCGACGACCTGAAGGCGTGGCACGACAAGACCGTTCTACCCAACAACATGATCGTCGCAATCTCCGGCGACTTCGACGGCGCAGCCATGGAGAAAAAACTGCGCGCAGCCTTCGAACCGCTTGCACGCGGCGAAAAGTTCGAGTCGGCCAAAGTCACCTTTACCGACCCGAAGCAAAGCGTCAACTTCGTCGAGAAGTCAGACGTCAACCAGTCCAATGTCGTCATCGTCGGCCTGGGCACAGAGCGCAGCAACCCCGACTACTATGCACTCAGCGTGATGAACGAGATCTTCTCCGGCGGCTTCGGATCGCGCGTAGTCCAGAACGTCCGCACCAAACTGGGCCTCGCCTACAGCGTCAGCGGCAGTTTCAGCGCCGCCTACGACCATCCGGGAATCTTCTACGTCCTCGCTGCGACAAAAAGCGATTCGACCGTGGCCGCAACTCAGGCGATGCTGGCAGAGGTCGGGCGTTTGAAGACCGAACCGCCCACCGCCGTCGAACTCAGCAAGGCCAAGGACCAGGTTCTCAACTCCTTCATCTTCCACTACGACTCACCCGACAAGACTCTCAGCGAACAGGTGACGCTCGCCTTCTACGGCTATCCCCCCGACACGCTCGAGAAGTACAAGACCGGCATAGAAAAGGTGACGGCAGCGGATGTAACTCGTGTAGCCAACAAGTACATCGACGTATCGAAACTGGCGACGATCGTAGTCGGCAACGAAGCGGAGATTAAGCCGCCTCTGTCCACCCTCGGCAAGGTCACGAACGTTGACATCACCATCCCGCCGCCGCCACATAGCAAGGCAGCCAACTAGCGAAGATCAGAACATCTAGCAGTAGACGAAAATGTTGGCACCTTAAGAAGGTTCCCCAACGAGCAACAGCATCGAAGAAGCCTGTTGTCTGGAAATCGTTGAGGTCGCGATGAGTACAGTGGTACTCTGCGATGAAGCATGTCAAAAGTACGTTGGCACCTAGGCCATCTAGATTCTCTTCGAGGCATCGCCGTATTGGGCGTTGTTCTTGTTCATTCTTCGTTTCGAAACGATAGCCAGTTGTCCCTCCATGGGCATCAGGGCCAGGTTGCGTTTTCGGGCCAACGAGGGGTCGCGCTCTTCTTCATGGTCAGCGCCTTCACGCTTTTACTCAGCTATGACAATCGGAAAGACAGCGAAGACCAACCCTGAATTTTTTTATCCGTCGCGTGTTTAGACTGGCACCGATGCTTTATTTCTCTACTTTTTTAACATTCCTCTTTCTGCACCGATATCTAGGCAGCGCGAGAAATGTTTTGCTGTCACTCGTATTCCTCAACGGGTTTCATCCCTCAGCCATAATCTCCGGACCCGTAGGCGGGTGGTCCGTAGCGGACGAAGCAATCTTCTATGCCCTTTTTCCATTTCTGTTTCGGAGCATAAGAACTCTCAGGACAGCTCTAATTTGGCTTATGACCGGCGCATTCATCGGTTACCAAATCAGTAAGGTCTTGGGAGCGAGATATCCGAATCAAAGCGAATATTTCCAGTTCTTTTCGTTTTCTGTCCAGTTCCCGATATTTCTCATGGGGATCGTCGGCTACTTTGTCTGGAAGGAACTGATCGCCTCAGCGAATCCCGAAACCAGAAAAACTATCTCCCTGATGCTTCTCGGCGTCACGGGGGTGCTTTATTGGGCGTTGCTGCCTTTCACCAACCGAACGCTTTACCCCACATCGCTGGTCTGCTTGATGTTGGTTGTAGCGTTATCGCTCCACCCATGGCCTGTTTTAGTGAACGGGATTACTCGGTTTTTGGGCAAAATTTCCTACAGCATCTATCTGCTTCACTTCTTCATCTTCATCAACTTGCAAGAGTACCTGTATCAACTGAAAATCAGAGGGGCCGAGCAACTCACGCTCTGCTTCGGCGGCACACTTCTACTCACAATCCCATTGGCTTACATCACGTGGCGCTGGATCGAAGAACCCGGCATTCGGCTCGGCCGGCATGTCATAGCCAAATTCGAGGCACGAAAGCTCGAAGGGAAAGACGCAAGTTTCATCCTTTCGAGACTTGCTGCTACAGGCGACGGAAATTAGCCGGATGCACAGTTCTAGATCATCTATTTCGAATGGAGCACACTTTTTGCCGAGGTGTTGCCTCATAGCCGACCCTTCCCCTCTTTGCTCTGAAACGGGCTGTGACGATGGCTGATTGTGTGCGAGATGCCGACGCCCGCCGGCATTTTCCACAAAAAAGATGATATTTCCACAAAAAAATGGACGTCAGACGCGATGCTTTTGATGCAAATCGCGAGTATCTTACAAATCAACGGAGGAGAAATCTTCCAGTAGGAGAGAGTAGACAAGGTCCATCAGGGGAACCGGCAACGGAACCCCGGGAGAATCGGCAACGAGACTCGCGAAGCACTCAGGAAACTGGCTGCTTAGCATGGACCGAGAAAGCTCTTACAGCGAATGGAATGACAGAAGTGTACGGGAAGCGCGAGCTCTGCTCGAAGGCTCCGAACATTTCCGGAGTGACAATCAGTTGTGACCTGGTTGCCGATCCTGGTCTTCGAAAAAATCGGAAAGCAGGGGGCGATATCTCGAAAGAGAAATCGCCCCTTCGCTTTTGTGTTCGGCACCCTCCCCGTGCAACCCATCTCGCAGCGGTCTTGTTCGGTCTCGGTATCCAATCGGATATCCAGGATCTCCAAAAAGACTGAATTGTCGCTAACCAACCTTGGGGCTAGACTCTCAAGCAAATGCCTCTGCCCTATGGTCTGGGTCCAAAGGACGTCGTCGGCCCGATCGTGTCTGCGGTTGGTACCGTGGTATCGGTGGCGTTTGCCTGTTGGAATGTACAGTTGGCGAAGAGCAATGCGAATCGTTCCATTTAT
>JAOAPF010000319.1 GCA_025462755.1 Edaphobacter sp.
CACGCTGCGATCCAGGCATTCTCCGGAAGCCTGCTGGTACAGGGATGCGAGTTTCTTGAGCGGAAGCCGCACATCTCGCTGGGAGCGGCCGTGGACAGGGCCGTGATCTCGGGCAATCTTTTCGCAGGTCCCGCCCAGAGTCGCAATGCATCGACGCACGATGTGCAGATCGGGTTGAACGCGGCTTCGTCCTGAAGCGGGCGGCTGTTCTTGATCCGCTTGAACGTTGGAATGAAGGGCCTTGTTGTTTTGAGTCCACCTCGCCCGACCGGACACGTTCTGGCGACGCTGCGACAGCCGCCCTGCACGCCCTCGGCGGTGCGGATGGCGTTTTTTTAGGTACAACAGGGGAACAGTCATCAGTTCGGCTTAGCTGTATTCGATTCCGCTAAGTTACGGTCAGTCAGCAACTTAGGTCTACGCTAGATTGTGCTCGATTTCTCATATTTATCAATACTTTACGCCCTGTCTCGCAAATTCGTAATCAGTAGGTCAGCGGTTCAACTCCGCTCATCGGCTCCATTCCTTTCAAACTCCCCGTAGACGTGATCATCGCGTTCCCCACGCAAAGCATAACTCGATTCTGGCAGTTCTAGAGTAGGCATAGTTCATTTGCGCCGAAGAGAGCGGTTCTCTGTCGAAGCGGGTTGACTTCTGGTAGGTTGTCTTAAAAGGGAACCAGCATCTCGCAAGTCTATGACGAAACGCGACGTTAAGCGGTACTATCCGACGCCCGCACTGGAAAAGGGCCTCGATATTCTGGAGCTCTTCGCTAGTACACCGGAAGGGCTGACCGTGAGCGAGGCGGCACGGCGGCTGAACCGAACCGTCTCTGAAATATTCAGAATGATCCTTTGCCTCGAGCAACGTGGATATCTCGCCCAGTCCCCAAATAAAGAGCGATACCATCTGACTCTCCGTCTCTTTCGTCTGGCGCAGGAGCATCCGCCCACCAAGCGGCTCGTCACGGAGGCGCTACCGATCATGCACTGGCTGTCTCATGAACTGCGCCAGTCCTGTCACCTCGGAATCATCGATGGTGGACACGTTGTCATCCTTGCTCAGGTCGACTCGCCCGAGTCCACCGGCTTCTATGTCAAAATGGGCTCCAAAGTGGACCTGATGCACGCTGCGACCGGCCACGTCATCCTCGCGCACCTCAGCGAAGACGCCCGCGAGCGAGCCATCGAAGAGTGGCGGTCCGAGACAAAAAAACGGAAACCGGTCGATCTCGACGAGCATCTGGCGAAGATCCTCGCACGAGGCCATGAGCGGCGCGCGAGCTATGAAGTCGCCGGCGTCGTGAACATCAGCTTTCCCGTTCTCAACGTGCAGGGTCAGGCAATCGCCGGTTTGACCGTTCCCTTCGTGAAGCGGATTGAGGACACGGTCAGTGTGACGGAAGTGGTGCGCTCGCTGCGAGAGGCCAGCAGAAAGATCTCGGAGGCTATGGGCGCGACACCCCAGGGTAAGCCGGCGGTGGCAACCGGGCCCCGTTCGGTGCGAAAGAGGCCGCGCCTCGTCCGATCCGCGCCGGAAGCCTCTAGAGATATTCTGGTTACCTGAACGTCGTTCGCGCTCGTTGTTCCGAACGGGGTGAAAGGTGGCTCGCGCACCATAGTTTTCATTCACAAATATTCTATTTCGGGAATAGAAACTAGTCTGTAAACTATGGAGGACTTCGCGTCCGGTGATCGAGAGCAACCAAGCCATAATCGCTTCGCGTCGAATCGGAAAACTGAAGCCATAGAATCGTGAGAGGACCTCGACGAGAAGTGAGTGAGACTGTCATTACCAACGTTCGTGTCATAGACCTCCGCTTCCCGACGTCGCGGAGCAATATCGGCTCGGACGCAGTGAATAAAGATCCGGACTACTCTGCCGCCTACTGCATCCTCGAGACGAACAGTGGACTGGAAGGCTATGGCCTGACCTTCACGCTCGGTCGTGGCAACGAGTTGTGTGTCCTCGCTCTTGAATACCTCTCGCGTTTCGTCAAAGGCAGAACCCTTGAGTCGCTTACGACAAACATGGCTGCCTTCTGCCGGGAATTGACCGACGACAGCCAATTCCGGTGGCTCGGGCCCGAAAAGGGCGTCATTCACCTCGCGGCCGGCGCCCTGATCAATGCAGTTTGGGATCTCTATGCGCGCTCTGAGAACAAGCCTCTTTGGAGACTCCTCGCCGAACTCGATCCCGAACAGATCCTCTCCGCAATCGAATTCCGTTATATCGACGAAGCCCTCTCGCGAGAGGAGGCCCGCGACATCCTCTCGCGCGACCTCACAGGCAAACAGGAACGCATCGACCAGCTCCTGCATGATGGCTATCCGGCTTACACTACCTCAGTCGGCTGGTTTGGTTTCAGCGACGAAAAGGTCCGAATGCTATGCCGCGAAGCCCTGGCCGACGGTTGGACCCATTTCAAACTAAAAGTCGGAGGCCACCCGCAGGACGACATTCGTCGCGGCCGGCTGGTCCGGGAAGAGATTGGCTGGAACAACAAGCTCATGGTGGACGCAAACCAGAAGTGGGGCGTCGACGAGGCGATCCAGCGCACCCGCGAACTGGCGGAGCTGCAGCCCTGGTGGATGGAAGAGCCAACCAGCCCCGACGACATTCTCGGCCACGCGCGCATCCGCGCCGCAGTCGCACCGGTTCGTATCGCTACTGGGGAACACTGTCAGAACCGCATCGTCTTCAAACAATTATTCCAGGCAGGCGCAATCGACGTCTGTCAGATCGACAGTTGCCGCGTAGCCGGAGTGAATGAGAATCTCGCGATCCTGCTCATGGCGGCAAAGTTCAATGTGCCGGTATGTCCGCACGCAGGGGGAGTCGGCCTCTGCGAATATGTGCAGCACCTTTCGGCGTTCGACTACATCTGTGTCTCAAGAACACTTGAAAATCGCGTGATCGAGTACGTCGATCATCTGCATGAACATTTCGTCGACCCCGTGCGTATCCGTCGCGGTCGCTATCTGCTTCCGCAAGCGCCCGGATACAGCATCGAAATTTACCCGAAGTCGCTCGACCTCTACCGCTACCCGGACGGCGCCGTGTGGCTGGAGGAGGCCCAGGTCGAAGCGACTGCCAGCGGATGGCGATCCGGCCAGAATGACGTATAGTACGCGCAGCTCGAACGTCCCAATGCAAATCAATGGGAAGACTCAAGCTGATTCCAGGGTGCACTCTATCCGGACATGCCGCGTGTTGGTTAGAATTGAGGCTTTACCGCGAACAGAGAACGCGTTGGCCAGCGTGCTGAATCTGACCAAAGCTCGCCCGCGTAGTAACGCTTTACGTCGGACTGCTCAGCACCCGATGGTTCAGTACGTTGAACGCCTCAACATCGATCTTCACTGCGAAGCTCTCCCTGATCGGGAACAACCGGTGGACAGACATGTCCCGACCCCAGTAGTTCGGCGCATGGATTAGTTGCGTGGTGCGGTGCCCAACGTGCCGTTTTTGGGCGTCGCGAAAGCGCAAGGGTTAAACCACTGAGTGCGGGGAGGCGTTGGACCCGATGGCGGAACCCATGACGGATTGCCCGATTGGACCGCCTCGGAAGGGATTGCTCACCAGATCGGCCCTCTCGTACGTTCCTGCTGAAATTTTAATAACAACACGCGCAACATTTCGACGCGATGCTGCACTGACACCTCATCAACAAAGAACAATCGCGGCTGGCCCCCCTTGGTGATCAGCTTCGGCGCGGTGAACCATATTTGGTACGTGTTATCCACGGTTATTAACAGACACGATACGAAAGGGTCTTGATTGGCGCGGTCTCCGAGGGCATACTCCAGAAAGAGTCTGCCGTACCGATTCTCGAAGACGGTGCCACGCGAGATACACAGTGACCCGATATAGCCGTCAAGACGTAATCCGGATCCTTCACTTGCATGCGCGCCAGCTACTGGCGTGGGAGCGAGCTGGGCTGATCACCTCCAGCGAGCACTACTCTTTTCAAGCCTTGAGCCAGTTGCGGAAGCTGCGCGATCTGCAAGCCACAACTCGAATCTCAGCAAAGAGCATACGAGCATCAGTCGACGCTATGCAGCGCGTAGCCGGCATGCGAAATCCACTGATGGAGGCGAGCTTCGTGCGCAGGGGATCGCGCCTCAGCTTCCGGCACGGCGGCGCGCTGATGGATCCGCTGACCCAGCAGCTCGCCTTCGACTTCGACACCTCACCTGCCCGGCAGCTCCGCGTAGTGGGCATCGGTGCAGACTCTCCCGCGCGCCAGGCGGCCGAGGTGCAGGACATGTTCGTGCGTGCCGTGCAGTTGGAAGAAAACCCTGCAACAATCATGCACGCGATGGAACTCTATCAGGCAATCCTCGCCATCCGGCCTGAGCATGCCCCCGCCTTGATCAATCTCGGAACCATCCACTACAACCTGCGCAAGTACGACCAGGCCGAACAGCACTACCGCAAAGCAACCGTGGCAGACCCCGAGTACGCCTTAGCCTTCTTCGATCTCGGCAACGTGTTGGACGAGATGCAACGCCTCACCGAAGCCACCGCCGCCTACCAGAAGGCGGTAACGCTGGTGCCGCAGTACGCCGACGCGCACTACAACCTCGCTCTCGCCTACGAGCGCCAGGGGCAGCGCCGGCGAGCATTACGACACTGGCTAGCCTACGTGCGCCTCGATCCCGTCGGTCCATGGGCGAAGCACGCGAAGGATCAGGCACGAAAGATTCTCAACACTGAGAAGCTGTCGATCGTAAGCCGTCGCGGACGGATCGTAAAAGCTGCCGGGTAATTCCTTCTCTTTTGTCCATCATCCTCCAAAAGAAGATCGCACTGAATACCTATTCAGTCGTCCCTCCAAAATGCTAGACTCACCTTTTCGCGAATACAGTTCGAGGTGAGTGGATGTCGCAGCACGCATGCCCAATGGCCCTGACGCACTTGGGCGAAGACGAACAGATGTTTCGCGATACCGTTCGGCGATTCGCAATCGAGCAGATCGGTCCTCTAGTCCACAGCATGGACGAGTCGCAACAGATGGACCCCGGCCTCATCAAGAAACTCTTCCAGCTCGGCCTCATGGGCATCGAGATCCCCGAGCAGTACGGCGGCGGCGGCGGAACCTTCTTCAACGCAATCCTCGCGGTCGAAGAAATCTCTGCGGTCGATCCCTCAGTCGGCGTAATGGTCGACGTGCAGAACACGCTCTGCATTAACGCGCTCGTCCGATGGGCGACCGAAGACCAGAAGAAAAAGTACCTCACCCGCCTCGCATCCGACACCATCGGATCCTACGCACTCAGCGAAGCCTCCTCCGGATCCGACGCCTTCGCCCTTCAGACCCGCGCCGTCAAACGCGGCGAAGACTACATACTCAACGGTCATAAGCTCTGGATCACCAACGCCAAAGAAGCCGGGCTCTTCATCGTCTTCGCAACCCTCGACCCCGCCGCAGGCTACAAGGGCATCACCGCCTTTCTCGTAGAAAAAGATGCACCCGGCTTCACCCTAGGCAAGAAAGAAGACAAGCTCGGCATCCGCGCCTCAAGCACCTGCGCGCTCATTTTCAACGACTGCATCGTCCCCGCCGCACAAATCCTCGGCGACCCCGGCAAAGGTTACAAAATCGCCATCGGGACCCTGAACGAAGGCCGCATCGGCATCGGCTCCCAAATGCTCGGACTCGCCGCAGGAGCATGGGGCCACGCCGCGAAATGGGCAAAAGAGCGCAAACAGTTCGGCAAAGCGCTCGTCGAGTTCCAGGCCATGCAGTTCCGACTCGCCGAAATGGCAACGGACATCGAAGCGGCGCGCCTGCTTGTCTACAACGCCGCCCGCCTGAAGGATGCGCAGCTTGACTTCCTCAAGGAAGCCGCCATGTGCAAATACTTCGCCTCGCAAGTAGCCGAGCGGGTAGCCAGCCTGGCCGTCGAAGTCTTCGGCGGATCCGGCTTCGTGAAGGACTATCCTGTTGAGAAACTCTATCGCGACGCCAAGATCGGAAAGATCTACGAAGGAACCTCCTTCATGCAACTGGCTACAATCGCGAAGCTCACTCTGGGCAAGTTCTAGCTGCCTAAGCCACACACTGTGAGTAGGCCGGAAGCCAGCACTATTGATACGATAGATAAGCAGCTCTGGTATGACCACTTCTACAAAATCTCCCCCTCGTGCGCCCCTCGCCTTCCTCGGACTTGCCTGTGCTGTCGGGGTATCCACCATGTACTACAACCAGCCGCTGTTGCTGGAGATGGGCACGACCTACGGGGCGACGCCTGGGCACACCGGCTTCGTGGCGGTCGCGACCCAGGTGGGCTACGCGTTGGGTATGCTCGCTTTTGTTCCGCTTGGGGATGTGCTGGAGCGCCGCGGCCTGATGATGAAGATGTACGCCGCCGTGTCTATCGCGCTTCTTCTCGTGGCCGTTGCACCCAGCCTCAACCTGCTCATTGCAGGCAGCGTGCTGATCGGCATGTTGGCGTCGGTCACCCATGTCGCTCTTCCCATCGCGCCAGATCTGGTCTCGCACGAGCAGCGCGGGCGCGCCATCGGTACCGTGATGACCGGGCTGCTGCTCGGCATTCTGCTGGCCCGGACATTTGCCGGATGGGTCAGCGGCATTCACGGCTGGCGCTGGGTCTTCGTCGTGGCCGCCGTGATGAACGCGGCGTTCGTCCCGCTGATCCGAAGGGTCATGCCCAAACTTCCGCCCAAACAAAAGCTCCGCTACAGCGACGCAATGAAGTCCCTCTGGACGCTCTTCCGCACGCAACCCCTTCTGCGCGAATCTTCCTTGATCGGCGCCCTGGTCTTCGCCTCCTTCAGCTGTTTCTGGACGACGTTGGCCTTTCTGCTGCACAGCCACTACGGGCTAGGCGCAGGCGTCGCCGGCACCTTCGGAGTAGTCGGCGCCGCCGGAGCCCTGGTCGCGCCATTCGCCGGAAGGTTGGCCGACAAACATGGTTCGCGATGGGTCATCTCCCTTGGCATGTCGCTGCTTGCGGCGTCCTACCTTCTGCTATGGGGGGAAGAGGCTGGGCATCGATCGACGTTCTTCCATCTCGCCGCACTGGTCATTGGCGTGGTTGTGCTCGATATGGGCGCGCAGATGACTCAGGTAGCTAATCAGACTCGGATCTTCGGCTTAGTCTCCTCGGCCCGCAGCCGCCTCAACACCGTTTACATGACCGTCTACTTCAGCGGCGCGGCAGCCGGCTCCGCGCTGGCCACCATCGCCTGGGTGCACTGGCGCTGGAACGGCGTTTGCGTTCTCGCCCTCGGACTGATTGCCTTGGCCGGCATTGTCCATGCGCTGGGTTGCCGCGACGTCGGGGACCACTGCAAGGCAACCACCGAAGACATATTCATGGAAGCCTAGATGAGGAACGGACGCGCAGGGTAATGGTGGGCGAGGCGGGGATCGAACCCACAACCCCGAGCTTAGAAGGCTCGTGCTCTATCCAATTGAGCTACTCGCCCGCGCACGTCTCTCTCGATTGTAGCGGTCAACACCGTCC
>JAOAPF010000045.1 GCA_025462755.1 Edaphobacter sp.
TTGCGCCAGACGATCAACGAAGGAGACTATGACAGCTTTCAAGCCGCGTTGGCGGCCCCGGCCGAACATGCCGCGTACGTCGTTGCTATCGTCGGTGACCCTGTATCCACGGCCGTCGCCGCGCATCCGGAGGGCCTTACGGAGCTGACCATTTTGTGCACCACTGGCCAACCGTGCGCCCGCATCTACCAATCGGATCGTGTGGCTCCTGCTCAACCGAAGTCATAAACCTGCGTCACCGAATAGAACACTAAGGCACAATAGAGGCAACATGATTCCTTTTGTCAAAGCGCATGCTTGCGGCAACGACTTTCTTATCATCGAAGAGTCGCTGGCCCAACGCCGCCATGCTGACCTTGCGCGAAAGCTGTGTGCTCGGAATACGAGCGTGGGTGCCGACGGCATCGAGTTCCTGGAGCGTAAGGAGAACGGCGATTTTTTTCTGCGTCTCTTCAATGCTGACGGTAGCGAGGCGGAACTCTCCGGCAACGGGACGCGCTGCGTCGCCGCTTGGCTGGCGAGGAGTGACGGGAAGCAGGACGTCGCGTTGGGTACACATGGCGGCCTCCGGACCTGCCACGTCGTTGAGGCTGCCGACCCGCGTTATTTGATCGAGAGCGAGATGGGGATTCCGCGGGTGATGCCACGCACGATCGAGCTGCCCGCCGTGGGCAATGTTCCTGGAGCTATGGTGAACGTGGGCAATCCGCACTTTGTTCTGTTCGTCGAGACGGAGGATTTCAGCGCACACGGACGTGCCTGGCAGGAGCTCGGCGCGCAGATCAGTGCTAGCCCTCTCTTCGCCCATGGCACGAACGTCGAGTTTGTGCGTGTTCTGTCATCGTCTGAGATTGCATTCCGAATTTACGAGCGGGGCTGCGGCCCCACTACCTCCTCCGGCACCGGCAGTTGTGCCTCCTCGGCTGCGGCGATGGCGCTGCGTGGCGTTGATCGAGAACTTACGGCAGTTGCTGAGGGTGGGGCGCAACGCACTGTATGGCCCAACAGCGACGCTGTTATGCGCCTCACGGGCCCGGCCGAGATTATCTGCGTCGGGGAGATTTCCGCGTGGTGACGAACACGTCGAGCTCAGCGATAAAGCCACGTGCGCTGCGTCGCGGCGCTACTCTTGCGGTCCTTTCGCCGGCGAGTACACCGAAGGCTGACCTGGTGCATCGCGGCATCGCTCAGCTGCACTCGCTCGGTTACAAGACTGTCCTTGGTGCCCACGTGCTCGATAGCGGGCCGCTCTATTACGCAGGTTCGATGGAAGATCGCCTGGAAGATTTGCACGCTGCGTTCGCCGATCCAGCGATTCACGGAATACTCTGCGCCCGTGGCGGCTGGGGGTCGGCGGAGTTGCTGCCCCACCTTGATGCTGCGCTGATTCGCTCCAATCCTAAGGTGTTTATTGGCTATAGTGACCACACCTCGCTTCACTGCTGGCTGCACAACGAGGCGAACCTTGTCACGTTCTATGGTCCTATGGCGGCTGCTGACTTCTCGCGTGATGACGGCGTGGATCTTGCGAGTTGGCGACACGGCCTGGAAGGCGACAGCTCCTGGTTTCTTGGTATTGAAGACGGCCTTCGCATTCTCCGGCCAGGCTGTGCGGAGGGTGAGCTGAATGGAGGGTGTATCTCCATTCTCGCGGAGGGACTCGGCACACCGTATGCTCCGCAGATTGAGAGTGCCAGCATTCTTTTTCTTGAAGACATCGGCACAAAACCTTATCAGTGGGACCGCATGTTGCTTCATCTTCGATACGCCGGATTGCTGGAAAAGGTGACTGGTATCGTTTTCGGCGATATGCACCAGTGCATTTCGGAGGATGAGGCGGACTATCTTGATAGAGCCATCCTGCATGCGCTTCGCGACTTTGACGGACCGATCGCCATTGGTCTCCGCTGTGGTCACGTGGGCACGTCGAATATCACTTTGCCGCTGGGAATTTCAGCTTCGCTGGATCTTACCGAAGCGGGGAATCCACGGATGCACCTTCTCGAAGCGGCTGTCACGGTTTAGGCTTGAGCTTTTCGATCATGCAGACTGGCAAACACATTCATCTCATCGGTATCTGCGGCACGGCGATGGCTTCGCTCGCCGGCATGCTGCAGCTTCAGGGCCATCGCGTTACCGGCTCGGATACAGCTGCGTACCCGCCGATGAGCGATCTGCTTGCGAGCCTTGGGATTGCTATTCGCGAACCTTATGCGGAGAGAAATCTTGATCCACGACCCGATCTTGTAGTAGTGGGGAATGCCATTTCGCGTGGGAATGTTGAGCTTGAGCATGTGCTCGATACTCGCATCCCCTTTTGCTCAATGGCTTCGGTTTTGCATGACGAGTTTCTGCCGGGCCGCGAGTCGCTTGTTGTCGCGGGAACCCATGGGAAGACTACAACGACCAGCATACTTGCGTGGATTTATGAGGTCGCTTCACGGGAGAATCCTGCTCTCGCGCCGTCTTTCCTTATAGGAGGGGTGGCGGAGAACTTCGGCACCAGCTTTATGGTTCGGCGCACGAGGCCATTTTTGCTGGAAGGTGATGAGTACGATACTGCGTTTTTCGATAAGGGGCCCAAGTTCCTGCACTACTTCCCCGATGCGCTGATCCTTACGCATGTCGAGTTCGATCACGCGGATATCTATGCCGATCTGCCCGCTGTGAAGACCGCGTTCAAACGGCTGGTCAACCTGGTTCCGCGGCGGGGACGCATTATTGCTTTTGACGGTAGTGAGAATGTTGGCGAGTGTGTTGCGAATGCGTTCTGTCCGGTGGAGCGGTACGGTTTTTCTGCTGACTCGCATTGGCGGGTCTCCAATCTGCGTCATGAAGGCTCGCTCACGCGGTGGACTGTTACGCGCGAGGGCGCTGCTTTTGCCGAATTCAGCCTGCCTATGGCAGGGGAACACAATGCGCTGAATGCGACTGCCGCTGCTGCTCTTGCCGCTGGCCAGCGTGTGCCGACGGAGGCCATAATTGAAGCGCTGGCGACCTTCAAGAGCGTCAAGCGCAGACTAGAGGTTCGTGCTGTCGTTGATGGCGTTACGATCATCGATGACTTTGCGCACCATCCGACGGCGATTCGCGAGACTCTGCGGGCATTGCGTGAGTCTTATCCGGACCGGCGACTCTGGGCTGTGCTGGAGCCGCGGTCGAACACGCTGCGCCGCAATGTCTTCGAACTTGATCTTGTGGAGAGCTTGGCGTTCGCGGACCGGGTCGTGCTGGCTGGGGTGTTCAAGTCGGAGAGCATACCTGCGGCAGAGCGTCTGCATCCGGAACACGTCCTTGATGCGCTGACAATGCGCGGGACGCCTGCTTCGCTCTTTGTTGATGCAGATGCGATCGTGGAGGCCATTGCGCCACAATTGCGAGCCGGAGACGTTGTGGCGATCCTGTCCAATGGCGGCTTCGGCAATATTTACCAGAAGCTTCCGGCTGCCATTGCGGCGCAAAAGTCAGCCACGCCCAGCGTCTGATCTGCGGTTCGTCTTATAACTGCGGTATGCTGAAAAGTGGTATGTTTGCCACTTTCAAGCTGGTTTTTCTTTATCTCACGCTGGGGCCGCTGGCCGGAATTATCGGCATTCCTTACACGTTGCTGGTTGGAGATATCAGCCTGCTCTATCGGGTCGCGATGTGGATCACGAATGCGGGGGTACGCGCTGCGGGTATCAAAATTGAGATCAACGGACTGGCGAATATTCCCACTGGCCGCAGTTGCATTTTCATGAGTAACCATGTCTCTAACCTTGATCCGCCGGTTGTGCTTCCGCTGCTGCCGGGCCGCAGCTCGGTACTGCTCAAGCAGGAGTTGATGAGCATTCCGATCCTCGGCAAGGCGATGCGCCTGGCGAAGTTTGTGCCGGTGGAGCGGGGAAGCCGTCGCGATGCGGCTCAGGCGAGTGTCGAGGCTGCTGCCGATGCACTTCGCTCCGGGCTGCATATTCTGGTGTATCCGGAGGGAACCCGCTCGCCGGATGGACGACTTTCGAGCTTCAAAAAGGGCCCGTTTTTCCTCGCTCAGGAGACGCAGGCGCCGATCATTCCGATTGCTCTCTCGGGAACGCAGACGATGATGCATAAGGGAAGCAATGCGATCGTGCCCGGATTGGCGCGGATTCAGGTGCTCCCGGCGATTGAGCCGTCGAAGTTTGAAACGCGTGAGGAGCTCATGACAGCGGTGAGGAACGCCATCGCGAAGGCGCTGCCACCGGAGATGCAGCCGGCCGCTATTTGACGATCGCGTTGTTGTAGCCGTCGCTCTGCAGACGCTGGCGCATGGCATCGGCCTCTTTTTTGTTGGCAAATGGGCCGATCTGAACGTGGAATAACTTGTCCTGCGGCTCGTGCCGGATGGCGACGGTGTAGCCGCGGCGTTTCAGGTCAACAGCCACGACATCTGCGTCCTCCTGATGCGACATGGCGGCAACCTGGACTACGGAAGACCCGGGTGAGGGCAGCGCTGCTGCGACTGGAATAATGCCTGCCGGCTTGGTTGCTGGTTTAGGAGTCACTTCGGCGGGCACGTCAGGGCGGGGGCTGGGGACGATTGCTTTCACCCGGCTGGGGGGCGGCGGACTGTCCCCCTGTGTAGAGTTCGGGTAGTCGAGCGGCAGGATCGCAGATTGAGCCTCGCCGGCGGCTTGTCTTCCTGCGGAAGAGGTCGAAGGATGGGCAGGACTTCCTGGCGCAGGTTTGGAGTTGCTGTTTTCCGATCTTGTTGTCACTTCCGACGAAGCGCCGCTCACGGGCTGCGCGGACTTTCTGCCCATGGAATAGCCGAAGCCGAAGAAGACGGCGCAGAGCAGGGCGAGCGCAAAGAAGATGCCAAGGATGGTGGTGGTGCTCAGGGAGATCTCACGGTCCTGTTCGGCAGGTTCGTAGAGATCGTTTTCATATCGAGTGTTCACGGTTAGACCTTCTTCTCCAGAGCTGCGTCGGGAGTGAATGTCTTATTGAACAGGTTTATGAGCTCCATGGGTAGAGGGAAGACGATGGTGGTATTTTTCTCGACACCTATCTCGGTGAGGGTTTGGAGATAGCGGAGCTGGAGGGTCATGGGCTGGGTTGCCATAAGTGCGGCAGCCTCAACGAGTTTGGCTGCGGCATTGAATTCGCCTTCGGCGTGGATGATTTTGGCGCGGCGTTCGCGCTCCGCTTCGGCTTGTTTTGCCATTGCGCGGAGCATTGACTCGGGCATGTCGACCTGTTTGACCTCCACGGAGACGACCTTGACGCCGAACGGCGCGGTGTGGCCGTCAATGATGGTCTGGATGCGGACGTTCAGCGCTTCGCGGTGGGCTAGAAGGCCGTCGAGGTCGACTTCGCCGAGCACCGAGCGCAGGGTGGTTTGCGCAAACTGCGAGGTCTGGTAGATGTAATTAGCTACTTCTATGACGGCCTTGGTTGGATCGACGACACGTAGGGTAATGACGGCATTGACCTTGAGGGTGACGTTGTCGCGGGTTATGACGTCCTGTGGGGGAACCTCCATTGCCTCCTGCCGCAGACTGACGCGAACGATCTGGTCGAGGGGGCGGAAGACCCAGATGACGCCCGGGCCCTTGGCTGCTTCCTTCACGCGTCCCAGTCGAAAGATAACGCCCCGCTCATACTCTTTCAGGATGTTTAGGGAGTTGATCAGGTAGAGGAGGACGATGACGATGGCGAAGAGGAGTGGGAGAGACATCATGGGTGAGACCTCTGGTGTGCCGGGCTGCGACTACCGCTGCGATTGTAAGCCAACGGTGGCGGCGAGACCCCTTGCGGCTTAGAAACGCAGGAAGAAGCCGAACCCTGGCTCGTAGGTCGTAGTGCGCTGCTGGATGGTCAGGTAGTTTGTCAAAAAGTCGGGGGCTTTGAAGAAGACCTGGCGGTACTGCGCGCGAACGCCGAAGTGAGGGGACAGAACGGTGGTTTCTGCGCCGACGGAGACGTAAAACGTCGCGCGGGCCTGTTCCGGCAGGGCGAGCCCGCCACCGGGAGTCGGCCTAAAGACCGTTGTGCCTGCACCTCCGGACGCATAGGGAGTCACGCCGAAGTATTGCTTCTTAGTATGGACGACGTAGCCAAACGTGTACTCGCTTGCGTTCTGCTGTACACCGCCGTTTGGCTGTGAGCCGAAAGGGGTAAAGAGGTCGGTGTATCGCGCGTAGCCGTAGTTGAACTCAAAACCAACAAGCGGTGACACGGTGTAACGGAGCGAGACCACAGCTCCCGCCGTGTTGCTGGGGTTGAGAGTGACCGGTGTATTTGGGTGGCCATTGACGGTTGCAACGCCGTTGGAGTTCTTGTTAAAGACGCCGACCCCGAGGACCCCAAGGTCGATACGAGAGAGTTGTCGGTCGAGAGCTGGATTTATTGAGGGTGTTTGCGCTTCAGCGGTTGATCCGGCGGCGGTTAGCAGCAGGCAAACAAAGACACTCTGGGCGCACAACAGGCGAGACACATTCAACATCAAGACGAAACTCCCTTATCGGAAACAACTGTCTTTCTAGTCTACTCTGGCGTGGAGGCTGACGGGCGCTGCACCGGCGATCAAACGGTATCCTGCACTGGCTCCACGATTAGGACGAGGCCTTCGACGCTGCGCACGTAAACCGCAGATCCGATGGCGAGCGAAGCGGGTCCGCGGAGGGAGGCTTGCCATAGTTCGCCGCGAATCTCAACCTGGCCGGTGGGACTGAGTGGGGTACGCGCGATGGCGGTGCCGCCGATCATCGCCTGAGGGCCGGTGAGGACTTTGCTGCGGCGCGCGCGCAGGGCGATCCAGGCGAGGCCGAAGGAGATGGCTCCGAAGCCCAGGCCCGCGCCCACTGCGGTTGCGGTATGGACCCGCAGTTCCGGAATGGGGCCATCGACGAGAGTAGCGAGGCCGAAGACCAGGCAACCGACACCGGCTAGCGCGAGAACGCCGTGGCTGCCGAACTTTGCCTCGAGGATCATCATCACGACCGCCGCGAGCAACAGAACGATCGCGGTATGCCGTATGGGAAGAAGGTTCAAGCCGAAGAGGCTGAGAAGAACGAAGAGGGTGCCGAGGGAACCGGGGACGACGGTTCCGGGGACGTTGAACTCGAGATAGATGAGAAGGCCGCCGAGGACCATCAGGAGAACAGCGATGTCAGGATTCGTGAGCTTGCTGAGAAGGCGCTCGCGGAGCGAAGGGGCGGTGGTGAGGATTGTGGCTCCCTGAAGGTGCAGGGTTTGAGTGCTGCCGTCGAAGCGATGGATCTCGCGATTGTCGAGCGCGGTGAGGAGGGAGGCGTCGTCGAGGGTGACGAGGTCGATCAGCTTCAACTTGAGGGCTTCTTCGTCGCTGTAGGATTTCGAGTTGCGGATGGCATCCTCGGCGGCCTGTACGTTGCGTCCGCGGCGGGCGGTGTAGGAGCGAAGGAACGCTGCGGCGTCGTTTTCGATCTTTTCTTTGAGGATGGGGTCAAGCTGGCGGCCCTCGACGATGGGATGGGCTGCCCCGGCATTGGTGCCGGGAGCCATGGCGGCGATGTCGGCCGCTTCGAGGAGGAAGAACCCGGCGGAGCCTGCACGGCTGCCGGTCGGCGAGATGAAGATGACGACCGGTACGGGGGAGTTTTCGATGGCCTGCACCATGACACGCGTTGATTCGAGCAGTCCACCCGGCGTGCCCATGGAGACGAGGACCAACTGGGCGTGCTGACGAGCGGCCTCCTGCAGGCCGCGCTGGAGATAGTCGGCGGTGATGGGCTGGATGGTGTCGTGGAGGGTGAGTTTGATGACGACGGGGGTCGTGGTCTCGGCGGACAGAGTTGCAGGCAGTAGGCACGAGAGCGTTATCAGTAGTGCGATGACGGCTTTGAGGCGGGGCCTCATGGGAGGCTCTGTCCTCGCGCCTGCAGGGCTTGTCGCATGCCCTGGGCTGCGGTGTCTTTGGGCTCCAACTGGAGCGCTTTGCTGACGTTGGCTGCGGAGGAGGCCATTTCGTTCGCCTGCAGATCGAGGCGAGCGAGTACGAGATAAGCAGGAACGTTGGGATGAAGGTTGATTGAGGTCTGGGCTTCGGTGCGAGCATCGGTTGTGCTACCGCTTCGTTCGCGCACCTGGGCGAGGCCGGCATGGGCGGCGGCGCTGGAGGCTTCGGCAGCGATGGCGGCCTGGAACTCCTGTTCGGCCTCGGCGATCAGGCCCTGGGCGAGGAAGTCGTGGCCGAGTTGGGTGTATTGTATGGCCTGTTCGGTGCGAGGCAGCGTGGCAAGGCGGGCGGCGCGCATCTGGTCGAGTTGGAAGGCTGCCTGGCGGAACGAAGCTTCCGAATAGGTTCGGCGAATACGCTCGAGAGGAGCGAAGTCCGGGGAGCCCGCCGCATTTGGAGCCGGCTTTGTCGACGAAGTGATGTGTCGGCCGGTGTTGATGCTGGTCTTTAGTTCCGCTGCTTCCATGTCGGATGGGCGAAGCTTCAGGGCGAGATCGACCTCGTGTTGTGCTCCCGCGAAGTCGCCTCGACGCAAGAGGGCAACGGCGAGGTTGTAGTGATAGTCGGCGTCGTTGGGGTCAGCGGTCGATGCTCGTTGAAATAGCGGGACGGCATCGTGGCCTTGACGGCTTGATGCGACGGCTTGATTGTTGACGACTTCCGGAAGAGGCAGTCTGGTGGCGACGAAGGCGAAGGCCGATTCGGCCTCGGCGTACTTAGCGGAGTTGAAGCGGGCGAGGCCGATGTAGAAGTTGGCTTCGAGGGCGCGGCGGTCGGTTCGAGGAATTTTGGCAAGTGATACCGCGGCCTGGTCGTAGTAGCGCTGCACGAATTCGGCCTTGCCCAGGGCGAGGAGCGCTGCCGGGTAATTGGGGGTCTCTTGTATGGCCATCTGCAGGCGCTTGATTCGTTCCTGCGATGTGGTTGCATCGGTGCCGCGGATGTAGTTTTCAAAGGCGCTGAGCTTGACGCCCCCTGGGGCAGCAAGGAAGGTTTGCTGGGCTACGTTGAGGTGAGGGTCGATTTGTCGTGCCACCTTCCATGCGATGGCGTTCTCGACGTCGAAGAGGCGAGAGAGTTCGCTGGAGTCTTCCAGTGCTGGCGATAGACGCAGTTTATTGACCTCGAGCACCTGTGCCTGCACGGCGATTCTGGCATTGCTCACGGTGTAGCTGCCTACGATCACGAAATCGGCGTCGAGGGTTTGGGCGATGCGAATGGTGGTCGCCCGCGAGGGACGGAAATCAACGGGAAGGCCGAGATGGTCGAGAGCATACTGCCGGTCGTCGCGGGTGATTGTCAGGAATCCGACGGAGGTCAGGCGCTGGTTGAGGGTGTCGGGAAAAGAGTTGCCGACCCATGCGAGGTTCGTTTGCCCGGAGCGATTGTCGAAGGGGAGCACCAGGACGACGCGACCGCCGGTCTCCGGCGTTTCAGCGGACGGGGCGGATTGGGAGAGTGCGGGAAGAGTTACGAGGAGCAGCAGCAGAGCGGGCCGGTGTTTTAGGAGCATGCGGCGAAGTTGATCGAGCCATTTCACAGATATGAGTATAGAGCGTCAGTGTTTGCCGGGTGCGACCAACGAAGCTTCGACGATGCGGGGGAAATGAATGACAGCGGCCCACTCCTCTTTGCGGTGAGCTTGCCATACGACGTCACCGTGTAGGAGGGCTGCGACCTCGCTTGGGGAGAGATCCCGATGGAAATCGAAGTACCGTGTGTCTGCGGATCGGTTGCGTCGGGCCAGGTTGATCCGATTTGGTGGCGGGTCCCACTTGGTCGAGAAGATGAAGGCTACATCGTAGGTGCCTGGGTCAGCGGCGGCTTTCTGGATCTCTTCCATCGCGAAGTTCTGGATGGCTACGGTCTTTATGGGATGGTTGGTGTAGCCGAGTTCGGGGCGACTAAGTTCGGAGGTGGCGGGCCAAGCGGTGAGGACGGTGGCCTGCGGATAGTGCTGGTCGATGAAGCGGACGGCGCGCTGGTGGAGGACGATGAAATCGCGGTAGGTGAGGTTGTCTTCCGGGGCGAAGGCGTAGGGCGGGTTGATCCAGATGCCGGCGAGGAAGGCCGCAGCGCTGAGAGCAGTGATAGCCCACCATTGGCTGAGACGACGATGCCATGTCGCTAGGCAGAACAGGAGGATGAGCGGATACATCGGGAGCAGGTAGCGGGTGAGCAATGCGCCGCCGAGGATAGAGAAGGCGATCCAGTTGGCGAGCAGGACTACTCCGATGGCTTTGAGTTGCGGTTTTGGGATGGCTGGCGGTGCGTCGGGAGTGACGGGAATGAAGTAGACCGCTATCGTGCAGACGACCGGGACGAACATGTTCATGTGGGTCGTCAGATGGAGGAGGCGGTGCCAGAGACAGAGGGCGATACGGTAGGCGTCGAGGTTCGCCGTGGCGTTGTAGCGGAGGAACTCGGGGTTGCCGAAGACGAAGCCGGTTTGGTGGTAGTGATAGGCGTACCACGCTGCTAAGGGAAGGATTGGTGCGAGAAGGATGCAGAGCCAAACGGCATGGAGTCGGCGCAAAATGCGTTCGCGACGATCGCGGATGAGGAGGAGTGCTTCCCAGAGCGCCAGGGCAAGTGGCGTGACGATCGCTGTCTCTTTCGAGAGAGCAGCGAGGGAGAACATCAGAGCTGTGTAGAGACGCTTTCGGTAGGTGCTTCCCGCGAGTGTTGGTCGATCTTCGACCGAGTAGACCGATGTAGGGCGGTCGAGGTAGAAGGCGAGTCCCCAGAGGGTGAAGGCGGCGGCGAAGATGTCGGCATGGGCGAGGGTGCTTTGCGCGAACCAGACTGGATAAATTGCGGTGAGAATGACGGTGGCTGCGGCGACTGCGGTGGTGGTGAGGCTTTTTGCGAGTTTGAAGACGCCGAGCAGGGCGGCTGCTGCGACCATGCAGACCAGGGTGCGGGTACCGCTGACGACGTATCCGGAGAGGTGCCACCAGGCGGCGAGCAGGATGGAGGGGAGGGGCGGGTGGGCGTTGGTGGTGGTGGTCTGCGGGATCAGGGTGCCGAGGCGGAAGAAGTCCCACGCGGCAGGGATGTAGTAGCCGGCTTCGTCCCAGAAGTAGGGGAGGCGGAGGAGGCGATAGTGCGAGAGGTAGATGCCGACGAAGAAGAGCGGGTAGAGCATCCAGAGAGGGATGTCGCTGGGTGACTGCTGATCGTCTTTTCCTGCTCTGCTTAGGAGAAGCACGCTTTAGTTGACGGGCCCGCCGCCGGATTGGGGGAGCTGCTCAAGAGTAATGGAGCCGAAGGCCTGCTCGTATTGGGCGAGGTTGTGGCCGAGGACGTTCCAGAGGGCTTTTGCCTGTTGCGGGCTGAGGTAGATGCCCTGAAAGTTTTTGACGGTGAGCTCCTCGGCGCTCTGCTGGCTCATGGTGCCGAAGACGAGGAAGAAGTCCCATACGCTCATGCGGACCTGGACGCTGTTGGCGTAGCCGTCGCGGTAGTCCTCAGTGCTAGTGAGCTTGAGGGTGGGCTGGTCTTGTCCCTGATGGGGCGGCTGGTTTGGGTTCTGCGGGCTCATCGAATCTCTTTCGGGTTGGGTTGTATTGCGAATTTAGAAGAGTCTGGTGCGGGAGAAGGGACTCGAACCCCCACGGATTTCTCCGCTTGGACCTAAACCAAGTGCGTCTGCCATTTCGCCACTCCCGCGACCTGCACCGTGCCTGCATTAGCGTATGGGAAAGGGATATGGTTTGCAACGTGGGGTACCCCCTCCCCCCTTGGGGGTATTTTGGACGTAAAATACTTGCATTCAAGGGTTTGCGGTGGGGTGGTGCCTGTAAAATACTCATAATAAACGAGTTGGGTGCAAAATCTCCTGAATCAATAAGTTAGCCCCGGAGGGTCTCCGGGGCTGGCTTGTTTTCGATCTATATGTCCATTATAGCGAATGGAACATAACTAACGTGCCACGCGGATGTTGTTGGGTGGTAAGGAGTTAGGTCATCTGAGGGCTTGACATGCGATTTTTGGGCGGAATATGGCAAAAGAAAATCAGAGGCAAAGATAAAGGCAATAGATTCAGCCTCTTCGCCCTCCGGGCTCTAGACCCGGGGATTTGTGGATCGCTTACTTAGAAACAACGGCAAAGACAGAAGCAGGTCCTCCGCCTGCGGCGAAGGATGACAACTAAAAGGCAACTTCAAGGCAACGACAACTGCAAAGGCGACGACAACTGAAATGGCAACGACAACTGCAAAGGCAACGACAACTGCAAAGGCAACGACAACCGCAAAGGCAACGACAACTGCAAAGGCAACGACAACTGCAATGGCAACGACAACTGCAAAGGCAACGACACTGCAAAGGCAACGACACTGCAAAGGCAACGACACTGCAAAGGCAACGACACTGCAAAGGCAACGACACTGCAAAGGGCAACGACAACTGCAAGGCGACGACAACTGCAAAGGCGACGACACTGCAAAGGCGACGACACTGCAAAGGCAACGACACTGCAAAGGCAACGACAAATGCAAAGCCAACGACAACAGCAATGGCAATCGTGACAGCAATAACAGCAATGGCCAAAACAAAAGAAGAAGCAGATCCCCTTCGGGGATGACAACAAAAAGGCAAAAGCAAGAGTCCGGGCTGTGATAAGGGCGTGATCGGTCGTGAGCCCGGTCGTGGTCAGGGCGTGGTCGTTGGGTGGTTGCCAAGTGTAATTTGGCGGTTCGTTGGTGGTTCTTATTTGCTCAGTGTTTGATGAGCCACATGACCCAGCTTGCGACGATGGTGCCGCCCACGAAGAGGGCGAAACAGAAGGCGCCGAAGCGAATCATCATGCGGGGTTCGGTGCGCTGGGTGATGCCGAAGACGACCGAGGTGAAGAGAGAGAAGAGGAGAACTGCTCCGAAGTGTGAGATGGTCA
>JAOAPF010000407.1 GCA_025462755.1 Edaphobacter sp.
CAAGCGGACTCGCGGATCGCGGTGCTCCAAGGGATGGTTCGCCCATCGCGCTCTCCTGGTTGGTCCGCGGCCGTCACGAATCCGGGAAGCAAATTGTACCTCCGCCCTGCAATCACACGGCAAAAGACTGCATTCAACGGCGAACCAGGGAAACGCCTGTGCTTCTGCGCCTTACCGTTTGAAGGCGACCGACAAACATCCGATTGTTTCCATGCGTCTCAAGCGAATCTCAGACTGAAGGTCTCTTATGAAAAACAAAACTCTGGCTTCGGCGGCACGCGCACTTTCACTGTTCATGTTGGTTTCAGGCACCTGTGCTTTGGCCCAAGAGAGAAGGCCAGTGCACTTCACCGGCCTGCTCAACGACTATGTACCGTTGCTTACGACTGTCAAAGGCAGCCCGTATGAAATGCATGGTCAATGGTCAATGGACGTCCACCCGGAATGGGGCACCGCCGACTTCTCAGCGGATATGACGATGTCCAGCTTTGGGAAAACCTCGGCAGGTGCCGTAGATCCGACGCAGCCCCTGGTGAACCCTCACACGCACCACATCAGGTTGACGAACGTCAGGATCACCTGGTACATGACCGGCTGCCCCCCATACGCCACCGCCACTCAAATGGGCTTTCAGATAGACGGCACGGTCAGCCTGTTGACGGGGAATGGAAGCAATGGCACGTTCGAGGCGAATCCGCCCTCATCGACGCTGCAGGTCTGCGTCACAGGAGGGTTCGATATTCCGTTCTCGGTCACGAATTCGAACATTACGCTGGTGTTCGCGGGGCCTGCGACATCACATTTCGGGCCTCAGGCCATCCATGGCGTCGTGCGTGAAGCAGCAACAGATTCGAACAGGAAAGATCGATAAGTCGGTCGATGAACGACCAGTCGGATGATTGCTTTGGAACCGTGCCTTCTCGGGTGTAGTTCGAAGCATCAAGGAAGAAAAATCGATGGATGGGGCGCCTGCCTCTTATGCTCGTCACGGAGATGCAAAAGGATTCGGATTTCTAAGCCGCGCCAATGGTGAAGACGTTTTTGTCCACCACAGCGCCATCCAGAGCAGCGGCTTCCGCTCGCTGCAGGAAGGCCAGAACGTTCAGTTCAACGTCACCAAGGGACCGAAGGGCTGGCAGGCGGACAACGTTCAGGCCATGTAGTCCAGAGAACTAAATGGGAAGGGGCAGTCCTCAGGACTGCCCCTTTTCGTTCCCGGTAAGCGTCTGTACCTCCTCCACTCACCTCACCTTGCTCTTCCAACCGCATGCGAGTCGGGCAATCGACAGGCGCGCAATACATAGGAAACAATTCGACCAACTATCATACGGTTACAAAGGGAACGGCGGTCTCCGACTTCAGCAGCGCGGAAAAAACGCGTTTGGTGGCACAGGGGCCAACCCCGAACATGTTCTTGACCCAGACGCTTCACGTTGTGATCGACGCCAAAGGCAATATTCACGCCGATACATCGAATGCGAAGATCAGTTGCAAGTAAGGCCGTCGGGCCGAGCTGAGTTCCAGGCATGCCGCCGAGCATGGCTGCAGCGCAAGACTTTGGCGAGCAAGACGGCGCGAAGCTTCGGGAAAGAATTGCCTGCGAATGGCTTGGCTGGAAAGTTTAGGGTATGCTGCTCCGCCTTTGGTCAGGCTAGCGATTTGGGAATTTGTGTAGTACAAGACAAGCACTATCTGAAGTCCGTTCATCAGGAAATCGATCTGTACGATCGGAAGCTTGCTCACCTGAACAGGTACGACGTGTTTGCTTCGGATGCAGATCGCGATTTACGGGGCGCTGATGCAGGTGCTACTCAAACTGCTCTTCGCCGCCCGGCTCATCAAGTGGGCCACAATCCGTTCTGATCGGAAATCACGGTTCTATTATGGACAAGCTTAAAGATGTCATCGCCACGCTGAATGATGTTTCGATGCAGGTTTGGGCCATTGTTATCCTCGCGATCGGAGCCACTCTTGTCCTGTTTCATCAAGCGGAGCATGGCAGCATGATTGTGGGAGGCAGCCTAGCGCTGCTGCAGCATCCAAAGACCACGGACCAGAAGTAGTACGACGGAACGCAGTAGTAGAGGAGCCGGACAGCGGCACAAAAAAGGGCCCCAGCTTTTCAGCCAGGGCCGAACAGTCCAAGCAACTAATGCAGAATTAGATGCCACGACTGTTACGTTGGATGTCATCCCGCACCGGCAACACTACTCACGACCGCCCTTAGCCTTTGCAGATGCGATGTCGCCCTCCCAGATAGACCTCTCAGCCTGGAGAAGCTCTATTTCCGACTCGATATATCTTGGGGAGTCGATGTTGGCACTGCTCAAAAGGTGCTTCATGGAGATGATCAAGGTGTCGATCTTAGCCTGTTCAGCGCGGCAGGACCTGACAACGCGCGTAGCAATACTGACTTTCATCATGGAAGTAACCTCTTTCCTTGTTTAGTCAGATGCAAGAATGTCGGTGAGCAGTGAAGCCTTCTGCAGTATGTGTACAGCATCGTTACCTTTAAGTGTTAGCGACCGTGTACTAGTACGACAACGCTCCGGAGACAAGTGCAACAGAGAGAGTTACATACAGCCTGATGACCCAGTAGTAGAGGAGCCGGAAAGCGGCCTACAACAAGGATGACCGCCTTATGCCAGCAGGAATCAGACGACACACCCTCACAAATAAAAAGAGGAAAATCTTTCTAGCACGGCTCATAAGCCCGGATCCGTCGGGCCTGGGGTGCAGCGGTTCTCAACGAAGCTCTTCGGTGACCCGTCGCTGCTTCGAACAGAGACCAGGCGCAGCTGATGTCGGCTCAAGTCTTTTTTGACCCGCTGGGAGCTCGACTCCAGACCGCCTGATTCGGTGGTGCGCGCCAGGGAACCGGACCTGCTCCCGTCGAGTGGAGAGCGGCAGTCCAGAAAGCCGCATCCCGCGGCAGCGCCAGTGCTTCTCCACGGAGCTTTGACTCGTGGCCTGCGGGTCCTCCAGAACCAGCTTCCCGTCAACCTGGAGGCCCACCTCACTGTCAGTAATCTGAACGGAGCCTATCGGCATATTTGGCATGTGCTGCAAGAGAAGCGGAAAAGTCCGCCCCTCTTGCAGTGCAACGCCGGAGCACTGGTCCCGGAAACTGGCTTTGGCTAATTCGGGAGACCTGCGAAGCTTGTCGCATAGGAGCCGATTGCGAAGCGGAAACCGGACCTTCTCCTGCGCCTCGGGAGAGGAGCCGTCCAGAAAGTCGCTTCGCTCCAGACGCGGGGTGCTTCTCCACGGAACTTCCAATGGCAGTTTGGGCCGATATTCGGCAATTCGAGGGGGTTTGCGTCGAGAGACGCCTAGGGCCAAGACTGTCTGGCGGTGGATAGAGTCTAGAGCGAACCGCCCTGCTAACAGGGAATTTAACAGGGAATTCTGCCGATTCCAATGCTGCCGAAGAGCGGCCGGACCGCGCCAACTCGAATCAATTCAGCAGATTGGCTATGCTTCGACAGACTACCTGGCTGTTCTTTAACAGGGAATTCCTTTCCGTGAACAGGGAATGATTGCTATGGAACAGGGATTTCACTTCCGCTGAACAGGGCACAGCAGCACCCGACGTTTATCCACTCGGGGGAGGGCCATCGAGAGTGATTTCTGGCGGGACGGTGAGGCACTGGTTGTAGTCAGTCTCGAGTACGGCGGTGTGTTATGTCACTATCCGGGGGCAGTATGGATCACCAGCGCCGCAATAAAAGACCACAAGCGCGTTTTTCGGTCCCGATCCTGCCTGGTGGGCTGCACTTCGACGGATCCTGGCGTAGCGCGAAGCTGGTACACACTCCAGCGCGGGTCCATTGCGGTGCCGGCTCACCGCAGCTGCTAACCACAAGGTAACTGCCGAGTTAGCCACAATCCTACCGCAACTCGATCTTTCTTCGAAATCCTCAGGTGACGTGCACGGGCGCTCATAGACTCGCCGGAGCCGTTTTCTTCTTGGAATCGTCTATTACTGTGTCATTTCACGCGTAGGCGACAAGGCGGTCATACTCGAACAGGCCTTTCCAGGAGAAATGGAATGACGCACAAGCTGTTTGGTCGCATGTTGGCCGCGGA
Source organism: Edaphobacter sp. (assembly GCA_025462755.1). GTDB lineage: Bacteria > Acidobacteriota > Terriglobia > Terriglobales > Acidobacteriaceae > Edaphobacter. Next base: position 4,090 of record JAOAPF010000407.1, read on the forward strand.
ATCATTTGGTGCCGATCTGCGGCAGGCCATCCGCCAAATCTGTAAAGCGCCAGCCTTCAGTGCATCGGTGGTGCTCCTGTTGGCTGCTGGGTTCGGCATCAGCGTTGCCGTTTTTAGCGTTGTTCGCAATGTGCTGCTGAACTCTCTCCCCTACAACGAGCCCCATCGGCTAATTCAGATTGTTAGCTGGTGGCCGAAAACAGGCGACCAGACGCACTGGAGCGCTCCGCTCCGCGATGCTGTCGATTGGAAATCATCCGTGCCGGCTCTGCAGGGTTTGGCCATCTATCGCTACAACCTCGCCAATCTCACGGGAAGCGGCCCGGCTGAGTCTTCGTATGGCTTACGCGTTTCCGCCAACCTGATGCCGATGCTTGGCGTGCGCCCTCAGCTTGGAAGCTGGTTCTCCGCCGAGTACGATCGCCCCGGCAGCGCAGACGTGATCATGCTCAGCGACGATCTCTGGCGCCGCCGTTTCCACGCTGCCGATAGAAGGCTCTTTTCATGTTGGGAGAATGACGAATGAGAAGAGGTTTATGCAGACCTTGCATAATAGGGTGGAGGCTTGATGGATGGTCAGTTCCCTTGAATTGCGGCGCATCGCGGCGTTTTCGAACTTGCCGGACGATCAGATTAGTTGGCACAGGAAGTCCCTGTTCAAGCAGGAGAGGCCTTCGTGCGACAGGGCGAGCCAGCAGACTGGATGGTCATTTTCCTAGATGGACTTTTTCAATGGGGAGGAGAATTCGGCGGTGACACTGTGTCACTTCCAGCGCAAGCCGGTGATGCAGCGCGACCGCTTGGTCTCGTTGGGCAAACTATCGGCAGGACTCGCGCACGAGTTGAACAATCCCGCATCTGCCGCAAAACGTGCGACCGGACAAACGCGCGACGCGTTGCCTTTCCTATTCTCAGGTCGTCTGCCGGACCAATCGCCAGCGAAGTGGATTAGTCCTCATATGTCGGCTTCTCGAGAGTAATCCGGTTCCTCGGTGTGTGTATCGGCGCTTTTTGAATGAATTGGTTGATAGCCGGTTAGTGGC
>JAOAPF010000449.1 GCA_025462755.1 Edaphobacter sp.
ACCGTAGTCTTCTGCGCCACGGCCGTTCCTGCCCGGTTGGGGTTCGATCTTGGATTCGCACCGTCCACTCCATCGACCCCCGGCATCCAGCCAAGCATCCGGTCAAGGGAATTGTTCTCAAGCATCAGGACGACAACGTGATCGATCTGCATAATCTTTCCCAGGCACCATCCGTGCCGCTTCCTCATCAATTTTGTTGGGGGGCCGGGAAACAGAAACTCGCAAACATACAGTTTCTTTCCGAGAAACTTATACCACCGGAGACGCCAATGCGATACATTCTCTCCATGGCCCGAGTCACCGGCATCGGCGGCATCTTCCTTCGCGCCCGCGACCCTAAAACCCTCAGCGCCTGGTACGCCAAACACCTCGGCATCCAACTCGCCGACTACGGCGGAGCCACCCTCCTCTGGACCGACGAAGTCCCGCCTTCAACAGGCATGACCACATGGTCCCTCTTCCCCGAAGACACGCCCTACTTCGGCAAGGGCAACGAAAAAGGCCCGCAGCAGGCCATGGTCAACTACCGCGTCGACGACCTCGACGCCCTCCTCACCCAGCTAGCAGCCGCCGGCGTAACCATCGATCCCGACCGCCAGGACGCAGACTACGGCCGATTCGCCTGGATCACCGACCCCGAAGGCAACCGCATCGAACTCTGGCAACCCCTCGTCGCCCCTGCCTAGCCGAATCCACTTCTACCGTGACCTCGACTGCTCCGTCGCCCTTGCCGTTGTTGTGTCTTCCCAGATTTCGCCGTCATCCTGACCCTGAGCGTAGTCGAAGGGGAAGGATCCCGAGAGTCAAAACTCACCCCATCTTTCCATCTCTTTCCAACTGCAATTTCAACGGTCCTCCTCCTTTTACCGCCGCCCTAAAATCATCATTTCGACCGAAGCTGCTCACAGGCTTTTTCAAAGCGGGCCTCGTCCCAAGGAACTCACCGTGGCCTCGCGCCAAACCAGCACACGCGCCACGGCCCATCCCTTAGCATCTGGCCCAGCCTACTTCCACTCCCAAACCTTGGAAGTTGTGCTACCCGAAGCATCCACTTCATACTCGAACGCTCCGCACGCGCCGTTCACCCGCGACAGCTTCTGCGAAGTGGTCCGGAAGAACAGCATCCCGCGGTAGCTGACCGAGCCGCCCGGCCCGAATCTGCCTACGCCCGTTCCCGTCCACGTGATGGCCTCGCCATCATCCGTCATGCTCATTCCCTGGCCGTCGCCATGGATCGTGCCATCCGCACTAACGATCGAGGTATAGGTGCCCATGCCTGTAGTGGCCACTCCTAAAATCTGGCCGCTATCCTCGAACGACACTTCTGCGGTTGGCGGGTTAACGGAAAGCACCCGTCTTACCAGTCTCTTACCTTTAGTCTCGCTGATCTGTTCTCCGAGCATAATTGTCCTCTTCTTTCGCACTGCGTTGAAATTGACTTCCCTGGGGTGCCGAATTGTACGCCCAAACCGCGCAAGGTGTGCCGAATTAATCGCAGCAGCAACCACGCACAAATTTGCAGATTCGCAAAGCGGGAGTAAATCTCACCCAAAAGCAGCTCTTGTCGTTGTCCTTACTTTCCGGATTAAGCGTGGGGCTTTAGCCCCACGAAAAACTGCGCCAAAGGCGCCGACCGCTCTGCCGAAGGCCGTCGTGAAGCCCTAATGGCGCAACGACAAAATATTGCATTCTCTTCCCCACTGCAACGAGTCAGGGTAAAAGTAAAGTACACAACTCTCAGGAACAACCCATGACCCCTGAAACCAATCCCGAACCCAACGTCCAGCAAGCCGTGCCCTTCCTCATGGTCTCCAACATCGAAGCCTCTCTCCACTTCTACATCGACGGCCTCGGCTTCCAACGCACCAACCAATGGATCGTCGACAACAAAATCCGCTGGTGCTGGCTCCAGCTAGGCGGAGCCGCCCTCATGCTCCAGGAGTACCGCCCCGAAAGATCCCCGCCAACAAACGAGGAGAAGGCGTCTCCGTCTGCTTCCAATGCAAGGACGCCCTCGCCATCTATCACGAGACCCTCGCCCGCGGCCTCAAGCCCAAAACCCCATTCGTCGGCAACGGCCTCTGGGTCACCGCCTTCACCGACCCCGACGGCTACAAACTCGACTTCGGAAAGTCCCACCGACGTCCCCGAAGAAACCGTCTACTCGGACAATCTCGAATTATCCACACTCACCCCAAAATAAATCTCGAAAACGTGGCATGTTTTTCGCCGCTCAAAATGCGTCCGTCAACACACCACAATTCACCATCAATCCACCACAAACTCACCAGCAAAAAACCACGTTCTGCACGCTATTTTTCGCAAAACCCCCAGCAAAAACACCACTCCACCACGCCGGAAAATTAACCCCCAAAAATCCACCACAATCCCCAGTACCATTGCCCAATGACCACGCCCGTCCCCGGCCGCATGGAAGTCATTACCGGCCCCATGTTCTCCGGCAAATCCGAAGAGCTCATCCGCCGCCTCAAGCGCGCCCGCATCGCCCGCCAGCGCGTAGCCAGCTTCAAACCCGACATCGACCTCCGCTACCACCGCACCGCCATCGCCAGCCACAGCTCCCACACCCACGACGCCGCGATCGTAACCCCAACATCCGACAGGCTCAAGGCCGAGCTATTCGACTCCGGCCGCATCCACGAGGTCGACGTCATCGGCCTCGACGAAGTCCAGTTCTTCGACCACAACCTCACCCACCTCACCATGGAACTCGTTCACCTCGGCAAGCGCGTCATCCTCGCCGGCCTCGACACCACCTTCGCCAACGAGCCGTTCGGCCCCGTCCCCAACCTCATGGCCCTAGCAGACGAGGTCACCAAACTCTCGGCCGTCTGCATGGTCTGCGGCGCACCCGCCATCCACACCCAGCGCCTGGGCCAGAGCCAGGAGCTCGTAGTCGTTGGCGCAGCAGGCCTCTACGAAGCCCGCTGCCGCACTCACTTCGAACCCTTCAACGACGAACACCACTCCGAACAACTCGATCTGCTCACCGTCTGACAAACCTGTCCTGCCGGACGGGTCCACTACGCGTGGCGCGGGCGTTCGCACGGCTTTTTAACTTGTCGAGGCGGTATAAGCTGCATAGATCCTCCCATTGGTCGGAATCATCTTTGCTTCCGACCAACGGGAGGACCAACGAAGTCCATCATGCAAGACAAGGTACACACGCCACGAAGTGGCCGCCCCACGCGCAGTGGGCCCGTCCGGCAGGACAGGTCTGTCAAAGCTCAGTGCTTACTAACCATCTCCATCACATCCTTGCGCAGCGCCAGCGAACTCGCAGTCCGCGCATAATACATATGCCCGCCCGGATATTCATGCACCTGAATCCGCGTCGGATCGCCCATAATCGGAATCTGACTCACCGTCAGCACCGACCCCATGAACGGGCAAGAAAGATCCGCCCACCCATGCGCGATCACCACACGCAGCTTCGGATCCGTAGCCACCGCCACCCTCAGATCGGTAGCCGAAGCCGACCCCGAAAACGCGCCATTCCGTGAACTCCGATCCCACGCGCGAGCCACTTCGCTCGACAACGCGTTATACCGAGCATCCGTCTTCCAGCCAACTGTCCGCGTAACAAAATCAACCATCGCCGTAGTCGTCGGAGCAATAATACTCAACAAAATCGGATCATTCGTCTCCTGCGTAGGGTTATACGGAAACGGATCGTAAGCCGTAACGTTAGGGTCATACCGGCTCCCCAGCTTCCCCGTCTCGCGAAACTCCTCACGCAAAAACGCCTGCGTCTCCAGTCGTCCACCCGACTCCTTCACAAACGTCGGATCAAGCCCGGTCAGCTCCGTCACCTTCTTCACCACCCGAGGCGTCGCCGTCGGATCGCTGTTCCCTTTCATCAGGTCCACCGCATACTCACCGCGCGTATAGTCGATCACCGCCGCCATGTTCTCCGGCGTCAGCTTGCCCTGCCGCTCATAGTTCGCCGCCACGATCGAAGGCAGCGTCAGCATCCACGGAATCGGCGACAAATCCGGCGACCCCGCCTGCGGATTCAGCGCAGGCGACACCAGCACCAACCCATTCATCGCCACCCCAAGCTGCGACTGCAGATAGGCAGTCAGCCGCGGTCCACGATACCCGCCATAGCTCTCACCAACAAGATACTTCCGAGATTGCAATCGCGCGTTCTTCACCAGCCAGTCGTAGACGCACTTCGAAAGGTATTCAATGTCCTGATCCGGCCCATAGAACTGCTTCTTCGCCTCATCCAAGGCCACCAGCGACCGCGAAAATCCCGTCCCGATCGGATCGATAAACACAATATCCGTAAAATCGAGCCACGTTCCCGGGTTATCCGTCAGCGTCGCCGGATCCGATGGGCTCTGCCCCTCTGCACCAAACGCCACCTTCTTCGGTCCAATTGCGCCGAGGTTCAGATACACCGACGCCGCCCCCGGCCCGCCGTTAAACGCAAACGTCACCGGCCTGTCCTTGCCCTCCATGGTGTACGCCGTATAAACGACTTCGCCGCTCAACGCGCCTTTGCTATCCCGCACCGGCAGAGTCCCCAGCGTCACCGTATAGTGAAGCGCCTTCCCTTCCATCTGGATGCTCTGTTCCACATGAGCATCGGGCGGCAGCGGCGGCTCGGTCACCGGCATTCCGGGAGTGGCCCCGGACTTCGCATCGGCAGCGCCAGGCTTTGCCTCTCCTGCAGGCTTGGCGTCGGAAGCAGACTCAGCCGCTGGCGGCCCGCCACGTCGTCCCTGCTGAGCCAGCGCTCGAGAAGAAGCGGTTGCTGAAACAAAGCCAAAAAGGCACATGAAGACTGCAAACCTGAAGGAGGCGAACACCCGCACTGAAATCATTACCCAGATTTTACCTATAAATCCCGCCGCCTCGCGCAACCCCGCCAAATACTTCTGTATTCTCAAAGGAAGACGTTGAAATTGGAGATCTACCATGCGCAATACGATCGCCGCACTTACGATGTGTCTCCTCGCCCTTCCAGCCTTCGCCAAACCCAAGAACGAAGTCGTCGTTCCCCTCAAGACCGGCACCGGCGAGGACGCCGGTACCGCCACCTTCCAGCAGGAAAAGAGCAAGCTCTCCATCAAGGTCGACCTCAAAAATCTTCCCGTCGGCGAGCACGCAGTCCACATCCACGCCAAAGCCCTCTGCGAGGCCCCCGATTTCAAGACCGCCGGCGCCCACTTCAATCCCGAGAATAAGCAGCACGGCATTCAAAATCCCATGGGCCACCACGCTGGCGACCTTCCTCAGAATGTCACGATCGGTGAAGGCCACACTGGCCACGCCACCTTCAAGGTGGACTACCTCTCCCTCGACCCGGCCTCTCCCAACAGCATCATCGCCAACGGTGGAACCGCCATCGTCGTCCACGAGAAACCCGACGACATGAAGACCGACCCCACCGGCAACGCCGGCAACCGCATCGCCTGCGGCGTCATCACTTCGCCAACCCCGTAGCCCCGGTATACCGACATTTCGATATCGATTGAACCAACCCGGACGCCCATGCGTACCACTAAACATGGGCGTTCTCCACATGGCGATACCGATTTCGGCGAAGGTTCGGCCTTCCACTCACAGATCCGCGCCCCGGCACCTGCCCCGCTCCATCCCTCATGCCGAAACCGGCACCCATACCCTCCAACAAATCAATTCAGTGCCCGATCCACGCGGTACACTTCCCCTACCGGCAAAACCATTACCGATAGAGGCGAAGTTGGAGCGCACCCCAGAACAGGAAGCTGCAAACGAAGCACTCGTCAAGCTGGTTCGCCAGTGTATGGCGGGGGATTCGCAGTCCTGGCAGCAGCTCGTCCTCTCCCAACACCGCCGCGTCTACGCCATCTGCTACCGCTTCACCGGCTCCGGCAATGATGCAGAAGACCTTACTCAGGAAGTCTTCCTCAAGCTCTACAAGAACCTTGGCAGCTTCGACACCCAGAAGGGCAGCTTCCAGACCTGGATCACCACCCTCGCCCGCAATCTCCTGGTGGATCACTTTCGCCGCACCCGGCTCGACCGAGCCAGCGACTCCCTCGACGCCACCTTCGACGGCGAAGAGGACGGCCCCACCATGGCCGACCGCCTCGCCGACCCCCGGCCCTCCCAGGAACAGCACGTCGCCGGCCTCGAACTCAAAGTCCGCGTCCAGAACGCGCTCAAACAGCTCTCCCCCGAGCTCCGCGAAGCAGTTATACTTCGCGATCTCGAAGATATGGATTACAAAGAGATATCGCAGGTTCTCCGGATCCCTGAAGGAACCGTCAAAAGCCGCATCAGCCGCGGCCGCGGGGAACTTGCAAGGCTTTTGCAACGTATAGAAAGACAAGTAATGTAGGTGCTAGAAAGACAGGTGATGTAAGTGGCAGACTTCAACCAATTCGGCAGCGCAAAGCCCGAGAATCTGGGTGGATCCGGCAACCCGCAGCACTGCGCACAGTGTGAAGCGATGCTCGCCGACGCACTCGACGGCACCCTCTCCGCCACCGATCAGGCCACCTTCGACCTCCATCTGGTCGGTTGCCCCAGTTGCTCGACCATGTTTGCAGACGCTCAGCGCGGCGCCGCCTGGATGGAGATGCTGAAGTCTCCCCGGCCCGAGCCACCCACCGCTCTGCTCGAACGCATCATCGCCCAAACCAGCGGTCAAGCCAGCGCCGAGGCCGGCACCAAGGCAGCCGCTGCGCTCAACCCACCCATCGTTCTGGGCAGCAACGACCGCCTCCGGACTCCGGGCAGCATCCCTGGCCGCCCCACTCTGGTTCCCCCCTCGCTCACCCAGCCCGCTTTCTCCACCAACGTCCTTCCCTTCCGCACCCGCATCGCCCACAGCTTCCGCTCTCTCGGCCATACCATGCTGCAGCCCCGCCTCGCGATGACTGCTGCCATGGCCTTCTTCTCCATTGCCCTGACCCTGAATCTCACCGGCGTTCGGCTCAGCGCCCTTCGCCCCAGTGATTTCAAGCCCTCCAACCTCATGCGCACCGCCTATGAAACGAAAGCCAAGGTGGTCCGCTACTCCGACAATCTTCGCGTCGTCTACGAACTCGAATCCCGCGTCCGCGACCTGCAACGCTCCTCGGACGACGATGGATCATCCGGATCGTCCGGATCAGCGGGTTCAGCCCCATCGACCAGCGCCCCAGCCAACCAGAACAACCCCGCTGGCCAAAAACCCGACGGCAGCCAGCCAACCGACGATCAAAATCAGAACCCAGGCAGCCAGAAGCAGAACCAGAAGCAAACCAAACCGAACCCCGGTTCCAGCCGCCGTGAGACCCCCCGCGGCAGCATCCAGTTGGTCCAGTCTGTTCTTCCCCCGGCCCCTCCCCCCTTCGCACCACTCGCTTTTGTTTTCCTTAATCCCAGCGTCATCAGGCAAGAAGGGGCATCGGTATGAACTGCGCCAACCATCCAGATCGTGAACATACTGCGTTTTGCCAGAACTGCGGCAAGCCAATCTGCCAGGAATGTACCCGCGTCATCGGCACCGCCGTCTATTGCGAGCCGTGCCTCGCCGCCAGACTCTCCGGAGCCGGCGGCCCCTATGCCTATCCGAATACCTACCCAGGGGCCGACCCCAACGCAAACTACGCTGCCGCCGGCACCATTCCGCCTCCCGTCGCTGGAGAACCCAACCCCGGCCTCGCGGCCCTGCTCGGCCTCATCCCTGGCGTCGGCGCCATGTACAACGGCCAGTACGCCAAAGGCGTCGTCCACCTCATCGTCTTCGCCATCCTCGTCTCGCTCGCCAACGAAAACGGCATCTTCGGGCTCTTCATCGCCGGCTGGGTCTGCTATCAGGTCATCGAAGCCTACCACACCGCCAAGGCCCGCCGTGACGGCACACCCCTACCCAACCCCTTCGGCCTCAACGACCTAAGCGAACGCCTCGGCTTCGGCAAATCCTGGCCCAACCCCGCCCCAGCAGACGCTACCCAAGCCACCACAGGCACCCCCTACACCACACCGCCCCCCACCTACCCCCCACCACCGAACGCAAGCGCAAGTTGGAGCACCCCCTCCTGGGAGAGCTACGTCCCGCCCGTGCCTCCGATTCCACCCTACGGAACCGCCGGTTATCCCGGAAGCCCCGCCTACCCCGGCTACCCAGTAGACCCGAATCTCACGCCCGCACGTAACCGTTTCCCTGCAGGGGCCATCTGGCTCATCGGACTCGGCTGCCTCTTTCTCATCGGCAACACAGGGCTGTTCCACTCCTTCCCCGTTCACCGGCTCGTTCCCTTCTTCCTCATCGGCCTCGGCGTCTGGCTCTTCGTCCGCAGGATGACCGACTCCGGCTCCGGCATCGCAGATGACGGCACCCCCGGCTATCAGTTCCGGCTCTTCCGTGCTCTTCGCGGCTCCGTCTGGGTCACCCTCATCGGCATTCTCTTCCTGCTGGACTCGTTTTACATCCTCCCCTGGAGTCGCAGCTGGCCCATCATCATCATCGTCGCCGGCTTGATGGCCATCTTCCAGCGCATCTCCTACAACGCAGCGATGGCCCCGGCCTATCCGTATCCTGCGCCACAAGCGCCGCCACCGCCTCCGTCCCCACCCAATCCCGGAACCTCCATCGTTCCCTCCAATCACGACCAGGAAGGAAGATAAGGCCATGGGAAACTATCCTCCTCCACCCTACCCGCCACCTCCCGGTCCACCCTACGGAAATGACTGGAAATATCAGCGCCGCATGCTCAAGGACCAGGCCAGGGCTCAGCGCGACATGCTCCGCGCCCAGCGCGAGGCCTACCGCTACCAGGCACGCAGCCTTCGCCGCAGCTCCATCCTCGGCCCCCTCGTACTCATCACGGTAGGCATCGTCTTCCTGCTCGTCCAAACCGGCCACCTGCAGGGCTATCGCCTATGGGAGTGGTACAGCCACTTCTGGCCCTTCCTGCTCGTCGGAGCCGGCGTCGTCATGCTTCTCGAGTGGGCCTACGACCAGCACGTCCAGTCCGACCCCACCCAGCCTCGCTATCGCCGTCGCGTCGGCGGAGGTGTCTTCGCCCTTCTCGTTATCCTCGCCTTTACCGGCGTCGCCCTCAGCGGCGCACGCAGCGGCGGCCACTCCAAACTCTTCAATGGCCTCAGCATCAACCAGGACAACTGGGACGAGTTCATGGGCGACAAACACGAGAGCGACCAGACCCTCTCCCAGGCATTTCCCACCGGCGGCACTCTCGTGGTCAATAATCCACGCGGCGACGTCACGATCTCCGGCACCAGTGACGATAACCAGATCCACCTCTCCGTCCACAAACAGGTCTACACCCGCTCCGACTCCGAAGCCGACGCCAAGGCCCAACGCCTCAGCCCAAACATCAACGGCAGCGGCAACACCATCACACTCAACGTCCCCGGTATGGAGGGAGCCCGCGCTGACCTCACCATCACTCTGCCCGCAACCGCCATCACCACCGTCAATGCCAACCACGGCGACGTGAAGATCACCGCCCTCAAAGCGCCGGTCAACATCACCGCCAACCACGGCGATGTCGAACTCAGCGCCATCACCGGAGACATCACCACAAGAATCAACAACAGCGGCTCCAACCTCGCGGCCCACAGCGTCACCGGCGCCCTCACCGTCGAGGGCCGCAGTCACGACTCCACCATCTCCGACCTCAACGGCCCCCTCACCATGCGCGGCGAGTTCTTCGGCGACGCCCACTTCGAGCGCATCCGCGGCCCAGTTAAATTCCACACCAGCCGCACCGACTTCCAGCTCGGCCGCCTCGACGGCCAGATCGATATCAGCAGCAACGCCGGCCTCTCGACCAGTGAAGCCGTCGGCCCCCTCACCCTCACCACGCACAGCCGCAACATCACGCTCGACCGCATCGCCGGCGACGTCTCCGTCACCAACCGCAACGGCTCGGTCGACGTCACCAGCGCGCCTCCCTTAAGCAACGTCACCGTCGAAAATCGCAACGGCTCCGTCAGCGTCACCGTCCCCGAGCAGGCCAACTTCGCCTACCAGTTCGACGCCACCAACGGAGACATCGAAAGCGACTTCTCGGATATCAAAATCCCTGACGGCGGCCTCCAAAAGAAAACAGTCAGCGGCACCACAGGCAAAGGCGGTCCCCTCCTCCGCATCTCCACAAGCCAGGGCGACATCGCCGTGAAAAAAGGCAGCATCATGCCCCTGCCTCCAATGCCGCCCATGCCTCCAAAGCTAACCGCGCTCCCGCCAGACGCACGCCAGGCGATCGATGACGCAAACCAGGCGACCCGTGAGGCTAGGCAAGCAGCGAAAGAAGCCGCCGCAGAAGCCACGAAACAAGCCAGGGAAGCAGCCGCCGAAGCCAGAAAAGCGGCAAAAGAAGCCCAACAACAAAACAAAAACCCCAATCAGTAACCCAAATCCTGACCCATCTGTCTTGCCTAAGGGCACGGCTTCAGCCGTGACGAAAGCACCTTCTTCGCAACGCAGCATTGGCCGCTGAGGTACGCTTTTGAGTTTGCGTGACGCTCTTCAGCGCCAGGGATATTCCGTCCTATTCCCTCGCCCGGTTGGAATTTATCCCGGGCTAGACCCGCCTAGAAGACGCCTCACGCCCAAGCGCACCGGCCATTGCGACCTGTCTCGCAGAAGCAATCGCCAAACCCAGGCACAACGCAATCAATATCTCCGTAATCACCGGCGCCGCAAAGAAGTACCGGTACGAAACCACGGCAGCCCCCAGGTAACCAACCAAAAACGTCGTCAGCACAGGGCGCAGCCGCAACGCATCGGCCTTCGCCAGCGACGCAAGCTGCCAGAAGACCACAGCCTCCACGGTAAGAAAAACACTCACCACCAGACCAAACCCCATATAGAAATCCCAGTAGCTCCGCGTCGCTCCCATCACCGCGAATTCGTTCGCCTTCATCACCGCCACCGTGGCCTGCTGCACCCCCGGAGCCGCCCCGCCAAAGAC
>JAOAPF010000455.1 GCA_025462755.1 Edaphobacter sp.
TGTCACAACGTCAATAAGCGAGTCTTGGTAGAAACCACCTGGACAAATATAGAGAACAGGAATCCGAACACATATGCGCTTCCAGCAACAACCGTTGGCAAAGAGTGACTTTCATATTCGGAGTAGATGCCAAGGTTAATACTTTGACAAGAAAGCGTCGGTTTCTGCGATTAAACTAGCCATAAATTAGTTGCTGAGATGGGAACCCGCCAAATGGGGCTTGAATAATAGGGTAGTCGATCCCCAGAGGACGCGCAGCCCTATTAGACCTCCAGGAGGTCATCGCATCACCACTTGCCAGCATGGGCTCCTCCATCGAGATGAACCACTTCGCCGTTCAGAAACGTGGCGGATTCCAGGTAAAGCAGTAAGTCCGCAACCTCTCCTACCTCGGCCAACCGTTTCAACGGGCTTAGTTGCTTCAGAAATTCGTGCGCCTCTACCGGATGCATTGGCGTATTCACGACGCCAGGCGCGATCGTATTGAAACGGATACCCTCATCCGCAAACTCGATTGCCAACGATCGTGTGACCGACTCCAATCCCCCCTTGGTGAGGTTTGCAAGACTTGCCGACAATGCCCCGACAGGCTGGCTTACAAATGATGTTGAAATGTTGACCACGTGTCCAGATCTCTGAAGGCGCATTTGTGCTACTGCGAGCTGAGAAACGTAAAAGAATCCGGATAGGTTAGTTCCAACCGCTCTCTGGAAGTCTTCCGCAGTGTATTCGGTAAACGGCTTCGGGATAAAAACGCCGGCGTTGTTCACCAGCAGATCAACCCTCCCAAAACTCTGAAGGGCAGTATCCACTACTCGCTGCGCCGTCTCCTGAATGCCGATATCGCCATCCACCCGTTTCAGGTCGCCGGTTCCATCCAGAGTATTAGCAGATGTAATGTTGCGTGAGTTCGCAACCACGCGATAACCACTCGCGACCAGCCTTCTTACCGCCTCAAGACCGATACCGCTCGACGCGCCGGTGACAATTGCAACTTTTGCTATTTTGGAAGAGGCGACCTGCATAGGGCCGCCGGACAAAAGGGATATTGACGACATTACTGCTGCTCCTTTAGAGGCGCGCCTATCCACGACAAGATTCTATGTCAGAAAGTGATGCAAATTCAGTTTCTGACATGCTGTACGTTTTCTTCTTGCGTGTCGCTGCCTAGGTTTAATTCAGCCTCAGTCAAAGGATAGTGACCATTTGGAAGAGCTGCTTTCGAAAAGTGGCCATATTTATGTAATAAGACCGCGAGAGCGTCGATATATGCTTGGTGTTACTCCGGCGAGCTGACGAAACGTGCTAGAAAAGTGGGCATGGCTGGAAAAGCCGCACGCCGCCGCTATATCGATAAGCGGGGTAGATTCTGTTTGCAACATTTTCTTCGCTCGTTCTATCCGCAACTGTGTCAGCCATTGATGCGGTGAACAACCCACACCAGCCCGGAACACGCGCAGAAAATGACTTTTACTATAGCCGCTTTCGGCGGCCAAGGAATTGAGATTAAGATCGCTGGCGACCTCTGCTCTCATTTTGTCTAAAACTCGCCGAAGCGCACGGTTTGACAACGCTATCTCGTCGATGAATCCAGAGGCAGATTCCACCGGGGCAGGCCTTTTCATGTTCAAGTACCAGTTGCCACGCGGCAAGTATGGTCCTCGAGTTCTTCGCCGGAACCGAAACCGAGTTTCACCCACGGAGCAACCGCAACTGCCAATGATGGCGCTTTGCCATCCAAAAGAATGAAGCCAGCCTTGCCATTCCGCTCAGCTCCTGCCAACACGAGGGTATGACTACCCATCTCCAACGCCGGGTTTGACAGCGAGCCAGCAAGCAGCAGGAATGGGTTACGCTTGTCGAGTGTTGCACCTGGAAGCCAGATGGCTTGATATTGATGCCCCATAAGTTTCACCGGAAAATTCTGCCAGACCATTCCCACTTGCGAACCAGCCTGATCAATCGCGGATCGCACCTCTGGCCGAATGCAGTCTATGTGGATGTGAAGCTGATTCTGCGTACGGCCGCTCACAGAATTGATTGCAAGCGCGAAATCTGTACGCTGCAACGCGCTGTGTGTTTGCTCGTCCACCAGGCTGGTCGCTGTCCAGGCATCTGCGAAGTAGTTGGTTGCATCCGGGGCCAAGAGCGCAGGACTTTCAATGCCTGTAATCTTCGCTGTTGGAATGAGCAGATACTGAGCCTTGCCTTGTGAGTCCTTTAAAGTTGCAAACCCATTCACCTCGCCAGCTGTCAAATCAACTTCCGTGCAGGGCGCAGGGTTGTGGTGTGCCTGTATATCCGCCAAGCAATGGTCATGTACGATCTCCCACAGAGCGTTGGCGCGGGAGGATTGTTTTTTTGCAGCAAAAACAAAAAGGAGAATTGTAAGAAATAGTAAGACGCCTGCCAGAATAGTGCCAAATTTGATGTAGCGGGATACCATGTGACGTGCCTGTGTAATCACACTAATTACTTAACCTGACCGACTCAACGAGGGTCCATCACTCTGTCGAACAAATGGATACGCAGCCGAACGTTTAGATTCAAATCCTCCCTTCAAAGGAAGTCTCATTTGAAAGTGGCCAGGAAATCGGCTGCACAGGAGGCAATGATGAGCACACCTCAACAAGAGCGACTCACGACCGAAGCAGTATCGGAAGAAACCTTTGACGTGTTTGGCATTCAGCTCCAGTTCTTGGTTACTCCGCAGCAGACTAATGAGCAGGTGAGTGTCTATAGAGGGACGATCCCGCGAGGTGTGTTCATTCCGCTTCATAGTCATGCAGAATCGGAGATCTTTTACGTACTCGGATGGAGCTTTAGAAGTATTTCAGGGTGCCGGTTCTGCGATGGGATGGTCATCAATCGCACCAGGTCGTGTGGTCGCGATTCCCGGAGACAGGAAGCACGCACTTCGCAACACTTCAACGACGCCAACGACCGTTGTGCTGGTTACGCAAAATGAGTTGTATGGGTTCTTCCGGGAACTTGCGAAACCGTTGTCGCTTGGCAAGCCGCCCGCTCCTCCGTGCCCTCAGGAGATGCAACATCTGTTCCCGGCAGCCGCGAAATACCACTGCTGGATAGGGTCGCCTGCAGTTGGCGTCGCCGTGTTCGCTACTGCCGGCGCTGGCCGCCCTCACCGCCGCAGGCTTTCTCGCCGGAGTCCGCCTCAATCCTCCTACCGCTTCGCCCCCGAAGACAAGCTCGCCTATGCAGACGTCACCCGCCTCCACCAGCAAGCCATAGAACATATCCTGCACAAATATCCGGGTTCCACAGTGCTTACGGCATGGCGGGCCTCGATTCATATCTCTTTCTGCCGAGGCGACATTTCCAGGAATGCTTCAACAGCAGTTGTTGCATTTAAACCGGAAATAATTGATCGAATGGCTGAACCGAAGGGAATAACCTTTAGCTACTTGTGTTTATTCAGGAAGAAGCTTCGTATCTAAAAAAGAACAAAAGAACGAGATAACAATCTGCCTCAGACGGCTTAGACACAATACTTAATGACGACTCAAATGAATCGATCGACTCGACATACAGCAAGACAGACCTTCTCTAAGCCTGAACCAGACAACAGGAAATTAGTCACTAACCCGCGCTCTCAGGATAGGTTCTGTAGAGTTCTTGTCGTATTGATCTTTATCATCACTGCGCTCGCCGTCCTTATATTGTTCAATGCCACGCCTAGTTCTATTAGATGAGAATAGAATAGCGAGACTTGCGACCTAAAATGACTGTGACCTGTAACACAAGGTGCGCATCGGGTGGCACATCAATCGAGGAAGGGAGTTGCGCGGTCAGCGGCGCGGTGCGGAGGGCTGGGGCAAAAGAAGCATTGATGCGGTGCGATATGCCGGGAAAACCGGTACTACGTTGTGCCTCGATTCTTGGGAAAGCTCCACGATATCTCTTCCACTCAAGGTTTCTTAGCACTGCCATTAGCCAACACGTGAACATGGACTCATCTCCTTTTTCCGACTACCTCGTACATGACACTGGTAGCGAAACGCTATTCCCCATCCACCGGAATGACTCTGCGAACTAATTTATGCATATAAAGGACTCTGTAACGGGAATAAACCTCTGAGGCATGTGTTCTTTAGACAGTGCAACGAACAGACTGCCGGAGCGCCAACTGCGCGAAGACAAAGACTTCCACTGGAGGCTTACGGTGATACCTTATATCGGTCCCGAGATTATTGTTCTTCTGACTGAGAGACCTGCTCCGAAGCAAGATAGAGTTTTAATTTGCCGCACTCCGGGGAGAAGTGCGTTCATGAGGTGCAGGATGCTCATTATGGCGTTTTGTGTCCATAGGTTATCCATTTCTCGCGTCGCCAGAAAATAATTCGGCTCTGTAGTCAGTCATTCGTTGGAATAAAAGTGTTGTCCCGTCTGTTGCTTAATCTTGGCCAATTGCCCGAGGCCACCGAAGAATCACAAAAGTGATCTTCGATCTTCGAACGTCGATTAGACGGTTCTTAGCGCAGGTACGCTTCATTGGTTTGTCTTACAGATCGACCTATCCACCAGAGTGGTGGATAGGTCGATCTTGCCTAAACTGTCCAGCCCGTAGTTGTGCGCCACGAAGTTGCCTAAGAACCCCACTAACCTAAAGAGGATGTCTTTCGATGCGCCCCGAATACCGAACCAAGCTCTTCACTCTAAAGGCCGACGGCTACCACTACGGTGAGTGGCAAGGGACAGCAAACGCCGCGGCTTACACGGAATGGTGGTGCTTCAGCCTTTACGACAAAAAGAATGACCTGCGAGGCATCGTTTCTTATCAGGTCGTAGACTCGAAGAATCTCACAGGCCAGGGAGTTTCCTTCGTGACCGCAGTAGCCTACAAAGGCGATAAGATCGTCAACTCTCTCGACCTCTTTTCTCTCTCCAGCTTCTCCTCTTCTCTCAACGATGCAGAGGTTAGGATTGGCCCGGACTCTATTACAGTCTTCGGCCCGAACACCTATCAGGTCAGCGGCGCCTCTTTCAATGGCCGCATTAGTTGGAACTTGGTCTACGAGCGCGCGGCCGACTCTTGGTTTGCTGCCGATCGTGTCAACGTCGGGCCAGATCCTTCGGAGTTGATGGACTGGCTTCTCCATATGCCCCGGGCTCGTGTCTCTGGCACCATGATCGTCGATGGAAAGGCCATCGAGGTACACTCCGAGGGATACCACGATCACAACTGGGGCGAGTGGAATCTCTCTCAGGTACGGTGGAACTGGGCTCAGTTCTCCGGGCCTCGCTTGACCTTCGATCTGGGCGACTTCATCGACAATCCAAACGGCAGAGCAGCTGTCGATATCAGTGGCGAGCGGATCGTCTTTGCTGCCAGTGAATACAGCATCATTCATACAAAGTTTGCTTTCGACCCAGTCAATAAAATTGAATACCCCATCCAAACCGTCTTCAGGGCGCCCGTTTCCACTGGATCATGGAGTCGTCGAGGCCGAAGTGACGATGGACGTTCAAAAGACGGCGTCACTTTCCGCATTTCCCGGCCAGGTCATCTACGAACAGCCTTCCCACTTCAAAGGTCGTATCACGACTCACGCAGGGGAAGCCCGCAACGAAAACGGGATCAACTTCGAAGGGAATGGGTTCAAGGAGTTCACCGGAGTCTTGCCAACTCGGCACTAGATCGGATCACCCATGCGACGCAGTTCAAGATCCCTATCCATATGCCCATAAGTACCCTCCTTACGGATGATTTTAATGAAGCCTAGGGAGCGATAAACGCAAGCCGGAGCAAAACTGAAAGAAAGAGAAGGGTCACAAAGTGCTTTTGAAAATCTGTGAAGTTGGCAATCCCGTACTACGGAAAGTGGCCCAGCCACTAACATCCGAAGAGATCCAGAGCGATGCGATGCAAAACCTGGTCGGGCATATGAGAGAGACGATGCGAGATGGGCCTGGAGTAGGTCTCGCAGCACCTCAGATTGGCGAGTCACTGCGAATAGTGGTCATCGAAGATATAGCCAGCTACCAACAGGGACTATCGAAAGCCCATCTGAGCGAAACTCAACGGGTGCCAGTCGACTTTCATATCATCATCAACCCAGTCATAGAACTTCTCTCTCCTTCGGATATTTCATTTTATGAGGGCTGCCTTAGTATTCCAAGATTAATGGCCAAAGTGCCTCGGTCTGGATCTGTTCGTGTGACATGTCTTGACGAGCATGCCGAACCCAGAGTGATCATGGCCGAAGGATGGTACGCACGCATCCTTCAGCATGAAATCGACCATCTGGAAGGACGGCTCTACACAGATCTCATGCAGAGTGAAACCCTAACAACAATTGAAAGCTATCAGCGAAATATTATGAAGTCCACATTGTCGTCTCAGGAGGGGAGTTCGGACAAATCAGTTTTTCTTCGGCGATCACAGCCGACAGGTGCTTCTCCCAAGAATAATCGCCGTCAAGGACGCGGACTTTGAACCGCAGCATGCAAGCCTTCTCTTGGTGATTCCAGCCAAACATTGACTAACCGGTTCTCTTACGTTTTGAGGAACGTGAGCCTTAAGGAAAGCCGACAAGCAACGGACAGGATGCGGAGCTGGGTATGCCTCTAAACTAAAAGGGAAAAGGTGTGTTTCTGCTTGCATGGTATTCTCAGCAATAGAAACGGGACGCAGCTCATATCACATTTCTGCTTGCGGATATTGAATTGGCAGACCACATACTGTGCAATGCATAATTATTGAAGAATGAATGATGACCTCAAAGTGACTTTGTTCCAGAGTGTTCCGACTGATGACGCAATACTTAACACCTTCTCAGTGCAATACATCGCGAAGACTTTAAGTTCAGGACATGCTGAGCTCGGTTTGGGTTCTGACAATCTGCGCTCCCATCAGTTCATGCCGGGCGATATCGCCTTATGCCGAAGGAATGCGGAGCAGTGGCTGCGCTGGAAAGATCCTGTTCGGGTGCTGAGGGTTGAGTTACCGGACAGCGCCTTGTGCGCAGCGGCGGAAGAGTTTGGCGAAGAGAAGGTGGAGTTTCGGGATACACCGTATTTGACAGACTCACGTATCTCTGCGCTTTTCACCGCAGTTGAACTTGAGAGAGAGGCTGGGTATCCCTCGGGTCGGCTGTACAGGGACGCTCTTGGTCAGGCCATCGCCTCGGCTGTCACCCAAATTTGTGGCGTGCTTCGCAGACCAGCTCAGCAATGGAAGGGCGGCCTGTCTCCCTCGCAGTTGCGAAGAGTTTCGGAATACGTTCAAGACAGGTTGATTCATGAGCTCACGCTGGTTGAACTCGCCAGCGTTGTGGGTCTCAGCCGTGCACACTTTTCGCAGATGTTCCGTCGCTCTACAGGGATCTCACCTCACAAATTTGTTACGAACGCCCGCATTGCGCGCGCTAAGGAACTCCTACAGAAACCTGAGCTGCGCATGACAGATATAGCGATTGTGTGCGGATTTCAGACATCGCAACACTTTGCCCGCGTCTTTAAAATCTGGTGCGGCACGAGCCCAACACAATTTCGGAGATCCTTCTCCTAATGGAGTGTCCCGCGAATGTTGTACCAGGGAATAAGCAAGACCATCGTATGTGGTTAGAAAAGGATTTCGTGGTTGTGCCAACGGTGCCTTTTAAACAAAGATAGATGAGAAGATTGCTCCGCTAAGCGGAGGCATCTCTTCTTATGGGTTACATCCAGGGCGAGGGACGAAATCAGGGAACACTGTTCCCCGTGGTATTGGACGACTTTGTGCCAGCCGATCATGTGTGCCGCGTGATTGACTCGTTCGTCGAAAAACCAGTGATATCTGAGCGTGGCTTCGAGCACGCTCAGGCGCTCAGGCCGCTGAGACAGGACGACCCGGCTACGATCCGCATTTTTGATGCCTTCGGACTAGGTGTTTAGTCCCGGCATTTGGTGGATTGGGTCGAGTGTAAATCTGTCCGGGTCGTGTATCCAGAGATTGCAGATGGCTTCGTAGGGTGTGAGGCCG
>JAOAPF010000494.1 GCA_025462755.1 Edaphobacter sp.
GAAGCGCCCTGAGATAGGCACGGTCTCTACCACATTCATACCGAGCGCGCCGCAAGAGTTCGTCCAGGTGGACAAAGAGAAGGTGCTGAAGCAAGGCGTTGCATTGTCGGATGTCTACAACACAATTCAGGCGAACATGGGCGGCCTGTTCGTCAACTATTACAACGAATTCGGTCGAACCTGGCAGGTGTACATCGAGTCCGAAGCTCCCTACCGGTCGAATACCAATAACCTTGGGCAGTTCTACGTGCGCAACAACCAGGGCGAGACGGTGCCGCTATCCGCACTAGCGAGTTTCGAGACCCGGTCGGGCCCTGAATTCACAATGCGCTACAACGAATACCGGTCCGCGCAGATCAACGCCAGCGCAGGGCCCGGCTACAGCGCAGATCAGGCAAGGAAGGCCCTCGAAGATGTCTTCAAGCAAACCATGCCTCATGAAATGGGCTTTGACTACATGGGCATGTCTTACCAGGAGCAAAAAGCAGAAGAGGGCGTTCCGTCGTCGGTCATCTTCGGATTTTCTCTTCTGTTCGTCTTCCTGATTCTTGCGGCGCTCTATGAAAGCTGGAGTCTGCCGTTCAGTGTACTGCTGAGCACGCCAGTCGCGATCTTCGGAGCTTTTGGCGTGCTATGGCTGCGCCGCGTGGTGCTGGGCCTCTTCGTGCCCTCTTACATGGTCCAGATGGAGAACGACGTCTATGCGCAGATCGGCTTAGTGATGCTCATTGGCTTAGCAGCCAAGAACGCCATTCTGATCGTGGAGTTTGCCAAGGAGCAGTACGAACAGGGCAAACCATTGATGGATGCAGCGCTCGAAGGGGCACGGCTTCGCTTGCGGCCCATCATGATGACCTCTTTCGCTTTCATTCTCGGCTGCATTCCGCTTTGGACTGCGTCCGGGGCCGGCTCGGTCGCACGCCAGATTATGGGCACGACCGTGATCGGAGGCATGACGGCTGCAAGTATGCTCGGCATCTTTACTGTCCCAGCAATCTTCTATCTCGTGGAGCGCTGGTCCGCAGCAGGCCGCGCGCTCTTGTTGGCACCTTCAGCTCAGCTTGGGCCGATCGAGGAAGGTCAACAAGATGTGTAACAGACAAACCAATTTCCCCGCAAAAGGCGCACCGATCCTGCTGGCAGCACTCCTGCTCTCAGGCTGCGCAGTCGGACCCAACTATCACCGGCCGGCTGTGCAGACGCCAACGGCCTTCCACGGTCCTGACGAATCACAACAGACGAAAACACAAACCGCAGCATTTGCCGATCTGCCGTGGTGGCAAGTCTTCCACGATCCTCAACTCCAGGAACTGATCCGCACGGCGCTGGAGCAAAACTATGATCTGCAACTCGCAGTGGAGCGCGTTAATGCCGCAAGGGCGCAGGTTGGTATCACGCGCTCGAATGAGTTTCCGCAGGTTTCACTCGACCCGAATTTCAGCGGTGGAAAGACCGACCACAACATCAAGTCCAACATCTTTTCGCTCGCTGGTGACGTCGTTTTCCAGGTCGATCTCTTCGGCCGTTATCGGCGCGCCACCGAGGCTGCCCGAGCCCAGCTCCTAGCCACGCAGGATGCACAGCAGACCGTAGTCCTGACACTGCTGAGCGACGTCGCGAGCGATTATTTTCTGCTCCGCGATCTCGACCTGCAGCTTCAAATCGCAAAAGCAACAGTGCGCACCCAGGACGATTCGGTGAAGCTTACCAAGCTGCGCCTCCAGCACGGTGTGGCGACGACGCTTGATGTGCTTCAGGCCCGGCAAGTGCTAGATGTGGCAAATGCCCAGATCCCCGATCTCGAACGGCAAATCGGCCAGACGGAGGACGCGATCAACATCCTGCTGGGAAAGTATCCGGACAACGTTCCTCGAGGGGAGCCCATTGGCATTGAAGCTCCGGACGGCTGGAACTGGACCGAGACTTTGCCGCCGCAATTGCCCGCCGGGCTTCCTTCGCAGTTGCTCGAGCGCAGGCCCGACATCCATCAGGCAGAAGAGAGTCTGGTTGCCGCCAATGCGAACATCGGCGTGGCGAAGGCAATGTTCTTTCCGCAGATCTCGCTGCTCGGCTCTGGCGGCGCGGCTTTCGGTCACAGTCAGTTTGCCGGCTCGCATATCCCGGCGCCTCTCGGCGTGGGAACCTACACGGCAGCCGCATCGCAGCCAATCTTCGAGGGCGGTTACCTGCGCAATAACCTGCGTTATGCGAAGTCCGAGGAACGGCAGGCCCTGATTGGTTACGAGCAGACCATTCAGCGCGCGTTCGGAGATGTCTCGGATGCCCTGATCGGCTATGACAAGTACCACGTCGTCCGCGAACGACAGGAACAGTCAGTGAAGGACCTTCAGGAATCGGTCGACGTTTCGCTCGTGCGGTATCGAGGTGGCACGTCGAATTACCTCGATGTCCTCGACAGCCAGCGCTCTCTCTTCAACGCCGAACTCACCCTGGCACAGGCGCGAAACAACGAATATCAGAGCCTTGTCCAGCTCTATAAAGCGCTGGGCGGTGGTTGGAAATAAATCGAAGTCAAGAAAGGAGCCGATGTCTCTTCATCGAATTGGCGCAGAGCTGCCTCTAATAACCCTCACGCTATGGTTACAGTCTGCTGGAATTGCGGCGCTCATCGCCTGGGTGCGACGTGCGTTAGAAGGAGATATGCAGCAGATTGGCGCCCTTCATTCTGCCGCGTTGATTGTGCGGTTTACAGCTGCAGTCGTTGTCCTGCACGCGATGGAGATTCTGCTATGGGCATGCTTCTATCGCTGGCGGTGCCTACCGTCATGGGATTCCGCGATCTACTTCTCCGCAAGCAGTTATTCGACGCTCGGCTGTAGCGACGTAAGTCTCCCGTCGAACTGGCGCACGCTTGGGCCATTGGAGAGCATCATTGGCGTCTTGATGTGCGGAATATCCGTGAGCCTATTGTTTGCGATAGTCACGCGGCTTACCAGCCGAGACGTGACTGCAGCACAGTTGGCAGGAGGAACTCCTCATGCAGGAACATTACCAAGTAAAGACACATTGCAGACCCAGAGATAGCGTCGGCAAATCGGTACAACGGCTTCGATGCAGGGCTTCCGATCGGCACGCTTCTAGGAATCAGCGGCTGTTTCTTAATTGCATTGGCAGGCGAGCTAGCGTACATCACTACCGTCAGTCTCCTGGTCCGGTTAGCGAGCCTGCTAGCGCACATCAAGCTTAATTTATGGGCATCTTGACAGCACAAAGCTGTTGCCACCGGGGGACAACATTTACATCCACCATAAGGAACTTATGAGCACTAATATTGCGGATTTCGGGGTGACAGACCCACAGCCCTCAGACAACCAATTACTATCTGACGCAAAATCAGGAGATCGCAGGCCTTCGCCGAATTGTGTCGAAGACATAGCGGAACACTCAGGCAGAGGACGTTTAGCCGATTAGAGATTTTGGGCCGATAGGTTGATGAAGGAGGAACATGGGAGGCGACAACGTGGAACAGGTGTGGTACGGCTTGTGCTTGATCAAGGCAGTAGTCACCTTGTTCGTCGTACCCGTCGTCGTCCTGCTCTGTAAGCGGTTCTTGGAATGTATTCCCTGCAATCGTGTTAAGCGGCGTTCGGCGAAACACCCGATGGTGCATTCGCTTGGCACCGTGCAGCCAACTCGGAAAGCTGCCGATCTCGATCCTGGCGACATTAAGAGGCGCATTGGATGAGCGATGTGACCGGCTCTTATGACACAAACCGCCGCATCGTTCTTGATCTCTAGGAAAATCAAGAACTAGAAACGTTTAATGCGGAGTTCACGGCGTCCGGGGAAAGGATCCCCATGGGGTGAGTTACCCACGCTAAAGGGAGATCGCGCCCCAGCTGCTGTCGAGCAAAGCTGCGGTCGGAAGTCCTTCAGTCTAACACGCACATCAGTGGCAATGGCTTTGGCGGGAAGCGAGCCGACCCATCGCATCCGATTCCCTTGAGCGTCCTTTAGTGGGTCTCTACCAAAGTGCTTCTGAATGGACGCTGCCCAGGACTGCCTTCTTGGCTTTGCGCGTCTGGTCGAGTTGGATAACGCAAAGACAATCGGAGCGATGCGCCCTTTGGCGGCGGGTGCCAGAAGGCCAAAGTAGCGCATTGAGTGTCGGTAGCGGTCCGGCACATGTTGTGCAACTAAGGTCACAAACTGCTCTGGGGTGGAGCGGTTCTCGATGAAGGTTTTCGTACGAGTGTCTTTACTCTGGTAGATGACCTCGTCCGCTGAAAGACTGAGTATCCGTCTCTGCGAGATTGGGAGCCTTCGAATATATCGGCCGGCGTATGCCCGCCGGTAGTGCTCTATGATGGCGGTCTCAAACGGCAGGCTCCTAGCGACACACTAAACCTGCGGTCCAGTTTCACTCTGAAAAGGAACTGTCCGTTCGGAGAATCCCGGACAGATCATGAATCTGACATGACTCCAGCCCGTGCTTCGTCCGCACGAGTGCCGGGAACCGGACCTTCTCCCGCCGGGTGGAGAGCGGCAGTCCAGAAAGCCGCATCCCGCGCGGCAGCGCCGGTGCTTCTCCACGGAACTTTGACTGGCAGTTCGCGCCGAATGTCGATCCTGCGCCGTCTTGAATGAGTGTGGAGGGCTCTTCAAATGGGCAGCTAGTAAGCACAGTGAATACCTCCATCCGTTTAGAGAGCATCCGCATCGACGCGCTATTCCCCGGAGAAGTTTTCAGGTCGGATGGCGATCCGATGCTCTTCCTGCTTTGTCACGTCAGTTGATGCCGCCTCGATTACCAACCCGCCTGCCAGTCGCACGACTCTGACTCATTAGGGGCGGAACAGGAGGAGCGAGACGTGACGAAGAAGGCACGTGGTGCTGCAGGTAAGGTGATTGGGTGTGATCTATTGACAGAGGGTGTAGTGATGGATACTTACGGTCAACCTTGACACCAACCCTCAAAAGACGCGAATCTTCTATAGACATCTATGGGAATACCATCATGGCGAAGGCAAAGAGCGACCATCTGCAGGGAACCCTAGCGCTTCTCGTCCTCAAGAGCCTCGAACAGGGGCCGATGCATGGTTGGGGCATCACCCTGCATATCCAGCGCATATCCAACGAGGTTTTGCGCGTCGAAGAAGGCTCACTCTACCCCGCGCTCCATCGCATGGAGCAGGAGCGATGGATCGCCGCCGAGTGGGGCCTCAGCGAAAACAATCGTCGCGCGCGTTTCTATCGCCTTACAGCACAAGGCCGAAAGCAATTGAGAGCTGAGCAGGAGAACTGGCAGAGGATTACCACGGCGGTTGCCCTTGTATTGGGTTTCGAACCAGCTTAAGGAGGCTCCGAATGGCATGGATCTCTCGATTACGCGCGTTCATTGGAAAAGAGAAGCTGGCAAAAGAGCTAGACGAAGAACTCGCCTTCCACCTTTCCATGCGCGAGCAGTGGAACGTCGAGCAGGGCATGCCGCATGCGGAAGCACAACGCGATGCCCGCCGCCGCTTCGGCAATCCTGCCTTGTGG
>JAOAPF010000067.1 GCA_025462755.1 Edaphobacter sp.
CAATCATCGCTGCAAAAACACTGGCGCGTCTTCGAAGTAGAATTCGAGAGCTACCATCGAGCCCGCTTCGTCATCCTCGGCCTCGGCCCGCGCGCAATTCCCCTCGCCCCCAAAACTCTGTGCAAAGAAATCGCAACCGATCTCAGTCAAATGTTGACTCAGTCGCGTCTGAGGACAAACTCGTAACTCCGGAACGCCGCTTCACCCAAGAAGCCGCCAAGCACCGGAGCACACAAATCAGGCGAGAACCCGCAGCTTTACCTTCGACACTGGTGTCCGAATTTTCGTGGATTTTCGTCACACCAGCGCTCGCTGAACGAAATGCCGATCTGGCGTGAATCGAAACCGCGCAAGCACCCGCAATTCGCCTGAGCAGAAGTTCCCCCGCGCCTTCGTGACAGCATCCCTTTAGCTTCCCGGGGCATCCCAATTCACACACGCGAGCCGGCTCCGCGATGACTCACCGGCAGCTCCACGAAACCAGGAGACAGTCGCTACCCATCCGAGAGAGGGAGGGAGCCCTCCTAAGGAGTCCAAATGTCCGGAAAATCTCTCCTCCCCATCTTGCTCGGGGCCGGTGCAGGGTTGCTTTTCATGGGAAGCAAAGCCCGCCCATCCATAGCCAATGCCCGGCAGCGAAGATACCTTGCAGCCGGACGAGGGCAGTCTCGCCAGGCGGCCGATGAGGCGACGCGACGATATCTCATGTACATCATCATGCCGGTCTGGTCGGTTGCCGGTTTTCTGGATTGGCTGTGGCACCGCCAAACCAAAATTGAGACCACCAGCGGAGCCAAAGAATCGATCATGCACCTGCTCATGATGGCCGAAGCAGGAGCACCCATATTGACGGGATTGTTTTTGCAGATGAATGCCGGAGCACTTGCTCTGATGGGCGCCGGTTGGCTGATTCATGAAGCGACCGTTGCCTGGGACGTAAGCTATACCGTCTCGCGCCGAGTCATCTTTCCTCGCGAGCAGCACACTCACAGCTACATGCAATCCATTCCCTTCGACATCGTCGCCACCCTCGCCTGTCTCCATCCCGAACAGTCGCTGGCGTTATTTGGGCTAGGTCCCGAGAAGCCTGACTTCAGGCTCCGCTTTCGCAAGCCTCCGGTTCCACTGAAAGACTTTGCCGCAATCGTCGGATGCATGGGCGTGGTATCTGGTCTTCCCCACATTGAGGAACTCTGGCGCTGCTATCGCGCCCAGCAAAGTGGAATAGCCGGACGCGACATTCCGGAGTGCGCGCAAGAACTCTATGCTTCTTAGCTCACCGGAAGAGCTGAAGCCTGGTACTGCGGCGAAGCCGTTCTCTCGTATCGAGTCATCGGAACTCTTGACACCGCTGATACACTTAAATCAGAGAAGAAACCAAGCCCGGCCAAAGCCGGGCTTTTTGATTCAGCATAGGATGTCAGGTTGAAGTCAAACCTTATATCCTTTGTTTCGAAGACTTTGCGCACTTTTTGACGGGGAGGGGGAGTACGCCGATGCAACACCGAAACGCGAGCCACCGAAGCTACCTCGACACGCCGCGCCATCGATTCCGCCTCACGCTCCTGCCGCTCGCCGCACTTTATTTATCCACAGTTCTAACCGCTCACGGCCAACTCAATCCCAACCTGATGAAGTACGCCTGCGGCCCCGCCAACCGCATGTTCGCTACCCTCTCGCCGACCACCCGCTTCGCCGACGCCACCGCCGGGTTCGACCTCATTGCCTCCCCGCAGATCAACGGCAAAGCCTGCACCAGCGACAAGCCCTTCTTCTTCTCCGTCCCCATCCTCGAGGGCAACTACCGGATAACAGTCGTCCTCGGCGGTCCCCAGGCCTCCATCACCACCGTCCGCGCCGAAGGCCGCCGCCTCATGCTAGAAAAGATCGCCACCCAACCCGGCGAGTCCATCACAAAATCTTTCGACACCAACGTCCGCTACCCTGAAATTCAGGGCCAGCCCGGCGACACTCCCGCCACGCAGGTGAAGCTAAAGCCCCGCGAACTAGGCATTCTCAACTGGGACCACAAGCTCACCCTCGAGTTCAACGGCGACCACCCCAGCGTCCGCTCCATCCACATCGAACCCATTCCCGACGAGCCCGTCCTCTACCTCGCCGGCGACTCCACCGTCGTCGATCAGTACTACGAACCCTGGGCCGCCTGGGGCCAGATGCTCCCCCGCTTCTTCCTCCCCGGCGTCGTCATCGCAAATCATGCCGAATCCGGCGAGACCACAAAGAGCTTCGCAAACGAACATCGCCTTGCAAAGATCATGGCCACGATGAAACCCGGCGACTACCTCTTCATTCAATTCGCCCACAACGACATGAAGCCCGGCGCCGTATCGCTCGACGACTACAAAAAACTCCTCATCGACTACATCGCGCAAACCCGCGCCAAAGGCGCAAACCCGGTCTTAGTCACCTCAATGAACCGCCGCACCTTCGACGACGCGGGCAACATCACTAACTCCTTAGCCGGGTACCCCGACGCCATGCGCGAGATCGCCGCGCAACAAAAGGTCACCCTCATCGACCTCAACGCCATGAGCCAAACCCTCTTCGAAGCCATGGGCCCCGAAGGCACGCTCAAAGCCTTCATGCACTACCCCGCAGACTCCTTCCCCGGCCAAACCGCCGCCATCAGCGACGACACCCACTTCAACAGCTACGGCGCCTACGAGCTAGCCCGTTGCATCGTCCACGGCATCCGCGAAGCCAATTTGCCGCTCACAAAATTCCTGGACCCCGCAGTCCCCGACTTCAACCCCGCCCACCCCGACTCCGAATCCGACTTCCATCTCCCCTTCACTCCCATCCTCCACCCAGGCGACCCCACCAAAGTCGGCCAAACCTGATCAAAAATCGCCGAAGTTTTGGCACTTCAACCTCGCCCGACGTCACCGTTCCCCCAGCAACACTCGCACATCCTCCGCAAAATCCCGCTGCCGAACCGCCCCGACATAAGTCTTGGCCACCCGCCCCTGCTTATCCAGCAGAATCGTAGTAGGCACACCCTCCAGCCCATACTCCACCTGCGAAAGCCTCTCCGGCATCACCACCGGGTACGGCACCCGAAACTCATCCACAAACTTCTGCACCTTCTCTCTTCCACCCTCATCGATCGCCACCCCCACCACAGCCAGCCCCTTCGGCCCCATCTCCCGCGACAACCGGATCAGCCCCGGCGTCTCCTCCCAGCAAGGCCCGCACCAGGTCGCCCAGTAATTCACCAGCACCACCTGCCCGCGATGATCCACAGTCCGCCACGTTCCACCACCAAGCTGCGCCATCACCAGCTCCGGCATCACCCTGCGCTCGCCCGCCGGCCGAATCCCACCCGACTGCCGCGTCCCATAGTGCCACGCCCAGGCCACCACCCCGAACGCCACCACCGCCACCGCATACCGAACCCAGCTATCCCTGGACGCCACCATCACAACTCCCCCGCCAGCCTACCCTTTTTTTATCTTCTTCATCCTATGTACAGTATGTAGAGTCCAAACAGACCAAGAACGAGGCCAAGCGATCCCGACCCCCCGCCGCACCATCCTCCCAAAACTTAAGACCGTAACCCTCCTCGGACTGCTTCTCGCGGCAACCCGAGCCGTCCCCTACTCCGTCCAAAGCCATCAGGAGCTGATCGACCTGGCGTGGAAGCAATCCATCCGGCCCATTCTTCTCAAGCACTACCCCTCCCTCACCGAAGCCCAGCTCCAGGAGGCTCACGCCTACGCCTACGGCGGCTGCGCCATCCAGGACTTCGGCTACTACCCCTTCGGCAACAAATTCTTCTCCGACCTCACCCATTACGTGCGCTCCGGAGACTTCGTCGTCAGCCTCATCCGCAACGCCCACACCGCCGACGAGCTCGCCTTCGCCATCGGCTCTCTCTCTCACTACATGGGCGACACCGTCGGGCACAGCACCGCCATCAATCTCGCCGTCCCAGTCGAATTTCCCAAACTCGAACAAAAATATGGTTCCGCCGTCAACTACGCTCAGGCCCCTCACGCCCATGTCCAGACCGAGTTCGCCTTTGACATCAACCAACTCAGCAAAAAGCGTTTTGCCCCGGAGGACTATCTGAAATTTGTCGGCCTGGAAGTCCCCAGGGACCTTCTCCGTAAGGCGTTTTTCGAGACCTACGGCCTCAATCTTCCCGACATCATCGGCACCAAAGAGACCTCCATCCGTGTCTACCGCTACGCCGTCCGCCGCTTTCTTCCTCACATAGCTTCGGCCGAAACCGTTCTACATAAAAAGAACTTCCCCGCCGACGCGCCGAGCCCCGATCTCGACGAGCTGGCAAAGGATCTCCGTCAGGCATCCGCTGACAACAACTGGGAGGCCTACCGCAAAGATCCAGGCTTCGGCATCCACCTCTACGCCGGCTTTATCTACATACTGCCCAAGGTCGGCACGCTCAAAATGCTCGCCATCAAGGGCCCTACCGAGAAGACCGAAGACCTCTACATCAAGAGCGTCAATCGCTCGATCAAGTCGATGCGCTTCGTCCTGACCAACTACGACCGCGTCGAACGCTACCTTCCCAACCGTGATCTCGATACCGGACTCGTCATCAAACCTGGCGGCTACCCCCTCGCCGACAAGACCTACGCCAAACTACTCGAGATGATCACGAAGACCCCCGATAAGGTTGTCCCCAACCAGCTCAAACACGATCTCCTCGCGTACTACGCCGATCCCCAGGCCCCCATCATCACCAAAAAGGATCCTAAAAAATGGGCACAGGTCCAGGAAAACCTTAAAACCCTTGAAGGCATGAAGACCATCGGCGAGCTCGATCCCCTCCCCGAAGAAATCCTCGACGGAAACTAGATCGCAAGTCATCTCAACCGCGTGTGAGGGCGACCGACATAGGCCGCCTCACTGTCCTCTACTTGATGATCGGCAACAGCGCCGCCAGTTGCACGCTCACCAGCAAGCTCAATCGGTTGTCTACCTGATAAAACTTCGCCGTCTGTTTCGCCCCGATGGCCTTGACGAACTGCGGCACGTAGCTCTGCCGCAACTGCAGGCTGTCGGAATCGAACTTCAGGGCACGAGCGATGTAAGACTGCGCCCTTGCATCGTCCATGCTGTCGTAGTTCGCGGCATAGTCCTTGATCAAGGCGACCCGCTGATCGCCGATCACCTGCTGATCATGCGCATAGTTGCGATACACCGGCCAGAACGCCTTCGACTGGTCCTCGGTGAACTGCATATTGCGAGTGATGATCTCCGTCTTGTCCGCCTGAACGTCCTGGCGTAAAACTGCAATGTCGTCGTCCGTCACCGGCCGCCCGGTATTGGCATCCGCCGGCGCCTGCGCCAACGCACGCAACGATCCCAAAGTAACCGCAACCGTCAACAACCCTTTTATGAGCTTCATCACATACCTCTTCGTCATTCCGTTGTATTCAACTCGTTCACAGGCATCCGCTCACCGCGTCACCCAATTCGTTATCGTGTAAAAATCAGTCCTACCGCATAGAGGAGGTTATCCATCGACTGTCTCACTTCCCGCGTCTGCATCCAACTAGTGAAATTAACAGGAGAAGCGATGAAAATCGTTCGCAGAAATCCAGCCTCACTCGCAGCGACTGCTGTTGCTCTTGTCGTCTTGGCCGCCGGCTGCAACACGGGTAAATCCGCCCCAACCCCAGCCAACTTCAAACTGGCTATCAACAACCATTTCCTCGATCACCCCGACTGCCTCTTCTCCGACATCCGCTTCCCCTTCGAGACCAGCGATCCCGCCAAGGCCAAACAGATGGACTCTCTGGTGAAGTCTCTTCTTCTCGAAAAGTCCGTCGAGCAGAGCATCCATGTCAGCCGCTATACGGTCATGCCAGCCGGAACCCGCTACGCTCCCCGCTTCTGCTACGGACACCGCGAGGTCACCAGCATCGACAGCTCCACTCCAATCGTCGTCAACGACGGCTTCAAAGAGACTACCGTTACCTACCTCTACACCATGAAGGAAGTCCCGGTCTGGGCCATCAGCCACGACGTCCAGGCCGCGTTCCCCGACATGGCCCGCGCCACCACCGGTCAGGTCACCGCCAAAGCCACCCTCGCCCAGACGCCGGTAGGCTGGCAGATCCCCGACTGAGCCGTCTGATCTATAAACATCACACGCCGGCGACAAAAAAGCGTTCCCGTGCGTATTTCGTACACGCCACGAAATATATTGGGACGGTCGCAAGTCTGCGCAGTACTCAGGAGGAATGGATGTACTTTAGTGTGCGCCAAGCCGTTATTCTCTCCACCCTGCTCCTCCCGCTCTTGAGCACATCAGCCTCAACGCAGTCGGCGAATGCAGCGAATTCCGCTCTTCCTCCACCAGTCCATCTCACCGCCGAGCAAGACCATCAGCGAACCATGGATCTCCTCAACATCACCACTCTTCGCCCCGGCCGCTCCGGCAATCCCGACGCACCCAATGCCGCCAACTACGACGAGTCCAAAGCCAATCCCGTCTCTGACCTCCCCGACCCGCTCATCCTCAATAACGGCAAGAAAGTCACCTCGCCAAAGATCTGGTGGAGCCAGCGCCGCCCCGAGATTGTCGAGTCCTTCGACCGCGAGATCTACGGCCGTGTCCCCAAAAACACACCCAAAGTCCGCTGGGAGGTCACCGCCACGAAACACACCGCCAATGGCGACATCCCCGTCACCACAAAAACTCTCGCCGGCCACGTCGACAACCGTTCCTACCCTCTCATCACCGTCGACATTCAACTCGAACTCACCACGCCCGACAACGTCACCGGCCCCGTTCCCGTCATCATGGAATTCAGCTTCATCGGTCCGTTCCCCCGCCGCCCCGGCGCACCGGCTCCGCCACCTCCGCCACCCGGCCCAACCTGGCAGCAGCAGGTCCTCGCCCAAAGATGGGGCTACGCGACCCTCGTTCCCGGCAGCATTCAAGCTGACAACGGAGCCGGCCTCACCGAAGGCATCATCGGCCTATGCAACAAAGGCCAGCCTCGCAAACTTGACGACTGGGGAGCCCTCCGCGCCTGGGCCTGGGGAGCAAGCCGTGCCCTCGACTACTTCGAAACCGACAAAGCCGTGAACGCCAAACAAGTCGGCATCGAAGGCCACTCCCGCTACGGCAAGGCGACCCTCGTCACCATGGCCTACGACCCGCGCTTCACCATCGCCTACGTCAGCTCCTCCGGCGAAGGCGGCGCAAAACTCAACCGCCGCGACTTTGGCGAGATCGTCGAAAACGTAGCAGCCACCAACGAATACCACTGGATGGCCGGCAACTTCCTCAAATACGCCGGTCCCCTGCAATGGAAGGATCTCCCCATCGACGCCCACGAACTCATCGCCCTCTGTGCCCCTCGCCCTGTCTTCATCGGCGGAGGCGCCACCAAAGGCGACGGCTGGGCCGACGCCCAGGGCATGTTCATGGCCGCCGCCGCAGCCACCCCCGTCTACACTCTTCTCGGCAAAAAAGGCCTCGACACCACCATCTTCCCGCCAATAGAAACCCCACTCATCGACGGCGACCTCGCCTTCCGCCAGCACAGCGGCGGCCACACCCCCGCCCCCAACTGGCCCACCTTCATCACCTTCGCCAGCCGTTACCTAAGCGCCCCGCCAGCAACCAAGCCGGCGCAGGGAGATTAGGTACAAGAAAACGAACCCTGTCCTTTCACCCGAAAGAAATTCAGCCACGCACCCGAAGAAATTTAGCCACGTCATTCCGACCGGACCCCTGAGCGAGCGAAGCGAGTCGAAGGGGAAGTGGAGGAATCTGCTGTGTGCTGGAGCCGCACAAAAACCACGTAGTCAAACGCACCAAGCCACCAAACAAACCGCCACCCCTAACCCCAGCCGAGCATCTAACCTACAATCAAACCAGATGGATTTAGCCGCCAAATCCGCGAAACTCCGAACCACCCTGCAAGAGCTGGGCAGCGTCCTGGTCGCCTACTCGGGCGGCACTGACTCCGCCTATCTCGCCTACGCCGCCCACCAAACCCTGCGCGAAAAAATGAGAGCCGTCATCGCTGACTCCGCCTCCCTCCCCCGCGCCGAACTAGCCGCCGCCCTCGCCTTCGCCGCACAGCACAACATCCCCACGCAAATCCTCCAGACCAACGAACTCGAAAGCCCGGACTACCAGCGCAACGACGCCCACCGCTGCTTCCACTGCAAAGACGAGCTCTTCACCCAGATGGAGCAAGCCCGCGAAGCCAGCGGCTTCGAACATATCGCCTACGGCATGAACCTCGACGACCGCGGCGA
>JAOAPF010000541.1 GCA_025462755.1 Edaphobacter sp.
AATACTTTGCTTCCTTGGAAAACGCATTCAAGAGCGATTTCTCCTAGCCTCTCGTTTCTCACCTTCAAATTAAAGGCGCTGAGTTGTTGCCCGCGCGGGTTGTTTGATTTAGTCGATACCTCTAGAACATTTGGGTGCCCGGCCCTCGCAGCTGCCTCATGAAGCGCCCTGATGTTCTTTTCTTTTTGAACTGGAGCAAAACCGGGGTGCCATTTCAATTGAAGAAATATCTCTTCAACAAGCTGCTCGCTTGCGGGTTTGGAAACAAAGATAGGGCGCTCAGCCATTGGATAGATTGTTAATGAACTCGATTGAAACTCGTTTGGGAACCAGAATTTCTGCTCTTTCTGCCTTTTGCCTTCGTGCTTGTGGCCCCGCTTCTCTTAGCGAACCGATATTTCCATACAATGCTTCGAAATCGATCATGTCACCTTCAACGGCCTCCGGGATAGAGTGAGACGTCATCCCAACAGCATTTGCTACCCCCGGCGTGAAAAGAACTCCCGGCTCATAAAGGATAGACCGGTCAATCTGAAGATAGATAATCCGAACCTCTGCATCCCGTTGTCTGATATGCCACTCCATGGGATGCCTCTTTGTCCAGCAAAGGTGAACATAAGAATCCATGCCAAAACGCTGGTCCTGT
The DNA here is from genome assembly GCA_025462755.1 of Edaphobacter sp. Taxonomy (GTDB): domain Bacteria; phylum Acidobacteriota; class Terriglobia; order Terriglobales; family Acidobacteriaceae; genus Edaphobacter. Next base: position 647 of record JAOAPF010000541.1, read on the forward strand.
TCAAGACTCCAGTCATTGCCACCGGCGACAAATTCATATCCCTTTTTTCTAAGGCTTGCCGTGCAGAGAATTGCCTTGCGTTTGCGAATAAACGGGACGTTTCGAACATCCGTGAAGTGGTAAAGACACGGGACGCGAAGGAGCGGATCGCGGGCAAGCATAATCGCACATTCTAGCGAAATGAAGCTGAATTTCCGTATTTTCTCCGCAAGTCAGGCAGAAAGGAGGGTCGGTCGCGTTTCTTCCCTTCGCAGATCAGGCCGATAGTCCGAATCTCGAAGGATGTTGACGAAATCCGCAGGCGATTTCATGGCCTCATCCAGTTGACCACGTTTCATCAGGCTAAGAAAGAGCGCGATTGATCTAGCCTGGCAGCTGATCGAGCGCGTTGGATCGAACTCTATATCGCTGAAACCTCCATATGCGTAAAGTTTCACGGCCCATTCACGATGGGGATAGATTGACGTTATGTAGAGCCAATCGTAGAAGGCAGTTTTCGGTTCAAGCGGCCAATCCATGCCTTCGAATCGGAAAGCGACAAGCTGCCCCGACTCTCTTAGCCGGCGGTCTTTCTTGGCTTCGCGCGGCTGCCCGTTAAATAGATCGACGAAAGGGCCGCCATGTTCAAAGACTTTGCTGCCCTGGAATGCGCACTCCAAAGGAACCGAACCGTTTTGTGTACTCTTCACTCTCAGGTGAAAAGCACTCAGATGCCTACCGCGTTTATTGGCTGACTTCGTTGAGACTTCCAGAACGTCACGATAACCGGCGTTCTCTGCCGCCTCATGAAGCGCCTTGATATTCTCCTTCTTTTCCCCGGCGCCGAAGCCGGGACTCCTGGTCAGACGCAGAAAAACTTCATCGACCAGTTCACGACTTTCCGGCTTTGCAACGAATATGGGGCGTTCAGCCATTGGGAAGGTTCCTGATAAATGCATTCGCTACGTAGTTCGGTACCAAAATCTCACACAACTCCCCTGCGTGTCGTTTCGCCTGCGCCTCCGGGTCTCTCCAATCGGTCCAAGCATAGAGCGCCTTAAAATCGATCAGGTTGCGCTCGACCGCCTCCGCCAGACTCACCGTTGCTGCATTATTCGCATAGCCCACTCCCGATGCAAACATGATACCCGGCTGATGAAGAATAGCCCGATCAATCTGCAAATACGCGAGATCCGCATCGGGCTTGCGCTCTTTTACCCGAAATGCCATCGGGTGCCCGGTAACGAAGCACAGATGAACAAACTTATCCATCCCGCACCGCATATCAAGGACGAGGCTATCTTCATCTCCCCCTGCACAGAATGCGTGCCCCATTTCCTTCAGCAATGCCGTTGAGAACAAGCCTCCAAGCCGCCTGATCGTCGGAATATTGCTCTTGTCAGTAAAGTGGTAAAGCACGGGAATCTGCGAAAGCGGGTCCGGCTCGGCCGCCATAAGCTAGAGATTTTATCAGGGGCGCCACGATGTGCAACATCGAGCGGTGAAAATTGATTTCAACCAGTAGGTTCGGTGACCCTCAGCCCTTGGCAGGAAGCTTGCGATTTATCGATTCGCTGCGCCTATCGCTGCTATGGTCGCCTTCCGTATTCGCCGATGCAAGCTCAGACAGAAGGTCGAACTACTGCGGCAGCCCGACTACCACCGCCCGGCTATGATTAGTCGGCCTCGCTCAAACGGACTTTGCCGCCGGTAGCCTCGATCGCCGCTGTTACGACGCGTCGAAGCTCGGCGAGGAAGACCGCCGAGGCTGTCGTCATCACAGCGTCGGGTATCGGCGCGGCGGCATCATAAATGCCGTAGATCGCACTGGCACGGCGCAGAGTCGATCCCGGACCACTGAAGCTGGGTCCGTCGTACGCCGTTCGCCAGTCGCTCAAGTGTTCTTCAACCATTCGGCGCACCGCGAGGTCCCGAAGTTGCACTTCAATAACCTGGCGCACACAATCGATCGCAACCTGCCGCTCTTCTTCATCTGCTGGCTCCCGAGTCCAGTCGATCGGGCCGTTGAGAAAGCGCGAGATGGATTCCCGGAGCTGTGTGGCCAGATCGGCGATCGGCCGAAGCGTGTCGTATTCATCATCGAGTTCGCCTGCGATACGTCGATTGAGCGCTTTAATTCTGGTCCAGTGTTCTTTTCGGAAGCCTTCATAAGTGCCTATTCCGAGGCGAGCAAGCCAAGGACCCTGAAATTTAGTGACTGCATCTTGGACGGCGAAGCCTATTCCCGTTGGATCGTAAACGGGATGCGCCTTAGCTGGTGGCGGCGGCAGGATCGCTTTCTGAAAGAAGCTTACCAATTCCAGAAGTTGGTTCCTCATATATTCAGCAGCTCGGGCTGGCAATTTTGTGATCTGACGATCAACGCCGCCGAGCATGAAACAGCGCGAATCGATCCCATGTTCGATGGCATTGACTACCGAGATACCGAGAACATTTCGCAAACTAGCGAGAGCGTTGAGAACCGAGGCCATAACGTGTGCGCGTTTGTCAGAAAACTTCTGAAAATTCTGACCCTTGATCTGATCGAAATGGGTGAAAGCAACGGCGAGCTTTCGATGATGGCCACTTGACGCAATTGCCCTGAGTACAGAGAGCGGCGCCGCTTGCATCGGCTGTTGCGCATTGTCAACGAGGAGGATGACGTCAACGTCCTTAAATCGACGGGTAACGTGCGTCGTAACACTTGACGACGAGTCTGGCGTATGACCCAAGCCCTGACCGTCGATGAGAACCAGATTCTGCTGGCCATCAAGGAAATCTGGAAAGAGCGGCCCACGCACACGGATGCCGTCTACCAGAGGTGTCAGGAGCCGGCCGAACTGAGGCCAGTAGTTGCTCGAAAACCACCGAATCTGCCGGATGAATTCCTCTCGGTCAGCAGAGCTGAACAGCCATAGGTCCGGCCATCCCGATTGTCGTCGCCGCAATTCGCCAGTTTCGATCCGATCAAACCGGGAGCGGACGTTTTCGAGGATGTCCTGGACCAGTTCGTGGAACCCTTCGTCCTGTGTGAGATATGCGTCGAAGTTCTCTTCGATCAATTGCTGTACGGTTTCTGTGTCTGGACCCGCGATCTTCAAATCTACGCCTAAATCATCGGTCAGCTTGGCGACGACCGACTTTGTCAGGTCAGCGATGCGGTCGAGGTAGCCGGCGATGATATCTCGATTGGCCGCTCTTTGGGCGTCGGTCAGCGCACTCTCATCGTCCATCATCGTCACTGTGTCGGGTTGCTCCTCGAACGACATCTCGTCCTGCTCGGTTCCACTGTTGTTTTCAGGCCAACTACCGAGGATGTAGCTCAGACGGAATTTCTGATCTCGATGGCTGAGGAAACGGTTGGCTATTCTGTCGCGCGACGCATTTTCCAGGGCTGCCAAAGCCGCGTCTATTACACATTCTTCGATGTTGGCTTGGGTCTGAAATTCGCTAAAGAAGGTTACCGCCGCGGCGAAATTACCTTCGGCCTGGATGACTTCAATGTCGGCGATGGTGGTTTTAGCCGGCGCCGTGGACGGGAATCTATCCTCGTCCGGATCGGAACCAATTAGCTGTCGAAGCAGCGACGTTTTGCCAGCGCCAGTTGTCCCGACGAACAGCACCTGCGAATATCCGTCATCCTTACTTGGAAGATGGATGTGGGATTCGCGGAGGCTATCAGAATCCGGGTAGCCTGCTTGGATTTCATCGTAAAAGGCGTCGACGACGGGCGCGGCGAATTGTAGCGCAGCCTCAGACCTTTTCGCAGCGTTCCACCATGTCTGATCACTCAGGATTGTGTTCATCTGAACAACCATGCGGTCCGCCTCGGTTTCGTCGGTTGTGGCGAGACCTCGGCGCACCTTGAGGCCTTGTCGCCCCCGCGGATCGTTGCGCAACGGATGCCGAAAGCTTATCGACCAACCTGGTCGATTTGATCTGGCCTTGCTAGCGATGTAAGAATCCTTTAGCATTATGTGTTGTACCTCGTTGTTCCAACGTAATCATCCCATCGCGGACGACGGCTTGTCAAGGGAATGTTGGAACAACGCGCCACAACGACAAGTAGCTTAAACATGTTCACAATAAATAAAGTTAGAGAAACCCTCTAATTACTATTGACGCCGAACCAATTGTTTGTGAATATGAGTCGTGCTCGAATTGCATAACTTCGCTGAAGTCTTCACCGGGATTTCAATTCGGGAGAGTGAGCGGGGGGCTGAACGATTCATGCGACTCTCGGATCTTTCCGACCTTAAAGCTGGCCGGATTCCAACACTCACAACCGGGGATGCACCTGGTGTGGCCAGGGCTCAGCGGATCGTGGAGGCCGATCTCATCGTCGGTGCTCGCGGTTCTGCAACCGATGTCTGCGTTGCAAACGATCAGCTTTTCGGTGCGTACGTTTCTTTGGATCTTTACCTAGTACGTCCGGATAGGACACGGGTGAACTCTCAATACCTCGCCGCTTTTCTGCGGATGCCTGCCACTCAAGCCCAATTCGCTAGCGGTAAGCAGGGGAGCGGGCTTGCGCGGCTGAATAAGGATGCACTTGAGCAAACGGGGGTACCTCTTCCTCCGATGCATGTTCAACGGCTGATTGCTGGACTCTCGTTTTCGTTTGATGAAGAGGACAGGCTGCTCAAAAGGCTTGCGGATCTCAATTCAACTTATGGTCGCGAAACCCTTGCTCGTGCGATCCGGGCCGCTGACGTGGGGCAAGATTCCTTAAGGAGTTCTCAATGACGACGCTAAAGCAGGAAGATATTCTTTCAGCCGTCTGGCGCGCCTGCGACACATTTCGTGGTGCGATCGATGCGACGCAGTACAAAGACTACGTGCTGACCACGCTTTTTTTGAAATACCTGAGCGATGTACGCCGCAAACACGTCGAAGAGTTCCGACGGGAATATGCCGGCGATGAGCTACGTATTCAACGCCGCCTCGATCGGGAACGCTTCAAGCTACCCGTCGTCGAGCTAAAAAATACGAAGACAAATGAGATTGTCGAGAGTTTCCTGGGTGACTTCTACGGCCTATATGAGCGTCGGACTCGCGACAATATCGGCGAACTTATCAATATTGTCCTCGATGCGATAGAAAAGGCCAACGAGGGCAAACTGGGCGGCCTGTTCCGTGCGATCGATTTCAACTCGGAAACCAATCTGGGTCAGACTAAAGACCGGAATCGTAGGCTGAAAACGCTTTTGGAGGATTTTGCCAAGCCTGGTCTCAGTCTCGGCGATACATCCGAAGATATTTTGGGCGATGCCTATATCTTTTTGATTGAACGTTTCGCGTCGGATGCCGGGAAAAAAGCCGGCGAGTTCTTTACGCCGCGGAAAGTCTCTGAGGTCGTAGCCAAGCTTGCTCATCCTAAATCAGGGGACCGTATCTGCGACCCTGCCTGCGGTTCGGGTTCACTGCTTCTGCGCGCGGGGGAGGAAGTTGGAGACGGTAACTTTCAGCTCTTTGGACAGGAATCGAACGGGCAGACCCGTGCTCTCGCACGACTCAACATGTTGCTACACGGACAGGACAATGCGCGTGTCGACTGGTGCGACACCCTTAATTCGCCCACGTTGATCGAAAGCGATCACCTGATGCGCTTCGATGTGGCAGTCGCCAATCCGCCCTTCAGTCTGGACAAATGGTGGAATGAGGACTCGAAGACCGATCCGTACAAACGATTTACGCCGCACATGCCGCCCAAGAGCCGGGGTGATTACGCCTTCATCCTGCACATGCTTGCTGTCACTCGCCCCACGACAGGACGCATGGCTGTTGTTGCCCCGCATGGGGTTCTGTTTCGTTCTGGCGCGGAAGGAAAGATCCGAGAGAAACTCATTCGCGACAATCTCCTCGATGCTGTCGTAGGTCTTCCTGCTCAGCTGTTTCCGTCAACTGGCATTCCCGTCTGCATCATGGTGTTCGATAAGGCGCGCGAGACTGGGGGCTTGCGTTCTCATGAGCGCGACATACTGTTTATCGATGCCAGCCGCGATTTTGAGCCCGGCAAGAGGCAGAACCAGCTGCGCGATGACGATGTCAACAAGATCATCGAGATCTATCGCGGCCGGTCCGTGCGCGAGCGCTACTCCCACCTTGCAACGTTCGAAGAAATCGAAGCCAATGGTTTCAATCTGAATATTCCGCGTTATGTCGATACGTTTGTACCGGAGCCAGAAGTCGATCTTCAGGCGGTCCAAGACGAAATCCATGATCTCGAGAATCAGCTCTCGCAAACACGGGAAAAGATGAACTTTTACCTGAAGGAGCTCGGCATCAATGTCTGAAGCCACTTGCCGTTCAATGACCCGGAGCGGCACCAACCCCAGGCATTGGGGATCTGGCGGTACGCGCCAACGCTTTGGCCATCGGTGGGCTAGCTTGATTGGTCAAGGAGGTACTCCGTGAGTAGCCGTCTTGGCGATTTCTTCGATCAAAGGCAGGAACCCGGCAGGTCGGGACTGCCGATGATGTCGGTCACGATGAATGACAGCTTGGTTCTTCGTGACGGTCTGGATCGGCGGTTGGAGTCCGCGCTGCGTCCGGAACAACACCTTCTCGTGAAGAAGGGCGACATCGCATATAACATGATGCGCATGTGGCAAGGTGCATGTGGGCTGGCGATTTCGGATGGCATGGTCAGTCCGGCCTATGTTGTTTTGGCTCCGAAATCGGGAATTGATAGCCAATTCGCATACCACTGGTTCAAGTCGGATCGGATGATACACCTGTTCTGGGCCTATTCGCATGGGCTCACCGAAGACCGTCTGCGACTCTATTTCGATGAATTCGCGCACATTCCAGCTTCCCCGCCACATCTTGAACAGCAACGGCGTATCGCATCTGTGCTGGATGCGTGGGATCGGGCAATCGAACTAACCGAACTTCTTATCTGTTCTATTAAGAGTGCCTATCGCGCTGAACTTGAAAGGATAACGTTGAAGGCCGGGTTCAACTGTAGCCGGGTCGATGCTGTCTCTACTGCAAATGTGCGCACCCTACCAGCGAACACTGACCCTGACTTCACTTTCGACTATTTCGATATCTCTTCCGCGGAGGTCGGAACCGAGGATTCACTCTCTGGACGCTTATCTTTCAAAACGGCTCCATCCCGCGCAAGGCGCATGGTCGCGACGGAGGGCGTGGTCTACTCTACAGTCCGACCATTGCTAAGAAGGCTCTTCGTAGCGAAACGTCGAGACGATACCGTTTATTCGACAGGATATTCAATTCTTGAGCCAAAAGAGTGTTGTTTTGTCGGATATCTAAAGCACATCCTAGTGAGTCCGTTTGTCGAACGCCAGATATATGCACGGCTTACTGGATCTGGCTATCCCGCAATTAACGAAAAGGATCTCGCGGAAGTGGTAATCCCCCTTCCCAGCAAGGAACTCCAGACCAAAGTATGTGAAACGCTCGATGGTTTAGAGCGTCAACAGGCGTTGTACTCCAGGTATTCAAACGTTCTCCGTACTCAAAAGCGCGGTTTGATGAAGAAGTTACTCGCCGGTGACGGTCAGCTTGATTCACACTTTGATTTACCGATTTTCGCACGACAAGTACCCTCTGAAGCAGCTTCGTCAACGAACGGGAAGAGGTCATGAACGAGTCTCCCGAATTCGCCACTTCCGAGGCAGGCGGAGCGCAGCTACAAGCGTTGCACGCACTAATTAGTTGTGGCTGGCGCTACGTGACGCGGGCAGAAGCTGACCAATGGCGGAATGGACGACGCACGCAACCCTTTCTTGAAACTCAGCTCAGGACGGATCTTGCGCGGATCAATCGGATACATGCCGACGGACGGGCATATGCCTTCTCTGAGGCCAATGTTGATGCCGCTGTACGACGATTAACGGATCGGATTCCCGAAGGCGTAGTACGCGCGAACGAGCGAATGACTGACGACTTGATGCTTGGAATTGCTCTTCCACAAACGATCGCGACTACGTCGCGCGAATGGCCATTCAATTTCATCGAGTGGTCAGACTGGAGGGCAAACACTTTCCAGGTGACGGCCGAATATACTGTGAGCGAAGCGGGTGGCCCGACCATCCGGGTGGATCTCGTTTTGTTAGTCAATGGTATTCCTCTTGGCCTAATCGAAGTAAAAGCCTCTCACATTTCAGCCGATCAAGGCGTTAGTCAACAACTTCGCAATCAGAAAGCCGGAGAAGGCGTACCGTCACTGTTTTATTCAACCCAATTGCTTCTCGCCGCGAACAGCCACGATCCACGCTATGGCACGGTTGGTACGCCGCGCAAGCTGTGGAGCGTCTGGAAGGAACGCGAGGATTCTGCGGACTTCGCCGCGAATGTCGTAAATCGGCCTCTCGACAGCGTAGAAGGCAAACGCGTTGCAATCGATTTTGCACGTTACATGAAGCGGCACAGTGAGCTAGTAGAAAGGCGACGGCTTGTCACGCCACTCGATGAGACAATTGTCGGCCTTTGCCGCCCTGAACGTTTCATTCGGCTCGTACGCCGCTACATGCTTTTTGACGGCCCTCAAAAGAAGGTTGCTCGTTATCAGCAAGTTGCAACGGTCGAGTCACTCCTGAAACGAACAGAAGAACGAGACGGAAGCGCAAAGCGCAAGGGTGGAGTCGTGTGGCACACCCAAGGGTCGGGCAAGAGCCTAACAATGGTGATGCTAGCCAAGGCGATCTCTACGTTAAACCCCTTGGCGCGAATTCTGATCGTGACAGACAGAACTGATCTCGACGATCAAATCTGGAAGACTTTCCGCACCACTGGTCATGAACCAAAACGGGCCGCGACGGGCGAACATTTACTCTCGCTAATCGAAGACAGAACCCCCGTCATCACAACCTTGATCCATAAATTTCGGGCTGGCCTGAATAAACGGCGCGTCATCGATACGTCACCCGATGTCTATGTCCTCGTGGACGAGAGCCACCGTAGCCAATACGGTAATCTCAACAGCATGCATACGAGGATGCGGGAAGTTCTACCCAATGGGTGCTTCATCGCCTTTACCGGCACTCCAATTGCGAAGAAGGAGAGGAGCACCTTCGCAAAATTCGGCGACTTGGTCCGTCCCTCGTACTCAATGCGGGATGCCGTCAAAGACAAGGCGGTGGTTCCGTTGCTTTATGAGGGACGCGAAGTCGTCACCGATGTAGACGAAGGACAGATCGACCGCTGGTTCGAAGTCCACACGCGGGATCTCTCTGACGGACAACGTACGGACCTAAAGCGAAAGATGAGTCGCGCCCGTGAACTTGAGGGGATTGAATCGAGGCTCCAATCCATCGCGTTCGATGTAGGACAACACTTTTCGATCAACTTCAAGGGAACAGGCCTTAAGGGCCAGGTTGCCGCTTCTTCCAAACGAGCCGCGATACAACTCAAGAAGCTCTTCGATATCTTTGGTGCTGTATCAACGGAGGTCATCATCTCCGCGCCGGAGATGCGCGAGAGCGAAGATGAAGTCGATGAATCCGATGACGATATTGTGCGCAACTTTTGGCGCAAGATGACGGAACGCTATGGCGGCGAAGAGGCATACAACAGGACAATCGTTGAGCAATTCAAAGGACCAGGTGAACCGGACATTATCATCGTAGTCGACAAGCTGCTCACCGGCTTTGACGCACCTCGCAACACGGTTCTGTACATTGCACGTCGACTCAAAGAACATGGGCTGCTGCAAGCCATTGCTCGCGTCAACCGTGTCTTTGATGAAGAGGGGGCGCCGGAAAAGCCTTTCGGCTTCATCATCGATTACACCGGGGTGCTGTCGAATCTTGGCGAAGCGCTTGCGAGTTACGATGCGCTTCAGGGATTTAGCGAAGAGGATATTGCGCAAAGTATTGTTGCCATTCGCGGTGAGGCCGAAAAGGTACCAGGAGCACACGCGGCACTGCTGGATGTTTTCAAGTCCGTCTCAAACACTTTCGACGCCGAAGCATATGCACGACTTCTATCCAACGAGGAGATTCGGGAAGACTTTTATCAGCGCCTATCAGAATTCACGAGAGCTTTGATCGTCGCACTTGCCTCCCCGAGCTTTGTTGAAGCCACGAAACCTGAGTTGCTAAAACGCTGGAAGGATGACTTTGGCCGCTTCACGTCCTTAAGAGCATCTGTCAGCCTTCGCTACGCGGAACGTGTTGATTGGCGTGACTATGAGAAACGCATCCGTCAACTGCTGGATCGGCACGTGGTTGCTCGTGAGGTCATTAGTTTGGTCGAGCCGCTGAATATCTTCGATGATATCGGCATCGACGCGCGGAGGACCGCAAAAATGGAAACTGACGCCTCGCTTGCTGATACTATCGCGCACCAGTTGACGCGTTCGATCGAAGAGAAATGGGATGAGGATCCGATCTTTTTTGAAAAGTTCTCGAAACTCATCCGGGACACTATCGCTAATTTTCATAACGGACGCATCAGCGACCTCGTCTATCTCTCTAAGGTTCGGGAACTTCGGGAAAAGATCCAAGATCGCCAAGATGATACCGATCCCGTGCCTGTCCGCCTGCGCGACGATGGCCATGCTCGAGCGTTCTGGGGACTCACAAGGCGTAATTTGGAGAAAGTTGGAGTTGGCGACTCCGAACTGGCAGCAGATATCGCCCTTGAGATGAGCAAAATTGTCCAACTTCGACGCAAGGTAGGTTGGCAAAATGACCGCGACGTCGAAAACTTGATTCGCAATGATATCGACGACTTCTTTTTTGAGGAGCTGCGCGGACGTCGCGAACTTTCAATAGACCCCGGTGTTCTCGACTCTGTCGTCGATGATGTTCTCGCATCGGCGCGGGTGAGGTTGGCTCAATGAAGCGGAATTTATCAACGACCGCTCCTCTGGAAACCGTCGATGTTAACTGGGGCAACAAGCGAGCGTTAGCAGAAGTGCGAAGGACGGAAAGGCGAGTCCTGCGAATAGAAGTGCGGCCGTCGGGAAACGTAATAGTTTTTGCGCCATTTGGCGAGGGAGTTGGCGCAATTCAAGATCGTGTTAAAGAAAGACGTTCATGGATCTTTCGGCAAATTGATCGGATCGTGAGTTGGCCTTCGCCCACGCCAGACCGGCATTTTGTATCTGGAGAAACACATCTTCTTCTTGGCCGACCGTACAGATTACTAATTCTGCAAAGCGATAAACCGCAAGTTTGCATCGAGGGATCGCGGCTGAAGGTCTCCGCACCCTGCGTCGACGATCAAGTCCACTGCCGACATCTGGTCATGACATTTTATGCAGTCACAGCTCGGGGCGTCTTTACTGAGAGACTCAATGAGGTTGCGAGGCCGTTTATCCGGCGAGGGTTGCAACTGCCCCTTCTGATTGTTCGAAAGATGTCAAAGCGTTGGGGTAGCTTCACTTCAACGGGCCGGATCGTCCTCAACGTAGATTTAGTGCGAGCCAATCCGATGCTGATTGATTATGTGATCTGTCACGAGCTTGCGCACGCCTTCCATTTAGATCACGGTAAGGAGTGGCGCAGGCTTCTCAAGACGGTCATGCCGGATTGGGAGGATAGAAAGGTACGCTTGGAGGCGCTGTTACGCTAAATAATACGAACCAGCATAAAAATCCAGGCACGTACAGTCGTGTGCGACAGTTCCCGGGATTGATATCCGGGCATACGCGAAATGCCTGCCACATGATTTCGGCCAAGACGTTAGACATGAACAGCCATTGGTTGTCGGCACGCACCTCTCCACCGTCGTCGTTGGGAGCCTGGTACTTGGCCACGTGGCCGATATTGGATACGTAGCCGATCCTCGACAGCATCAGTGCGCCGAGGAAATGAAACAGAACGTGCACACCGCTTGCTCAGATGTGGAGCGGGTCGCGGGGAGTATTGAAGGAGGCCGATGGGTCCGCCAATCGTAGATATCGGCATCTTGACAATTCGCGATGACGAATTTCGGGCTGTACTGAAGGCTTTTGCGGATGATCACGGCATCTACAAGGGTCGGCACCGCGAATACACGTTGAGAACGACGGACGCTGGTCAGGGCGCCCGCTACCGCCTCGCCATCCTTCGCCAGATCGAGCAGGGAAACGGGGAGGCGCAAGAGGCCGCGCGCGACCTCATTGACGATCTACAACCATCTTTGCTCCTAGTGGTCGGCATTGCGGGTGGGCTGCCGTCGGACGATATCAGTTTAGGAGATATAGTGCTTTCAACCCGCGTGCACGATTTCAGCATCGAGGCACGTAAATTCCAAGACGAGACAACATACAACGTAGGGGGCGGTCCGATCGCCAAAGAGATTGCCTCAGGCATTGCCAACCTCAGTGCCCGCGAGTCAGAACTGGGCGATTGGTGGGCGGAGTTGCCCCTGCAACCTACCGTCAATTTGGCGCCAAGAAATTTGTATGGGCCCAGGAATTGGCAGCGGGAGGTGCGGCAAAAACTGCAACTGCACCATGGCAAGAACGTCGCTGACAGAACGCCGGCGTTCGCTGCCGGGCCTATCGCCTCCAGCGATCGACTTGTCAAAGATCCCAAGGTGCTTTTCCCGTGGATTACAAGCGCCCGTGGCATTCTTGCAATAGAGATGGAATCAGCCGTCGTACATCGTGCCACTCGGGATAGGACTCCGATGTTGTCGATTCGGGGCCTGAGTGACATCGTTGGACTCAAGCGCCAAGACGCTTGGACGAAGTACGCGTGCGCTTCGGCGGCCGCCTTTACTCGAGCATACCTTCAAACCCGGCCGGTTCCGGTACGCGAATCGGAAGGCCCCATGGTCGTCCCAGTTCCTCACATCACGCCCCGAGAAGAACCTGAGGATCGGGCCGCCGAACTGGAAGAGGGCTTTGCGAATCTGATTCCATTACGGCATTTTCCTGACACTCTGTACATCGCCCCAGCGACGAGCAAGACACGAAAGCAGTCTTGGTTTCTGCTTAACAAAGGCGCCTCGGATAAATCTGCCGACTATATCCCGGGAGCGTGGACGGTATACGAAGGCAATCTATACAGCTTTGTCGATCCCGAGCGTTCGCGCTTAAAGAAGATTATCGACGTTGGCGGCTTGGATCAATTCAATACCAAGGAGTGGGCGTTTTCCGAAGACGAGAACAAGCGTCGCCTGTTTGTGCATCTGTTGAAGGCTGCGCTGCGCGAAGATCTCTGGTCGCAAGGTGTTCGATATTGCGGAGACCAGGACGTGTACGCCTTCATGGGTCGACCGGACGAACCGCCTCGGCGTCTCAAGTATGCGAACGTCAAGATGCGGAGCACCGTCACTGTGGTGTCCCATTACGAGCACAAATCATCAAAGAGCGGAAAACCCCATAAGTATCTGCGCCACGCCGCATTTCAAGGCCGCTTTCGCTTCATGGGCGGCGAATGGCATCTAGAGATTACCCCAACGTATCGGTTTACCTACAATGGCAAGGACTTGGATCGATATCACGAGAATCGCCTCTCTGGAATAAAACGTTTCGAGCGGAATCGCTCGGTGTTGAGCCAACTACTACTTTGGCAAGCAGTTCTTCGGGCACCATGGACTCGTGCGGATCGGCTACGGCTGCTTGAGTTCGCACCGCTCGTCTCGTTTCGGTTCTCATCCGGTGTGGACGAGAGTTCTCTGACGGCACTGGATGCACCCTCAATCCCACCTTCGGGAGACAAGGAGATCGAGGGATGAAGCTGCAAATAGTAGAAGAGCCGCAACTCGCCTTCCATCAGGGTAAATTGCATGTCGATATCCGCGCTGGTCTTTCGACCTTTGGTGCGTTCGACAAAGGCGGCACCGGAGTTCCCGTCCCAATTCGAATCGGGGTGATTGGGACGACGGCCACAGTCGACGGCGTGCGCGATTGGCTGGAGCATTGCAAACACGGTGTTGCGTCGGACGAACAGAAGCTGAAAGCCCTCCGTCCGCCTTTTCCAGGCATGACACAACAAGTATTTGGAACTTCCCTTGAGTTATCCGACGCAGCGACACGTGCGATCACACGGCACGAACTCTCGAAGGCGCTCGCCAAGTCTGATCCACTACCTCATATTGTCGAGACCTTCATGGATCATGCCCGCGACCTCGCAGGCAAGAGCGGACTCCATGTACTAGTTGTGGCACCGCCGCCGGAGGTCTTCGCCTTGGGAGACACGGCGCGCACCCGAACGCCCGACCCGCCAATCGATGAGCTTCAAGAGCCTGCTCCGGAACAAGAGCCGTCGCCGCCCTCTGCGCTGAATTTTCACGATCTGTTCAAGGCACAGGCACTCGATCTGCAGTTGCCGTGTCAGTTGTCGCGGCCCGACACCTATGGCTCGATTTCGATTGGGCGCGGCAGGCGCTTACAGGACAAGGCAACGACCGCTTGGAACTTCCATACGGCGCTCTATTATAAAGCGGGTGGCGTGCCTTGGCGTCTTGCCCGACAGGCCGCCGTGCTAACTACGTGTTATGTCGGCGTGAGCTTCTTTAGGAGCATCGCCGGCGACAAGCTCATGACTAGTGTGGCCCAGGTGTTCGACGAGCGCGGCGAGGGATTAATCGTGCAGGGCGGGAGCGCCAGTTACGACAAAGACGACCGCAGCCCCCATTCGTCCAAACATGACGCGCAGGAATTGCTCGCGAATGGCCTAGCTACCTACCGACGCGAGCACAAGACCATGCCGGCGAGGGTCGTCATGCACAAAACCTCTTATTTCAATGCGGATGAAAGGGAGGGATTCAAGCGGGCGGCGGAGGACGAGAAGCTTGAGGTTCTCGACTTGGTGAGCGTGCGACGATCGGGGGCACGAGTGTTACGCGCCGGCGATTCGCCGATGGTTCGAGGCACCGCGATGCTGTTCGACGACAAGTCCGGAATCGTATACCTGAAGGGTACCGTCCCGTACTTCCAAGTTTACCCCGGTGCCTACATACCCCGAGCGCTCGAATTTGTCCGCGAAGATGGCGAGACCAGCGCTTCAGATCTAGCGTACGAGCTCGTCGGCTTATCAAAGCTCAATTTCAACAATACTCAGTTCGATTCAGGTGACCCTATTACAGTGCGGGCTGCTCGCCGGGTGGGAGACATTTTGAAACACGTTCCAAGTGGCAAAAAGGTAAATGCTCGCTTTCGTTATTTCACATGACGTGATTGCCCTTCGATTGTTAAGTTTGACCGCTCATGCTGAGTTCGGAGCTAGCTACGAAGGGTCTCGATAGATCACGGTGAGCGACTGACCTGCAGCTTTCGAACTCGCATTTTCCAGTACTTCACAGAATGCTTCCGTACGGGCTTGTTGATGGGCGACTGGATGGTGAGCGCGGAAGGAATCGAACCTTCAACCTACTGATTAACAGTTGACAACCCACGTAGGTACAATGCGGTCTAAATCCGTTCCTTTAGACCGGCTGACTGTCGGAGAGGCAAAAACATCAATTCTCTTGTGATTTCCAGATGGGCTGTGTACGGAATGTGGGCCGACGTTGCTCAATCTCGACAGCGTGCTACTTATTTTCTGGATTCAAGGAAGACCGAAATGCGGTGGTATTCGAGGTACTGTTTCTGTCCTGCCGTGAAACCGCCAACGTTCAGCGACTCCTGTATCGGCACACCCATCCGCTTCAGTGACTGCAGATGAGCGATTGGTGATATCACCAGCACACCCGAGTCCTCGAAAGTGATGAACCCGCGGTCAAACAAGTGATCGATGCTCGGAGTCAGCAGCAACCCGTTCTCGCCATCGAGGCGCTCATCATTGTTAGTACAGTCACGCCAGGGCTTGGCGTGGCTGGCTCGGAGATGCACTGGATTATCGACCTTTGTAACGCGGCACATACGCTCGATCCTCGCAACTCTCTGCCTGAATAATCCTTGCCCTCGGCGCGCCATGATAAGGGCCTCCCGTTCCGTCGAGGCAATCGATGCATTGTTGTCGATCTCATGCTCAAGGTGGTGTTCCCATAGTTCCATGTCGGCTGCAACCACCTGACGGTCCTGCAAGGGAAGACTGGACGCCACTGCTCGAAGGTGGCTCGCCTCAGCGCCAATGAGTAGGGCCAGTGCACCGAACAGCTCTGAGCTCAACTCGGTCAGATAGACAGACTGAATTCCGTTGCCGTTCGGCTGCAGTGGTGAGTAGCGGTCCGGGAGCGACGGACGGAGAAATTCGATCTGGTCTTTTGGACGAATCTGGTTCTGCAGCCTTTGAAAATTGACCCGAACTCTCCAGCCAACATTATTCCAGTATGCGCCGGCCTGGCCGAACTCCAGCGGTTTTGGGCTTTCATAACAGTAAGAACCTGCGACGCCGATAGCGGCGATGCGTGTGTCGACGAACGACAAGATTAGATCCCCGGG
>JAOAPF010000547.1 GCA_025462755.1 Edaphobacter sp.
GTGGTGCGGGGCTGCTTGTCGGTGAAGTGGAAGCGGACGATGGATTTTGCGGACTTGAAGCCGTACTTCCAGGGGACGACGACGCGGACGGGAGCGCCGTTCTGGTTGGGCAGGGTCTGGCCGTAGCAGCCGAAGGTGAGGAGGGTGAGGGAGTTCATGGCCTCGTCCATGCGGAGGCCTTCTTTGTAGGGCCAGTCGTAGCCGGAGGGGAGGTCGGGCATCTGTTTGGTGTCTTTGAGCGAGATGAACTGGACGTACTTGGCGCTGGGGAGGGGCTCGCAGAAGTTGATGAACTCGGAGAGGGAGTAGCCGTCCCAGGGGATGACCATGGACCAGGCTTCGACGCAGCGATGGCGGTAGACGCGGCTCTCGAGCGGGCGATAGTGGAGGAGGTCGTCGATGTTGATGGTCTGAGGCTTTTTGACCATGCCGGTGATCTGAATGGGCCAGGGACGGGTGCGGAGGGTGTGGGCGTTGTGTGCAGGATCGGACTTGTCGGTGCCGAATTCGTAAAAGTTGTTGTAGTTACTGGCCTTGCCGAGGGGAGTCTGCGGATCGTCGAGGGTGTACTTGCTCGGGACAACCGTGAGTTGATCGGCGGCGTGCACCGTTGTTCCGGGGGTGATGAGCCCGGGGATGTAGCGCGTGGCGATGGCGGCGGCTCCTAGAGTGGCGGCTCCTGCGAGGAAGCGGCGGCGGTTGGTCTGGTGCTGCTCGAAGACGTTCTGCGGCGTGATGTCGGAGGAACGGATGGTGGATTCGAGGCTGGTGGATTTGCGAAGAAGCATTGCTGGTTCCCTTCCGACGGCGGGACTTCTGTCCCCGGTGATAGGACGCTAAAGTTCGCTCCTGGTTACAGTACGGTATGGGAATGATAGTGGATGGGGCAAACGGCCGCGTGATTTGGGGCGGTTGAGTGTGAGAGATTAGAAGTTAATGATTCCTATACGACTGGTTTTGGGCTGGGCTGCGGTGGCGGCGATGACGCTCGGCATCTCGGGCGGGGATGGAGTTCGATCGGAGCTGCGCGATCCGGCGAACCTGATGGGGGAGCAGGTGCGGCCGTCGGTGGTAGTGCGGGAGATTCCGGCCAATGAGGGAGCAACGGCGCTGTGGCAGAGCCTGGTGAAGCTGCGGACGCGCGCCAGCCTGATGCTGATTGTGGCGCATCCTGATGACGAGGACGGGGGGATGCTGACGTATGAGGCGCGGGGGCAGGGCGCACATGTGGCGATGTTGACGCTGACTCGCGGGGAGGGCGGGCAGAATCTGATGTCGGGTGATTTCGACGACGCGCTAGGGCTGGTGAGGACGCAGGAGCTGCTGGCGGCCGGGCGCTACATGGGGATCGACCAGATGTGGGGGACGGAAGTGGACTTCGGGTTTTCGAAGACGAAGGAGGAGAGCTTCGCGAACTGGGGGCATGAGCGGGTGCTGTATGACGCGGTGCGGGCGATGAGGTTGTATCGGCCGCTGGTGTTGACAGCGGTCTTTCAGGGTGGGATTACGGATGGGCATGGGCAGCACCAGGTGTCGGGGGAGATGGCGCAGGAGGTGTTTCAGGCGGCGGGTGATCCGAAGGTTTTTCCGGATCAGATTGCTGCCGGGTTGATGCCGTGGACTCCATTGAAAGTGTATGCGCGGGCGCCGTTTTTTTCGGTATCGTCGAAGGGGATGTTCGACTATGCGACGGGCAAGTATGCTCCGGCGCGGTTCTACAACTATGTGACCAAAGAGTGGACGACCGAATCACCCAGGGCGAATGTGACGATACCGGAAGGGGACTACAGTCCGGTGCTGGGGATGAGCTATCTGCAGTTTGCGCGGCTGGGGTTGGGGCTGCAGAAGACGCAGAACGGCGGGATGGGCGTGCCTGCGGCGGGGAAATTCGATGTCGCGTATCACTGCTATGGTTCGCGCGTGACTTCTTCAACAAAGACATCGAGCGACAAGGAAAAGAGTTTTTTTGATGGCGTGGACGTGTCGCTGACCGGAATGGCGACGCTGGCTCCGGGTGAGACGACTTTTTTGAAGCAGGATCTTGCGAAGATCGATGGGCTGGTCGGGCAGGCCATGACGCAGTACCAGATCAAAGCGCCGGAGAAGACAGCGCCTCCGCTTCGCGATGGTCTGCGGGCGACGGATGCGTTGATTGGGAAGGTTGAAGCGAGCGGTCTGACGGAACTGCAGAAGTACGATCTGCTGCATGAGCTGCGGGTGAAGCGGGTGCAGTTCAACGATGCTCTGGTCGAGGCGCTTGGGCTAAGTCTGCGGGCGCAGGTAGCTGGGCGTGCGGACACTGGACCCTTTGCGCGGTTCGGCGATGGCCCGGACACTTTCGTGACGGCAGTACCGGGGCAGACGTTTGCGGTGCAGGTGCATGTCGTGAATGGAAGCGATGTGCCGGTGAAGATCAAGGCTTCGACGCTGGAATCGACTGCGGGTGCTACTTTTGAGAGTACGCAGCCACAGGCCGAGGCGACGATCGCGGATGGCAAGGCTGACGATGTGCGAATCAATGTGAAGTTGCCGGTGGACGCGAAGGTGACGCGCCCCCCGTTTTCACGGCCGGGGATCGAGCAGAACTACTACGATGTTTCTGATCCGGCAATGCGGAACGCTTCCCTGCCCTTGCCTGCGCTGACCGCCTGGGTGACGATCGATTATGACGGCGTCGAGCTGCGGCTGGGCCAGGTGGTGCAGACACTGCACCGGATGACGGGGCAAGGAACGGTGTACGAGCCGCTTGTGGTGGCTCCTGCGATTTCAGTTTCGATGGCGCCTGCAGCGGGTATTGTGCCTCTGACTGAGAAGACGCTGATGGTAACGGCGCAGGTGCGGAGCAATGTGAAGGGCACCGCTGCGGGAACGGTGAAGCTGGAGCTGCCGAAGGGTTGGACGGCGACGCCGGAGCAGACGGAGTTTTCGCTGGCGAAAGATGGAGATTCGCTGGAGGTTCCGTTTGTTGTGACTCCGGGAAAGATGGCGGAGACCGCTTATACAATGACGGCGGTGGCGACCTATGCGGGGCGGGAGTATCGCGAGGGATATCAGACGGTGGGATACGCGGGGTTGTTGCCGGCGAATATGTACCGGCCGGCGACGTACCGGGCGCGGGGGGTGGATGTAAAGGTTGCCCAGGGTCTCAAGGTTGGGTATCTGCCGGGGACCGGGGACGCAGTGCAGGCTTCGCTGGAAAATTTAGGGATACACGCGACGACGTTGACGATGGATGATATTGCCGGGGGAAGGCTCTCCGGTTATGACGCCGTGGTGCTTGGAGTGCGGGCGTATGCAGCACACCCAGGGCTGGCGGCGGCGAATGGTCAGTTGCTGCACTATGCGAAGAACGGTGGCGTGGTGATCGTGCAGTACAACCTGGGGCAGTTCGATTACGGTCCGTATCCGTATTCAATGGGGAGCGCCGAGAAGGTGGTGGATGAGAAGGCCCCGGTGCAGTTGTTGATGCCGGAGAATCCGGTGCTGAGTTGGCCGAACAAGATTACGCCGCGGGACTTCGACGGGTGGGTGGAGGAGCGTGGGCATGGGTTTATGGAAAGCTGGGATCCGCAGTATCAGGCTCCACTCGAGATGCATGATCCGGAGCAGAATCCGCAGAAGGGCGGGCTGCTGGTCGCGAAGACGGGTAAGGGGGCCTATGTGTACGTCGCTCTGGCGCTGTATCGGGAGCTGCCCGAAGGAGTGCCAGGGGCTTACCGGTTGTTTGCGAATCTGTTGAGCATGGGCAAGGATCAGGCGGCGAAGTAGACGCGAGACAGAAGCGGGTCAGTTGCGAGACACTGACTAAATGATGACTGGTGAACGAGAAAAAGAGTTGATGAGTGCTGCGGGCATGCTGCTGGACGCTCGCAGGACAAATACGCCGATCGATGATCTGCCTGCGGCGGTGCGGCCGGTGAACGAGGTGGAGGCTTACTTCGTACAGGACAGGCTCGCAATTGCGTACGGAGAGATCGGGGGTTGGAAGGTGGGAGCTCCGACGCCGGATGCCCCGCCGATGTTTGCTCCGATGCCGCGGGCCTGGATTGCGGCGAGCCATGGGGTGCTGGGGGGGAAGCACAGGTTTCGCGGGCTGGAGGCGGAGATCGCTTTTTTGATGGGAAAGAACCTTCCGCTGCGCGAGAAGACTTATTCGCGGGATGAAGTCGTGGCGGCGATTGCGAGCTGCCATCCGGCGATTGAGGTGATTGAAAGTGGGTTTACCAATCCGACGAAGGCGGAAAAGTTGTCGATGATCGCAGATTTGCAGATGCACGGCGCGTTCGTCTATGGCGCGGCGGTTGCGAATTGGCAGAGCATTGATTTTTCGAAGGAGCATGTAACGCTTGCGGTCGATGGCGTGGTGCGGGTGGAGCGGACGGGATCGAATACTTCCGGAGACCTGATCCGCCTGCTGCCGTGGCTGGCCAATGAAGGCGCGGCGCGGACCGGTGGATTGAAAGCGGGCCAGTGGGTGACGACGGGGAGTTGGACCGGGTTGGCACTCGGGACGGCGGGGTCGAGCGTGAATGTGAATTTTTCGACCGCGGGTGAAGTTGATCTGCGGTTTGAGTAGCGGTTGTTATCAGTTCTCAGTTCTCTCAGTTTCCGTTTCTCAGTTGTAGGTTGCCGGTGAATCGGCGAACCGCGGAGTTGAATCCAACTGATACGGAGAATGGAGAACATTTCGGAGGAGATGGATGCGGTCGGTTAAAAGTGTGGAGTTTGTGGCGCCGTCGACGGGGCGGTCTGCGGAGATTTTGACTCCGGAGGCGGTGGCCTTTGTAGTGGGGTTGCAGCGGACGTTCAATGAGCAGCGGAAGGAGTTGTTGGAGGCACGGAAGGTGCGGCAGAAGCGGTTGGATGCTGGAGAGCGGCCGGATTTTCTCAAGGAGACGAAGGGGATTCGTGAGGGTGAGTGGACGGTGTCGGAACTGCCGCCGGATCTGCTGGATCGGAGGGTGGAGATTACCGGGCCAGTGGACCGGAAGATGATCATCAACGCGCTGAACAGCGGCGCGAAGGTATTTATGGCGGACTTTGAGGACTCGACGACGCCGACGTGGGACAACGTGATGGAAGGTCAGCTGAACTTGCGGGACGCGGTGCGGCGGACGATCACGTTTGAGGATGAGAAGACCGGCAAGAGTTACAAATTGATTGAGAAGCCGGCCGTGCTGTTTGTAAGGGCTCGCGGGTGGCACCTTGAGGAGCGGCATCTGCTCGTTGATGGAGAGCCGATGTCGGGGTCGCTGTTTGATTTTGGCTTGTATGCGTTTCATAACGCGAAGGAGCTGCTGACGCGTGGGTCGGGGCCGTATTTTTATCTGCCGAAAATGGAGAGTCATCTGGAGGCTCGGCTCTGGAACGATGTTTTCATCAAGGCTGAGGGGGAGCTGGGAATTCCGGCGGGGTCGATCAAGGCGACGGTGCTGATCGAGACGATTCTGGCTTCGTTTGAGATGGATGAGATTCTTTGGGAGCTGAAGGACCACTCGGCTGGGCTGAATTGCGGGCGGTGGGACTACATCTTCAGCTTCATCAAGAAATTTGCCGGCGATGAAAGTGTGTTGCTGCCGGACCGTGGACAGGTGACGATGACGACGCACTTCATGCGGAGCTACTCGAAGCTGTGCATCAAGACGTGCCACCGGCGCAAGGTGAGTGCGATGGGTGGCATGAGCGCGTTTATTCCGATCAAGAGCGATCCGGTGGCCAATGAGAAGGCATTGACGCAGGTGAGGGCGGACAAGGAGCGCGAGGCTACCGACGGGCATGACGGGACCTGGGTGGCGCATCCCGGGCTGGTGCCGGTGGCGCTCGAGGTGTTCAACCGTGTGATGCCGCGGCCCAATCAGATTGAGAAGCAGTTGCCGGATTACCATGCGACCGCGGACGATCTGCTGCAGGTGCCGGAGGGAACGATCACCGAGGCCGGTGTTCGACAGAATGTTGCGGTGGGGCTGGGGTATGTGGAGGCGTGGCTGCGCGGGATTGGCTGCGTGCCGCTGTTCAACCTGATGGAGGATGCGGCGACGGCGGAGATCAGCCGGGCGCAGTTGTGGCAGTGGGTGCATCATCACGCCGTGATGGACGATGGGTTGCCAGTGACGGTGCAAATGGTCGATGAAGTGATTGCGGATGAGCTGGAGTTGGCGAAGGAGAAGGTGGATGCGCAGCGGTATACGGCGTATGTTCAGGCTGCGGATTTGATGCGAGAGTTGATAAGGGCACCGAAGTTTATGGATTTTTTGACGGTGCCGGCTTATGAGCGGGTGTTGGCGGAGGGGTTGTAGTTCCCTGCTCTGTTGAGGTATTGCTCGGGAAAGATGTTCGCTGAACGCGAATCCCCACGTTAGCGACGATGAGACTGTCGCGAACATGGGGCACCCGATTGCTGTCAGCTGGCGTGTTTGCTGAGTTTCATTACGAGGCATTTTGCGGCGCCGCCGGCTTTCAGGAACTCGGTGAGTTCGACTTGAATTACTTTGAACCCGTGTTGTTCGAGTTCGCTACTTAGCTTGCTGCTGATCCTGTTGAGGATGATGGTGCGGCCTACGTTGATGGCGTTGCAGGTAAAACAGACGGCATCGGCTTCGCGGACGATGATTCGTTTTTCGGGTGGGTAGAAGGCCTCGATCCGGTGGAGCGACACGTGATCGAAAGCGTCGGGAAAGTAAATCACGTAGCCGGCTTCGAGGGGGGCGAAGCAGGTGTCGAGATGGTAGAAGCGGGGATCGATGAGGTGGAGCGGCACGATGGGGATGTCCCAGATGTCGCGCAGCATGTGATGGCTGGAGAGTGCGGTTCGCGGACCGTGACCTACCCACAGGCAGGTGCCGTCGGTTGAGAAGAGGGCGTCGCCTTCGCCCTCGAAGGGAGTGGCGCGGGGAATGTCGACGATCTTGTAGCCGGCTTCGCGGAACCAGCGGCGGAACCAGGGCTCTTCGCCCTGGCGCTCGGGATGGAAGAAGCTGCTGATGGCGACGATTCCGTTCCGCTCGAGGCCGGCGTTGGCGGTGAAGACCATGTCGGGTGATCCGGGTTCTGGCTGGATGAGTTCTACGTTTGCGATTCTGCTGACCGTTTCGTAGAGGCCCTTCCATTGTTCTGTGGCGCGGCTGCGCGAGGAGGCGTGAACGTTGCCAGCCATCCAGGGGTTGATGACGTAATTGACATCGTAGAGGGTGGGCGGGCACATGAGAAGCGTGGCTCGCGGTTTGACGAGGTAAGGCTTGTTGGACTGGACGCTGGTGGTAAGTTCGATCCGAGCGGTGCTCATCTGACTATCTCCAGCTATGAGACTGGCAGATTCGAGATTACTCGTCTATATGAATGATTATTCGCGGTTTAGTGCATATTGATGCATCCATTTTGGGGCACGATGAGAGACCATGACCGACCTTTGTACGCATGGCGGAATGAGGAGAAACGGTTCGAGCGTAGCGCGAATAACCACCCTTTGCAGGATGGGCCACCCGATTTTTGTTCCGGTTTTGTTTTCGATTTTGTACCGGTTTTGTTTCGTTCGGATGAGTCTAGAGATTGCCTCGCAGGGCCTGTTCGCGTTCGATGGCTTCGAAGAGGGCTTTGAAGTTACCCTTGCCGAAGCTGCGGCTGCCCTTGCGCTGGATGATCTCGTAGAAGACGGTAGGGCGGTCTTCTACCGGGCGGGTGAAGATCTGGAGCATGTAGCCTTCGTTGTCGCGATCGACCAGGATGCCTAGCTTTTCGAGCTCTTCGATGGGCTCGTCGATCTTGCCGATGCGGGTCTGCAACTCGGTG
Organism: Edaphobacter sp.; assembly: GCA_025462755.1. Taxonomy (GTDB): domain Bacteria; phylum Acidobacteriota; class Terriglobia; order Terriglobales; family Acidobacteriaceae; genus Edaphobacter. The sequence goes on from JAOAPF010000547.1 coordinate 7,786, forward strand.
TAGTAGGAGTGCGGGACGGTGAGGAAGTCGACGCCCTGCCGGCGCATCTTCGAGACGGTAGCGAGGATGTCGTTGGTGGCGAGGGCCATGTGCTGCACGCCGGGTCCGCCGTAGAAGTCGAGGTACTCCTCAATTTGAGATTTGCGGCGGCCTTCGGCGGGCTCGTTGATGGGGAATTTAACGTAGCCGTTGCCGTTGGCCATGACCTTCGACATGAGCGCGGAGTATTCAGTGGAGATGTCGTTGTCGTCGAAGTGCTGGTAGAGCGAGAAGCCCATGACCTTGGCGTAGAAGTCGACCCATTCGTTCATGGAGTTCCAGCCTACGTTGCCCACGATGTGGTCGATGTGGAGGAGGCCGACGGGCTTGGCGATGAGGTCCTCTTTGACGGCCTGATAGCCGGGGAAGAAGGCTCCGGTGTAGTGGGTGCGGTCAACGAAGGTGTGGAGGGTGTCGCCGTAGGCGGCAATGCTGGCGGTGGTGACCCGGCCGTCTGCGTCGGAGAATTCTTTGGGTTCCTGGACGCTGCGGGCACCGCGGCTGGTGGTCTCGAGCCAGGACTGGCGGGCGTCGTCGACCCAGAGGGCGATCGCGTGTACGCCGTCGCCGTGCTTGTCGACATGGCGGGCGATATCGGAATCAGAGCGGAGGGCTGTGGTGAGCACGAAACGGACCTTGCCCTGCTGGAGGACGTAGCTGGCGCGGTCGCGCTGACCGGTCTCAGGCCCGGCGTAGGCGACCAGCGACATGCCGAAGGCGGCGCGGTAGAAGTAGGCGGCCTGGCGTGCGTTGCCGACGTAGAACTCGACGTGGTCGGTGCCTTTGAGGGGGAGAAAGTCGGCGGTTTTGGATTCGTTTTGGGTCAGCGTCGGGGCGTGTGTTGCCATGGGTTCTCCGGTGACGGTCAATCCGCCGTCAGTACAAGGTCGAGGATAGTCCACGGGTGTGAGGATTGGCTAGGGTTGTAACGGCCGGGCGGGGAGGACGGCGGCGCGGCACTCGCCCAGGCTGATGCGGGGGTGGCCGGGCGCTTCGCAGGAGCCGCGGAGGATGATCTCGTCGCCGTCGGCCAGGAAGGTGCGGGTTTCGGCCGTGGGAAGGAGAATGGGTTGCGCGCCGTTGCGGGTGAGTTCGAGGAGACAGCCGGCGGAGGCTTCTGTCGGACCAGAGATGGTCCCAGTAGCGAGAACATCGCCGACCTGGAGATTGCAGCCGTTGCTGGTGTGATGGGCAATGAGCTGGGCGGGAGTCCAGTAGAGATCCTGAGTGTTGGATTTACTCAGCAAATATGCCTCTAGTTTATTCGTTCGCATCGTGGCCGTTGAGATCAATACCTCAAGTTTTACATTCAAACTTCCATGCTGCTGATCGGCGATGGAGTGGAGATAAGGAAGCGGCTTGGGATCGGTGGAGGGGCGCGGCGGCGCTGGGGCGCGGAATGGTTCGAGGGCGGCCATGGGGGTGACCCACGGAGAGATAGAGGTGGCGAAGTTTTTTGAGAGCAGCGGGCCCAGAGGCTGATACTCCCACGACTGAATATCGCGGGCGGACCAGTCGTTCAGGAGACTGACGCCAAAAAGATGTTGGCCCGCTCGAGAGACGGGGATGGGGGTTCCTAGTAAACTCGGCTCGCCGACATAAAGTGCCAGTTCGAGTTCGTAGTCTAACGCTTTCGTGGGCTGGAAGTTAGGCGCATCTTCTACAGCAAATGGCCGTGACTGGCCGGTGGGACGGAAGAACGGGATTCCGCTGGGAATGATCGAGGAAGCGCGACCGTGATAGCCGATGGGAAGGTGTTTGTAGTTGGGGAGAAGCGGTTGCTCGGGACGAAAAAGTTGGCCGACGCGGGTGGCGTGATAGATGGAGGCGTAGAAGTCCGTGTAGTTAGGGATGTGAACTGGTCTGCCGAGCGTTGATCCGGCGATGGAGTGTAGAGCGGCTTCGGCTGCTTGCCTGCGATCCGGCTTTTCGTCGGCGTGGAGAAGCGCAGTGAGGGTCTCGCGAAGGAGTGTCCACGAGCGATGGCCAAGGCCCATGAGTGGATTGAGGACCGGAGCCTGACAGGCTTCGACGAGGTTCGATGGCAGCAGGCCCGACTCGGCGCAGGCGTAGAGGTCGAGAAGGTGAGTGCCGATGGCTACGCAGAGGTGCTGCTGGCCGTCCTGATCAAACGCGCCGTAGGGCAGGTGCGTGAGGGGGAAGTCTGCGGTGGCTTTATTGGCTTCCGGTAGCCAGCTCTTATGGGGCGCGGCTGTTCGTTTTGCCATGGGGAATGATAGCTCGCGCCTGATTGCCAGGGAAGGCGCGGAATACGTAGAGAAACAGATTTCTCCGCTATGCAACGTACGATCAAACTGTGCGTTGCTCTGGTCGAAAGGACGACGACTTTCTTTCTGATATAAGTGCCCAGCGAGGGTGGCAGCCGAATCTAATCCCACTCAATTTAGTGCCACTCAATGGCTTGGTTGAGGCGGTGGCAATTCCCCGCTCCGCGTGGCTACTTTCTTGCCGGAAAACTTGGCGAGAATGGTCTTCAGGACGACGTAGAGGACGGGGATGAAGAAGAGATTGAGCACGGTGGAGAGCACCATGCCGCCGACGATCGCCGTGCCAACGGAGTGCCGACCGTAGGCTCCAGCGCCAGTCGCGAAGTAAAGCGGACCCACGCCGAGGATGAAGGCGATGGAGGTCATCAGGATGGGACGGAGGCGCAGTTCGGCGGCTTCGATGGCGGCCTGGGTGATGGACCTGCCCTGCTCGAGGAGTTGCTCGGCGAACTCGACGATGAGGATCGAGTTTTTCGCGGAGAGACCGATGAGCATGACGAGACCGATCTGGACATAGACGTCGTCGACCAGGCCGCGAAGAGCAACCAGCGAGAGAGCGCCGAGGATTGCCATGGGAACGGCGAGCAGGATGATGAACGGCAGTGCGAAGGACTCGTACTGAGCCGAGAGCGTGAGGTAGACGACGAGCAGGCCGAGGCCGAAGATGATGATAGCCTTGCCGGCGGACTCCACTTCTTCGAGGGCGAGGCCGGTCCACGAGAAGGACATGCCCGGCATCTTGTTTTTATTAAAGAGGTTGACCATGGCGTCGAGGCCCTGGCTGGAGCTGAGACCTGGCGCGGGGGAACCGTCGATTTCGGCGGAGCGGAAGAGGTTGTAGTGGTTGATGACCTGTGGACCCGAGGTCTCGTTGATGGTGGCGAGGTTGTCGAGAGGAATCATCTGGCCGGAGTTGGAGCGAACGTAGTACTGGTGAATGTCCTGCGCGTTTCGCCGGTAGGGCGCATCCGCCTGGACGTAGACGCGGTAGGAGCGGTTGTTGAAGTCAAAGTCATTGACGTAGCTTGAGCCCATGAAGGTGTTGAGGGACGCTGTGACTTGATTGAAGGGGACGCCCATGGCCTTCGCCTTCTCGCGATCGATGAAGACGATGAGCTGCGGATCGTTCGAGGTAAAGGTGGTGTTCATGCCGGTGAGGCCCGAGCCGGGAGCGCGGCTCTGACCGACGATGGTGTGGGCGACGCGGTCGATATCGCCGAAGGTGTTACGACCGGAGTCCTGCAGGATGAACTGGAAGCCGCCGACAGTGCCGATGCCTGCGACGGCGGGCGGTTCGGCTGCGAAGGCGATGCCGCCGGGGATGCCGAAGAGCTTCGGCCCGACGTCGGCAACGATGGCGTGCGCGGTAAAGTTCGGGCCCATTTTTGTGCGGTCATTGATGGGTTTGAGCGGCGCAAAGATGAGGCCGGAGTTTGGCGAACTGCCGCCGGAGAGTGAGAAACCCATGACGGAAAAGGTGCCGAAGACGCCATCGTTCTTGCGCACAAAAGCGGAAACCTGGTCGGCAAAGGCCGTGGTGTAGCTGAGTGAGGCTCCAGGAGGTGTCTGCACGATGATGAGGAAGTAAGACTGATCCTCCTGCGGGATGAACGCCGTGGGGACGTGGGTGTACATGAAGGCGGTGGCGGCCAGGCCGCCGAAGAAGACGAGCAGCATCACGTAGCGGATGCGAACGACGAAGGTGACCGCGCGAGCGTAGACGCGAATGACCCATTGGATGAGCCGCTCGATGGGGTTGAGGAGGAACGCCATGATTCCCTTCTTCTCGGTCTCAGCGCGCAGAAAGATCGCAGCCAGAGCAGGTGAGAGGGTCAACGCGTTGAAGGCGGAGATCGCGATGGAGAAGGCGATGGTGAGCGAAAACTGTTTGTAAAGGATTCCTGTGGTCCCGGGAAAGAAGCTGACCGGGATGAATACGGAGATGAGGACGAGCGACGTCGCAATGACGGCGCTGGTGACCTCGGCCATGGCGATACTGGTGGCTTCGTGCGGATCAGAGGAGACCGTCTCCATACCTTTGCCTGTGCCTGCGGTCTTGGACTGATCGAGGACGTCAGGGGCGTAGGGATCGGGTTCCGATAACTCCGAGCGTTCGGGGATAAGCGCGGTGCGGGAAAGATGGCGCTGAACGTTTTCGATGACGACGATGGCGTCGTCTACGACAAGGCCAGTGGCAAGAGTGATGCCAAAGAGCGTAAGAGAGTTGATGCTGAAGCCGAATATTTTAATGAAAGCGAAGGTACCGATGAGCGAGACCGGGATCGTGACGGCCGGAATGATGGTGGCGCGCCAGTCCTGCAGGAAGAGGAAGATGACGAGGATAACAATGACGATGGCCTCGCCGATGGTCGTGATGACCTCATTGACGGATTCGCCGATGACCAGGGTGGTATCGACGGCAATGACGCCCTGAAGGCCGGGGGGGTAGGATTTCTGCAGCTCGGCCAGAACGGCGCGGCAGCGCTTGTCGACGTCGAGGGCGTTGGCGTTCGAAAGCTGCTGAATTCCGACGCCGATGGCATCGCCGCCCTCATATCCGCCGCCGGAAAATTTCAGGCTGGTGTTGTAGTTTTCGGCGCCGATCTCGGCGTGGCCCACGTCCCTGACGAGGACGATTCCGCCGCTGCCGTTTGTACTGTTTTTCAGAATGATATTGTCGAACTGTCTTGGATCCGTCAGACGGCCAACGACGCGGACGGCCATTTGAAATTGCTGGTGGGGATCGGAGGGCTGTTGGCCGAGTTGACCTGCGGCGACTTGGACGTTCTGCTCGCTAAGCGCGCTGGTGACGTCGAGAGCGGTAAGGCCGCGGGCCGCGAGGCGGCTGGGATCGAGCCAGAGACGCATGGCGTACTTGCGCTCGCCAAAGATGATGGCGTCACCGACGCCGGGAACACGCTTCAGTGCATCCTTGACGTAGACGTCGATGTAGTTGGAGATAAAGGAAGGCGAAAGCGACTTGTCCGGCGAGATGAACCCGACGGCGAGAACGAAGTTTGGATTGGCCTTCGTGATGGTGATACCGGTGTTGTTGACGATAGAGGGCAGACGTCCCTGAACTGATGCGACGCGGTTTTGCACGTCAACGGCTGCGATGTTGAGGTCGTAGCCGGTGTCGAAGGTGACGGTGATGGAGGAGGTGCCGTCGTTCGAGCTGGTGGAGCTCATATACCGCATGCCTTCGACGCCGTTGATGGACTGTTCGAGGATGGTGGTAACCGCGGATTCAACGTCCTTCGAGTTGGCCCCGATGTAGGCGCTGGTGACCACGACCTGCGGCGGTGCGAGCGTCGGATAGAGCGAGATGGGCAGAGTTGGGATGCAGACGGCGCCAGCGAGCACGATGAGAAGAGCGCAGACCGTGGCGAAGATCGGGCGACGAATAAAAAAGTCTACGAACAAGGTATCCTCTTGACGGGGGCGGCTGGCCCGGGGTGAAACGAAAGACGATGCGGAGGCAAAATTACGCTCCGCAGGAAGAGCGAAGGCTTCTGACTCAGCCCAGAGGCTTGACCGGCGCACCCTCCTGCAAAAACTGCAGGCCGGAGGTGATGACTTTGTCACCCGGCTTAAGCCCGCTGATCACGGGATAGGTGTTGCCGACGGTATCGCCCAGTTTGACGGGCACCTGATGGGCGACATATCCGTCGCCCTTTGGAGCCGCAAGATAAACGAAGGTCTGGCCGCCCACGAGACTGACAGCGAGGACGGGAACCACAGGCGCGGCTGCGGTGCTCCAGGTGACCCGCGCCCGGACCAGCTGCTGGTTGCGAAGCAGCTCGGCGCTGCGGGGAATTTCTGCCTTGGCGAGGATGCTCTGCAGGCCGTTATCAACTTGTGGAGAGAGGAAACTGATTCTCGATTTGACCAGCGTCTTGCCGGTGCTATCGAGGATCTCTACGGGAAGACCCTGACGAACAAGCCCGGTTCGCTCGGTGGGGATGTAGATGTAAGCCTCGAGGTCGGCGTTCTCGTCCACCGTGGTCAGCACGGTTATGGTGGAAACATAGTCGCCAAGATGCACGGGGATATCGCCAACGATGCCGTTGAAGGGTGCGCGGATGTCGTAGTAGGCGAGTTGTTGCTTCTGCGTGTCGGTCAGGGCAGCGTTGGACTCGTAGTCACCCTTGGCGTTTTCATAGGCCTGGGCAGCCTGATCGTAGGTCTCGCGCGAGACAACGCCGGCCTCGTAGAGCTTACGCTGCCGTTCGACCTCGATCTTGGTGTAGTCGTAGAGAGCCTTCTTCTGCGCCTGAATTCCCTGCTGCGACTGGACCGTAGCCATCTGCTTCAGCGGGTCGATCCGCATCAGGACCTGGCCGGACTTCACGAGGTCGCCGGACTTCACAAAGATCTTGACCAGATTGCCATCCACCTGCGGCTGCATGGTAGCTGAGCGACGGCTCTTGATCGTAGAGACATAGGTGTCGGAGTTGGGGACGGGCGACAACGTAACCGGCGCAACCTGTACTGGCATCGCCTGTGGTGGCGGCGCCTGCTGCGGCGCAGGTTTACAACCCGCAACAAGGCATGTGACCGCGCAGATAAACAGGGGGAGAATGCGGCGAGTGTTTGCGATCAGGGGCACAGTACTTCTCCTTCATTTCCTCAGTGACGACAGCTTCAACAGGCAGGATTGCGCTATATGGTGCATACGAAGGTTCAAGGCGCAAGGTTCTGCGAGTCAAAGCTTTATCTGGCTAGCAACATTAAGAATTTCATTTTAGATGAAGGCTTGGGCCGGAAGGGTTCGGGAATATGTGACTGAAAAGATGGGAAATTGGTTAAACCAATCCTGCGGGGAGAATAGCCCATTCACTCAGGCATCCAGACTGCTTTTTTCAGCGAATGAAAATGGATTGAAGCTCTGGTGACGATCGAAGGCATCGGAGTTTTCGGTTCTCTTGAGCCAGTTGACCACCAGGTACGTCAGCGGCGTGGCAATCACCTCGTAACCGACCTTGAGAGCATAGCCGGTGGCCATGATGTTCAGGAGGGTGCGGACGGGATAGATGCCGCCGAAGGTCAACGCGATGACGAGAACCGTATCAACAGCCTGTCCGACGACAGTGGAGCCAACCGTCCGCGTCCAGAGCTTGCGACCATTGGTGAAGAGCTTCAGGCGCGCCATGGTGTAGGAGTTGGCGAATTCGCCGGCCCAGAAGGCGATCAGGCTGGCGGCAAGAATGCGCGGGATGAAGCCGAAGACGGTGGCGAAGGCCTGCTGGTTCGGCCAGCCCGGGGCAGACGGCAGCGCAATGACGATGGCTCCCATGACGTACAGCAACGCTGTACCGAAGAAGCCCAGCCAGATGGCGCGGCGTGAGGCGGCATAGCCATAGACTTCCGTGAAGACGTCTCCGAAGATATAAGTGATGGGGAACAGCAGCACGGCGCCGCTGACTGCAAAGGGGCCGATCGACCATCCGCCTATAGAAACCGGGCCGAGGAGACAGACCTTCTGCGCGACCAGGTTCGAGACGAGCAGGATGACGACGAAAGAAGTGGTGAGAGCGTCGAGATACTTGTAACTGCGAGCAGTCGAGCGGACGGTGTCGTATTGGATGGTTTCGGGTTGCACAGGGTTCGGTACCAGTATGCCGCGTGTGCCGCACGCACCGGCATTTTTTTGACACTGAAGGCCTATATTGTTAGCGTTGGTAAGGATGAGGGTGCAGTTGGAGCCATCATCTTTCTTTGCGTCCCCGTCGTCTAGCCCGGCCCAGGACACCGCCCTTTCACGGCGATAACATGGGTTCGAATCCCATCGGGGACACCACTCAATTCAACTGTTTCAGCATCTCGTCACACTGACGTCATACTTTGGCGCTAAGTGACGCCCATCACAAACAGTTTGAGGGATTGGCGGCACAGTCGTCTCTCGCTCCGCAACAAATTTAATCGAGTTTGATCTGGTCATCGCATGCTCCCAGACGTGCTTGTGAATGTTGCGTTCGTCCTTGCCATACAACATAGTGGCCGGGCAAGCTCTGGCGCTTTGAAGCTCTATCCGCGAGTTCGTTCACGAGTTGATCAAAACTTGGCCGCGTCTTCCAGCCGTTGATCCGGGAACGATAGGTCTGGCGGGAATGGGTTTTTGTGTTCTTCGGTTCTTATGACAAGATTCCCCGCAGACCACAAATAACGTTCTGCTCGCGCCATTGGATTGAATCTCCGAGGTACTCAGGGAGCGCGACCATCAACAGGCCGCTCGAATGGGCAGGAGTTGGGGGAACGCCTGCTAATACCCTTTTTCAGACTATGAGAGGCGATGAGGTTGTGGGCTCAGGGGCTGGTTCGGTAAACGGATATTTGAGGGCGATGTACATGAGGAGGGCGAGGAGGATGGCTTTGATCTGGCCGCCGATGTAGTCGCCGTGGACGATGAACTCGCTTTCCGGGGTGAAGAGGAGAGCAAGACAGACAAGGGCGGCGAGCAGGGCTGGAGTTTTGCGTCCGGCGTTGAAGCGATCCTGCGCGAGGAGGACGAGCATTGCCCAAGGCGTATAGAGGTGCATAAGTGTGTAGTCGAAGGAGACGGGGGGCAGAAGGATGGCGGGGATGCAGAGGCAGAGTACCTGGTTGATCAGGGGAAGGTGGCGGATTCTAGTGAAGTAAAGGATGACTCCTGCGACCGCAGCGACGGCGAGATAAGCGGAGAGGATGTGGCTGAGGGTGTTATAGGGAGGGAGGGGCAAGAAGCGCTTATAGAGAGCGAAGAAGGAGTGGTCGAAGCCAATGTACATGGGTTTGTACTGGAGCGCGTAGATGTGGCGGAACTGTTTGAGGCCGGTCTGGACATGACGCCATGAGTTGAGGATGTCAGGGCCCATGAGCCGAAGCGAGATAATGGTGGTGATGAAGGCGGTGAGAGCGGCGAAGGCAATCTCGCGGTACTTCTGTCTGGATAGCAGGAGTCCGAGGTAGACGAAGGGGAAGATCTTCATGGCGCAGGCCATGCCGAAACAGAAGGCAGCGAGATACAGATGGTCCTTCACGAAGGCCCATATGCCGATAGTGACCACTACCCAGACGCAGATTTCGAAGTTGGCCTGCCGGATCTCGAACCACAAGGGATAAGAGATTGCCAGGGTTACTGCGATGAAGATGGCGGCATCGACTAACGGGACGCCTCGCCGATACAGCGCCCTAGCGAGGAGAAAGCCGGAGAACAGGAACGATCCAAGGATGAAAGCGAGGAATAGGCGGAGCGGATGCGCGGGATAGCTGTAGAAAATTTTGTAGAGTACCCACATCGGGGCGGGGTACATGAGGGTGTATCCGCTGTTTAGAAAAGCAGGATGACCGAAGTGAGAGATGGCCTCGGAGAATGCAGCGAAGTCGGTAAACGTGAAGCCATCGTCCGGGAAGGGATTGGTGAATGGAAAAGACGGGTGGTGGAGGACGAGTTTGTGGAACACCTCTGCGCCAACGCACGCGAAGACGGCAATGACCTCAACCAGGAGGAAAATTCTCAGCTCTGTTGCGATCGTCTTGGTCTTGCGCATGCCTTGCACTCTCCACATTAGGAATTGGTTGGATTGGGTTGTGTGAAGGGGGTTGAGTGAGGTGAGCCGTTTGGGTATTCGCCAGGGGTCAGCCAACGGTAGCGGCTTCTCTTTCCCACCGGAGGACGCTGTCGATGCTCTTTTCCTTTGTCATGAAATGAACCGGCGGTGAATGAGGATAGGCTACGGCGGCGAAGGAATTGAGCCAGGAAGAACGACATCAATCCGATCAAACTCAACGTAAGAGAATAGAAGACGGGGATTATGTGATCGCCGAAATGGTAGAAAAATTTGTAGATCAACGTCATAAGCGGGAGATACATGAGTACTTCGGACCGGGGGGCGGAAAGGAAAAACGCGGTTCGTGGAAAGGAACAAACCGAAAGCGAAAGCATCGGATGTCGAGTTGATAGAGGCCCAAGACGGGCTCATTGCCTGATCGTGATTCTGCTGGACGAACTACCGATAAGTTGCTGCGACAACAAATGCAAGGACAGGAGATTAGTAGTGCGGGCTTTTTCCATTCAGTTGCTTCCTAAGCTGTCTGGTCGAGCGATCGTAATTCTTTGTAGAAGTTTTGACGCTTGGTCGATTTCAGGTGTTGTTGAGATAGCTCAAACGGCTCGAACTTTCACGATATAGGTGCGGTGCAGACGATGCAAGGGTGTTCTGTAGCTATTGCCGCTACAATCTCTACAAGGAATGAGAGCGCGTTGATATGTTGACCAAAAAATCCAGATCCAGCGGGACTTGGCCCTCTGTTTGTGCCAAAATAAAGTCGTCATACTTTCATACGCGAATTCGTAGACAGTAGGCTTATCTTCAGGCTCTGCATGCGAAATTCCTTAATTCATACTCATCGGATCCCGTGGACACATCGATAAGAAAAGACCGCATTGGCGATTCGCCCACTTCTATTCGGTTTACGGAGTGCAGACTCCCCGGCTGCTTTCTGATAGAGTTCCCTGCCTTTCGCGACCATAGGGGTCTCTTCGTCAAGTCCTTTCAGCGGAGCGCTTTCGAACGAAGAGGTCTCGAGTGCGACTTCATAGAGTCGTTCTATACCGAATCCGGCGAGAACGTGTTGCGTGGGATGCATTTCCAGGTGCCTCCCGCAGATCATGCAAAGCTGGTCTACTGCGTCTCAGGCGCGATATACGATATGGCGGTGGATTTACGTATCGGTTCGCCAACGTTCGGCGAGTATGAGGCGTATGAATTAAGCGCGGGGTCAAACAATGCGGCCTATCTGCCGCGCGGCATGGCTCATGGTTTTTTTGTGCGCTCGGCACCGGCGGTAGTGGTTTATCAGGTCACCTCGGAGCATAACCCGGTCGATGATAGGGGCATTCGCTGGGACTCCTTTGGAGCAAAGTGGCCTCAGGGCTCGCCGGTGATCTCTCGCCGCGATGAAGCTCTAATTCCGTTCCTGCAGTTCGAAAGCCCATTCCAGTTCGATCCGGAGTTCGTCCCTAAGAAAGATCGGCGCCGATGAACTTATCGCGGCCAAAATCTCTCTTGATTGGCGCCTCAGGCCAGATTGGCAGTCAAATGCTGCGTGCGCTCGGGCGCGAACGTTGCCTAGTTACTTCGCGCAAATCGAGCTCGGATACTGAACTGGTTCTAGATTTGGCGACATTAGCAACACTGGCGGACGTAGAACACATTTTTGACGGGTATTCTATCGACGCCATCTATTGCCTTGCGGGACTCACCAACGTCGAGTGCTGCGAGGACGTTCCTGAGTTAGCTCATAACACAAACTGCCGTGGCCCGGAGCTACTGGCCCAGTTTGCCAAAGCGCGCAACCTCCCACTCGTTTACTTCTCCACCGAATACATCTTCGATGGCAACCACGGCCCATACAATGAAGAAGACACCGCGAATCCGCTCAACGTCTATGGCAAGAGCAAGTGGGAAGGCGAACGGGCCGTCTTGGCCGCTTGTAGCCGGGCAGTCATATTGCGCACGACGGTCGTCTATGGGCAAGATTTCGGCGAGAAGAACTACATCTATAGCCTAATGCGTTCGCTCGGTGCGGGTAAGCCGATGCGCGTACCCGAAGATCAGATCTCTACACCCACCTACAACCGTGATCTGGCGAAGGCGGCCATTGCGCTGGTTGAGCGCGGAGCCACGGGCATCTTCCATGTCTGCGGCCCGGAGCGGATGGATCGGCTTGAATTTGCACGCTCAGTCGCGGCATTCCTAGGTCTCGACGTGAACCTGCTCCAGGGACTGCCCACAAGCGCACTCGGCCAGAAGGCCCCACGTCCTTTGTCCGCCGGTCTGTCGATTGCGAAGCTGACGCGCCTGCATCCTGATCTGACCATGCGTACTGCCTCCGAAGGTCTCGCGGATTGCCACAGCGACCTCGAAGACTTTCTTCGTTCCTGCGCTACACTGACCTGAGAAAAATCTTCGCTAGCCACGTTGATGAAGCGTCAAAGATTGGATTTTACCGATGGAACCCGGAAAGCTTCTCGTCTCGCTCGTGATCCCGGTATTCAATGAAGAAGAGAACGTGATGCCGTTCTACGCCGATGTAAGGCGTGTAATCGACCCGCTGAATGATCAGTACGAGTTTGAATTCGTCTTCACCGACAACCACAGCACCGACAAGACCCCTGACCTCCTCCGGGACCTCGCGCGTGCCGATTCCCGCGTGCGCGCCTACAGATTCTCACGCAACTTCGGATATCAACGTTCGATCCTCACAGCTTACCTGAGATGCCGTGGTGACGCCGCCATTCAGTTGGACTGCGACCTCCAGGATCCTACTGACTTGATCGTTGAGTTTCTCAAGCGCTGGCGCGAGGGGTACGACGTAGTCTACGGCACCCGCATCTCGCGCCTCGAATCCTGGAAGTGGAGCCTCGCGCGCAAGGCCTTTTACTGGCTAGTGGATTTCCTCTCCGAAGACCCCATTCCGCTTGACGCAGGCGACTTCCGCTTGGTAAGTCGGCGCGTTATCGAGGAACTGCGACGCATCGATGATACACGTCCCTATCTCCGCGGCACGATTGCAACGTTGGGCTTCAATCAGCTAGGCATCGACTATAACCGGGGAGCGCGTGTTCGCGGATTCACGAAGTTCTCCATCTACGAGAATGTCATGCTGGCGCTGGACGGTATAGTCAATCAGTCTGTGGTGCCGTTGCGCGTAGCCACTTATGTTGGAATCTGCGTTTCCTTCCTCACGCTGCTAGCTATCTCCGGATATCTCATCGCCTACTTTACAGTAGGTTTTCGCGCTCCTGCCGGATTTACTACCATTACTATCCTCATCCTCGGCTCTCTCAGCGTCAATGCAATGCTACTCGGCATTCTCGGTGAATACATCGGGCGGATGTATCTCCAGATGAAAAGGAGGTCTCTTAGCATTGTGGAGCGCGAACTGCATAACGAGGTCTAAGAGTGCCTGAAATTGGCCGCGGCGGGTCATATGCGACCTGTATGGTTCGCTCACGATGAACTCGCAGCAAGCCGCTTCGGATCGGCTCAACACACTCTATGACGCGGCCCCTCCTCCCGGAGAAAAAGCGCATCGCACTTTATCCGAATCCAGAAAGCCGCCGGCATAACGAACGAAGCGCCAAACAGCCGAAAGTCCATGCAAATAGCTGCGAGGCCGAAATCGCGCTTACCGCCGTCTCATAAGGTACTTACGCGAGTGACTACTACTGCATGCAAATCCTGCAATTTCCTATCAGACCGCTTTCACGGCGATAGCATGCGTTCGAATCCCATCGGGGACACCAATTGATATTAATGAAAATCATGCGAGCGCAGATCCAGGCCATTACTGGTAAGCGCTGACAGGCGCGATGCTTTGACGTGGATTACGCCGTCCTGATTCTGTAGAAGGCCTTCGACCAGCAAAAACTTGCTTTGTGTCACGACGAGGCGATCCCGTTCATAGAGATCCGGCGTAACGATCACGTTGGCGATCCCTACTTCATCCTCCATTGAAAGAAAGATGAAACCCTTGGCTGTGCCTGGCCGTTGCCGTGCAATGACGCAACCGGCTGTTCGTACAAATTGCCCATCCCGGTGGTTTCGCAGATCCTCCGAGGACAAGATTCCTTGCGACCTCAGCTCGCGACGCCGATAGTGCATCGGATGTTTGCCGACCGTCAGTCCTGTACCGGCATAGTCGGCGACCAGACGTTCCTCCGTATTCATCTGCCGGAGCGGCAGGTTTTTATTGTCTTCGCGGAGCCAGTCGCTTCTTTGCCGCAGAAGGGGTCCTTCAGGTTTGCCGGCCCACTCTACCTGCCAAAGAGCATCGCGCCGATGGGCTATTCCTTCGAGCTGATTCAGGGCGCCGATCCGCGCCAGCGATGTGAGTTCCTTTCGGTTCAGCGATGGAACGCGCAGTGCAAGATCCTCTGCTGAGCGAAATATTCTATCTTGTTCGCGAGAAACAACCAAAGCATCGGCAGACTCCTTTCGCATGCCTTTGGCGTAGCCGAGGCCCATCCGCATCGAAAGCGTACCGTCCTCTTCGTGCTCCACTATGCAGTTCCACTTCGAGACCTGAATGTCGATGGGCTTCACGCGAAGACCGTGCCTCTGGGCATCTTTCACAAGCACTGCGGGGGAATAAAACCCCATCGGCTGATTGTTGAGAATGGCGCAGGTGAATGCAGCAAGGTACTTCACTTTGAAGTAAGCCGAGGCATAGGCGATCAGGGCGAAGCTGGCCGCATGCGACTCTGGAAAGCCGTACAGTGCGAACGAGCTGATGTTCTGCACGATGCTGTCCTGTGTCTTCGTGTCTATGCCGTTCGCCGTCATGCCAGCGCGGAGGTCGACTTCGAGGCTCTTCATCCGTTCCCAGGAGCGGCGCATTCCTACGGCACGGCGCAGCTCTTCGGCCTGCGCGCCTGAGAAGTTGGCGACAACCATCGCCATGCGCAGTAATTGCTCCTGAAAGAGCGGAACACCCAGAGTGCGCTTCAACGTCTCTTCTAATAATGGATGTAGGTAGGTGACCTCTTCTTTCCCTTGCCGTCGCCGCATGTATGGGTGCATCATCTGCCCGACGATAGGGCCTGGCCGAATGATGGCAACCTGGACAACAAGATCGTAAAATTTCTTAGGGCTATTCCGAGGGAGAGACGCCATCTGTGCGCGGCTCTCGACTTGGAACATGCCTACCGTGTCTGCTTGTTGCAGCACTTTGTACACGTCTTTATCTTCCGGCAACTGGGCCATATCCACTCGGTCGCCATAGTGTTCTGGGATTAACTCAAGGCAGTCTTTAATAACTGCCATCATGCCAAGACCGAGCAGATCCACTTTGATGATGCCGAGATCTCCACAATCTTCCTTGTCCCACTGGACAACGGTACGGCCCGGCATGGACGCTCGCTCCAGAGGCACTACACAATTCAACTGCCCCTGGCAGATCACCATGCCGCCTGAATGCTGGCCAAGGTGACGCGGTAGATCCTGAATCCGCATGCACAGCTCAAGATACTTGGCGATGCGAGGGTGCTTGATATCGAAGCCGGCATTCTGGAAGGAGTGAGCCATGGTGTCGTTCTTGCCGCGCCACTCCCAATTGCTGACGAGCCCCGAAAGCCGGCCCAACGATTCCTGGTCGAAACCTAACGCCTTTCCGACCTCGCGAGCAGCCGACTTGCCCCGGTAAGTAATGACGTTGGCCGTCATGGCCGCGCCCAATTCGCCATAACGCTGGTAGACATATTGGATGGCTTGCTCCCGCTTGTCTTCGGATGGCAGATCGAGGTCGATGTCCGGCCATTCTCCGCGGCTCTCGCTCAGGAAACGTTCGAAGAGCAGTTCCATACCAACCGGATCGATTGCGGTGATTTCGAGCGCATAGCAGACGGCGGAGTTCGCCGCACTGCCGCGACCCTGAATCAGGATGTCGTTACGTTTGCAAAACCGGACGATGTCCCAAACAATAAGGAAGTATCCGGCAAAACCGAGCTTGGCGATCAAAGCCAACTCGTGATTGACCTGCTTCTTTGCGCGCTCCAGGAGGCCGGGATCATTCTTTGGCCCGTAGCGCTGCAGCACGCCCTCTTCTGTGCGCTTTCGCAAAAAGCTATCCATAGTTTCGCCGTCCGGCACTGGATAACGGGGGAACTCATAGCCCAGGTCATTTAGCTCAAATTTGAGCCGCGAGGAGAGATCGACTGTGTTAGCGATGGCTTCCGGCACGTCTCGAAAGAGCGCGGCCATCGCACGGGCTGGTCTCAGATGCCGTTGACTATTGAGCGACAGAAGGCGGCCAGCATGATCGAGTTCGGTATGGTGGTGCACCGCCGTAAAAAGGTCCAGAATCTCCCGATCGTATGCCGCGGCGTAGCGAACTCCGTTGGTCGCGAGTACAGGGAGCTTGAGGGAACGGGCAATCCGAAGCGCAGCCTGATTCCGCCACTCTTCCTCGCGCTCACGATGCCGTTGCAGTTCGACGTAGACGTTGGCTGGACCGAAGATACGAATCAACCGCTCGGCTGTCTCGCGGCCTGCCTCTTCGCCTCCACGCATCAGCGCAGCCGCTAATGGGCCTTCATCGCCACCCGTCAGGCAGACGAGGCCTTGAGCATATTGCTGCAGATCATCGAAGTTGGCCGCACCCTCCTGTTTCGTCGTCTCACGCATCTTGAATTGCGTGATGAGCTGGCAGAGGTTCTGATAGCCCTCGCGCGATTCGCAGAGTAGAGGCAAGCGCGCAGGTTCGGAAACATGCTGATGCGGCACCCATGCAGGCGGCGTGAGCCTTGGACCAAAGCTCGACACCGCGATCTCCGCCCCGATGTGAGCGCGAATGTTATTGCTCTTCGCGCTGGTATGGAAACGGGCGGAGCCGTAGACGCCGTTGCGGTCGAGCAAGGCCATTGCCGGCATCCCCAGGGCGACCGCGCGTTCAATCAGTGTTTCGGGTTGCGATGCACCTTCGAGAAAGCTGAAGGCGCTGGCAGCGTGCAGCTCGACATAACGCTCAGTCATAGAGCGCCGCCATCTGCCACAGATTCTGCATGAGATCGCGTGTCATGCAGCAGCAGATCATGGACCCATCATGCGTTCGCGCGACGAGGTCCCATTGCTCAAGGCCCCAGAGCGTTTGATTCCACCAGTCGCCACC